>JBCBFY010000001.1:0-133181 GCA_038527325.1 Cyanobacteria bacterium J06614_10
GATGTCTAAGTCTTTAGGCAACTTTACAACTATTCGCAGCCTGCTAGATGCACCCGAGGGTCCAGATCCCATGGCAGTTCGGATGTTCGTTCTACAGTCCCAATACCGTATGCCTCTCGACTTTACCGAAGAGGCCATCCAATCTGCCAAGAAGGGATGGGCAAACCTCAACGAAGGACTCAACTTTGGTGCGCAGCAGGGTAAACAGCTAGGCTGGGCAGAACCGACAGAAACGCTCGATGAAGATGCCGTCAGCAAGTTTAGAGCTTCCATGGACGATGACTTCAATACACCGGGTGCGATCGCCGTTCTCTTCGGACTCGCCAAAGAACTTCAGCGTCAGCGCAATCTCATCATCCACGCAGGCAACCCAGAGGCAGACCCTGCAAAGCTTCAACAGCAGTGGCAAACCCTGGTTAGCCTAGCTGCTGTCCTAGGGCTAGAAGCACAGACAGAAAAACAGACTGCCGAAGAGTCCACCACCGATGAGATGACTAGCGAAGACATCGAAGCGCTCATTGCAGAACGCAGCGCCGCAAAACAGGCAAAAAACTACGCCGAAGCCGACCGCATCCGCGACCAGCTCACCGCCAAAGGCATCACGCTCATCGATAAGCCAGGCGGCGTTACCACCTGGCATCGATAGCACCCATTCTCGTAAAGCATTGACAACACCGCAGCAACAACACAGTCCATGATTGAGCACATCACCTTGCCAGAGGGGCAACTCCCTCCGGTTGCGCCCTACTCTCACGCCGTCCGCGCCGGAGATTTTCTCTTCGTAACTGGTCAGCTCTCCGAAGACCCCGACACCGGCGATGTCATCAAAGGCTCCATCGAAGAACAAACCGAACAGGTCATGGACAACCTACAGCGGGTCCTCAACCACGCAGGCACCAGCTTCGAAAAAGTCGTGATGTCCCGCATCTTCGTCACCGATTTTCGCTACTACGACAGCGTCAACCAAATCTACGCCAGCCGGTTTACAGCCGGTCGATACCCTGGCCGTACCACCGTCGGCGTCACAGCCTTAGCCGGATTCGGCGATGTAGAAATCGACCTGATCGTCTACTGCGGTGAATAAAATACAAATTCTGCAGACACCAATTCTACAGACACAAATTCTACAGACCCAAATCCTCAAGGTCTTCTAGCTCTGCTAGATCTTCGGCTGCAGACAGGTCCAAACATAGCTCCTGAAAAGCCTGATTTCTCGTTTTCCGAGAGGTGCGTCGATATTTCTTCGCTTCCAGACGTGGCTCGTGAAGGACCTTGCCATCCTCCACCATCTTGACCTTCTCTGTAGCCTCCGTGTCCGGCTGATGCGCAAGGGCCTGCTGCTGCCGGGTCACTTCTTCTAAAAGCGTCAGGTAGTGCTCATAGCGCTCCCAGCGATCCTCAGCTGTACTTCGTACGATGCATCCCGGCTCATTTACATGCATGCAGTCGTTAAACTGACAGGACCCTTCAGCCTGTCGCAGACGAATCTCGGGAAAATATAGGCTCAGCTGCTCCGGCGCGGTGACGATGTCTGGCTGATTGAATCCTGGCGTATCGGCCAAAAAACCGCCTTCCGGCAGCTCAAATAGTTCTACATGGCGAGTGGTATGTCGGCCCCGCCCCAGCTTACCGGAGACGGCACTCACCCGCAGGTCCTGCGCAGGGATCAACCGATTCGTCAGGCTAGACTTACCAACGCCAGACGGTCCTGCCACGACGGTAATCTTGCCACTCAGCGTGCCCGTCAGCTGCTCAGGCAGCGCGTCATCGTCTCGAATGCTGGTCATCAGAGCTTTGTAGCCCCACTGCGCTAAGCGTGCCCGCCACGCCGCCGCCACCTCATCAGTCACCAAATCCCGCTTGTTCAAACAGAGAACAATCGACAGCCCAGTTAGCTCTGCTTTTACCAAAAATCGGCTGAGTTGATGAGGATCTAGCGTGGGTTCAGCCAGCGCGAAAACCAGCAGAATTTGGTCTACATTGGCGACCGGTGGGCGATCTAGAAAGGTTTGACGCGGGTAAATGGATGCGATCGCACCCCTCATACCTTGCCAGTCAGGCTCCTCAACCGCCACGCGATCGCCCACCATAATCTGCTGACCCAGCTTTTTCAGCAGACCCCGACGAATGCACAATAAAACCGGCCTATCACCAGTATCTGAGTCCAGCCCCTCTAAGTTCAGGTCCGTATCTAGCTGAACCGAATAGTAATTAGCCTGAATGGCAACGACTGTTCCTGGCCAAACACCAGACCCCTTCAGCGCTGTGTGCGTTTCACTCGCCTCGTGGCTACCCCTCAAGTCGCCCATCAAGCTGCCGACATATCCATCGGATGACGCACCTGCACCGCAAAATATTCCGTGCGGTCATCAATCAGCTCCACACCGTAGCCATCCATCTTCAAGCTATCAGGCACCTGCTCAATCGGTTCACCCGGATCCAGCCACACTTCCAGCAGCGACCCAGGCGCCATCTTCTCAAGCTTCAGCTTCGTCCGCACAAAGTTCAACGGGCAGGGCACCCCTCTCAAGTCCAATCGCTCATCAGCCATCGCAACACCCTCCGGTAACCGCCGAAAAAAGTGCCCCATCAAACAACAATTCAGGATCAAACCCTACAGGCGCTGTTTCAGAGCCATAAGAACCCGTAATAGCCAGAAAACTAGCCATTAAAAAGTCCCCCTAGGAAGCCTTCCTTTTTCCCTTTGCCAACCGCATCCCCTCGAATCTCAGCCAGCTTTAACAAAAGCTCCCGCTCTTCCGACTTCATGCGAGTCGGAATGTCCACCTTCACCGTAATCAAGTGCTTACCTCGGCTCACCGGATTCCCTAGGCGCGGCACCCCGCGGCCATCCAAAGACAATACCGTATTGGGCTGAGTACCAGCGGGCACCTGCATCGTCACCTTTCCGTCTACCGTTTCCACATCCAGCTCGCAACCCAAAATAGCCTGCAGATAGCTCACCTTCAGGTCCGAGTGAATATCGATGCCTTCGCGCCGGAACTTCGCATCTTCACTGACGACCAGGTACACATAAAGGTCTCCAGCTGGGCCGTTGCGCTTACCCGCATCTCCCTCACCCGACACCCGCAGTCGAGTCCCATTCTCTACCCCGGCAGGTACTGTGATCTTTAGCTTTTTATTCGTTTGTTTTTGGCCGCTGCCACCACAGGTTTCGCAGCGGTCCTCCACGACTTCACCGGTGCCATTACAGGTCGGACAGGTCGACACCTGGTTGAAAATACCAAAAGGCGTTCGGGTTGCCCGCCTTACCTGACCCGCTCCATTGCAGGTAGAGCAGGTACGCGGACGAGTACCCGGCTTTGCCCCCGTCCCGCCGCAGGTCGTACAGGTCTCCAAGTGGCTAATTCTGATTTCTTTTTCACCCCCAAAGACAGCTTCCTTAAAGTCCAACTTTAGGTTCAGTCTGAGGTCGTCCCCACGCATCGGACCGCGGCGTCGCTGCTGCCCTGGCTGCCCGGAGAACCCATTGAAAAAGCTTTCAAAGATATCGGCAAATCCACCCATATCCTGAAAGTCTTGAAATCCGCCCGCGCCTGCCGAAGCTGCCCCGCCAACGCCCGCTTCCCCGAAGCGGTCATAGCGTGCCCTCACCTCAGGCTCAGAGAGCACCTCGTAAGCCCGGCTCACTTCTTTGAAGGTTTCTTCAGCGCCTTCGTCTTTGTTGACGTCGGGATGATACTTGCGCGCTAGCTTGCGGTAGGCGCGCTTGATCTCATCTTGCTCGGCATTGCGCGAAACACCTAGCGTTTCGTAGTAATCACGGGCCATAAAACGTCAATCAAAAAGATAATGTTGTATCCGTCGAGCGGCTTGTGACTGAGCTGAAGACTGCATATCAAAACTGCAAGCTTCCCCATTCAGCAACCCAACTAGCAAATAACCCAATGCACCAGGTTACTTGCTACAGCTGTCATAAATCAATACACATTGACCTATTGTATAGCAAACACTCTGATGCATTGGGCGTATTATCCGCCC
Source organism: Cyanobacteria bacterium J06614_10 (assembly GCA_038527325.1). Classification (GTDB taxonomy): domain Bacteria; phylum Cyanobacteriota; class Cyanobacteriia; order Phormidesmidales; family Phormidesmidaceae; genus Phormidesmis. Next base: position 4,003 of record JBCBFY010000001.1, read on the forward strand.
ATCTTTTTGATGTCATTTTCTGCAGACAATCTGCACTGGCTCACTGTCCCGGCTCAGCGATCGCTACTCAATCGCCTCATAGTCAGCAGCTACAGTGCTATCGATATCAAATTCTTCATCAATAGGCGAGCTAAAGGCTGTCTCAACCGGTTTTGCAGCGCTTGCTGGATTCGCCGCAGCCGGTGGGACTGCTGATGCTACTGGCACTGCTTGTGGGACTCCTTGAGGTGCAGGCGGTGGCGTTGCGCTCATTTGGCTAGCATTCACCGCCACACCCACAGCAACGGTTTCTGAAGAAACATCCGCTGGCGCTGCATTTGCCATATTGGCCCCGGGCATCTCATTGTTCATATCGCTAGCCGCACCGCCATCGTTGCCGACCTGTCGGTACAGCCCTGCACCGATATTGAAGATTGTTTGCTGCAAAGCGTCTAGCTTCTGCGCCAAGTCAGCAGGCTGAACGTTCTTGTCTGCCACTGCAGCTCTGAGCGCTTCGGCCTCCGCTTCGGCCTGCGCTCTCAGCTCATCTGAAATCACATCCGCGCTATCTCTCAGCGCCGACTCATAGCTGTAGAACAAAGAATCTGCGCGATTCTGCAGCTCTGCGACCACTTTTCTCTGTTCGTCTTCACCGGCATACATTTCTGCCTCTTCTTTCATCCGAGCAATCTCAGCTGGAGACAGTCCGCCCCGGTTGGTAATCTTAATGCTCTGCTCCCGGTTAGTTCCCCGGTCTTTTGCCGCCACCTGCAAAATGCCATCAGCATTAATTTCAAAAGACACCTCGATTTGGGGCACCCCTCTAGGCGCAGGTGGAATACCCGTCAGCTCAAAGCGGCCAAGGCTTTTGTTGTCGCGGGCCATGGCGCGCTCACCCTGTAGGGCATGCACTTCTACCGAAGTCTGTCCATCCGTCGCCGTCGAAAATATCTGAGTTTTGCTGGTAGGAATAGTGGTGTTGCGCTCAATAATCTTGGTAAAGACATCCCCAAGCGTCTCGATGCCCAAAGATAGTGGCGTCACATCCAGTAGAAGCAGATCCTTGACTTCACCCCCGAGCACCCCTGCTTGAATAGAGGCCCCCAGCGCAACTGCCTCATCTGGGTTCACAGAGCGATCCGGCGTTTGACCATCAAAAAACTGAGTGATAGCAGCCTGCACGGCAGGAATCCGGGTAGAGCCCCCCACCAGCAAAATCCGATTGATATCCTTAGCCTCTAGTTCAGCGTCTTTGAGGGCTTGCTTCACCGGCTCCAACGTATTTTGCACCAGAGTAGACGCTAGCTCCTCAAAGCGCGATCGCGTCAGCGCCATTTCCAGATGCTTCGGCCCCGTCTCGTCAGCAGCAATAAAGGGCAAATTTATAGACGTCTTTGCCATCGTAGACAGCTCAACCTTCGCCTTCTCAGCAGCCTCTCGAATCCGCTGCAGCGCCATGCGATCATTAGTGAGATCCATGCCTTCCTGCTGACGAAAGGCTTCTGTCATCCAGGTGACAATGCAGTTGTCAAAGTCGTCGCCGCCCAGGTGATTGTTACCCGAAGTCGCTTTGACCTCGAAGACACCATCCCCCAGCTGCAAAATAGATACATCAAAGGTACCGCCCCCCAAGTCAAACACCAGTACCGTCTGATCTTGGTCTTGCTTATCGAGACCGTAGGAGAGGGCTGCGGCGGTTGGCTCATTGATGATTCTGAGCACGTCTAGGCCAGCGATCGCACCGGCATCTTTAGTCGCCTGTCTTTGGGCATCGGTGAAGTAGGCAGGTACGGTAATCACTGCCTGAGACACCGTTTCCCCTAAATAGGCCTCCGCGTCGCTTTTCAGCTTTTGCAGCGTCATTGCAGAAATTTCTTGCGGGGTAAAGCTCTTCGCCCGGATCATCACATCAACCGTGTCATCCTTGCCCCGGGTGCACTTGTAAGGAACGCGCGATCGCTCTGCCTCTGTATCGTCCCAGCGCCGACCAATAAACCGCTTAATGCTGTAAACCGTATTCTCAGCGTTAGTCACAGCCTGCCGCTTTGCCAACTGCCCGACGAGGCGCTCTCCACCTTTGGCAAACCCAACGATACTTGGCGTCGTGCGTCCGCCCTCGGTATTCGGGATCACAACCGGCTTACCGCCTTCTAGCACAGCGACGCAGCTATTAGTCGTTCCTAGGTCGATGCCGATAACTTTTCCCATAATTTGCTCGGACAGTTCCATGAAGGTCGGTACGCTTACGTAGAATCCACCGACGCTTCACATCTTTAGTCCTCGCAAGACCCCGGAAAGGTCCGGCAGGCACAACCCGTAAAGCACTACCCCTCGGGCGACGAGTCGCTGGATTCAGCTGAAGGATCTAGCGGCGTAGCCACCTTAACCATCGCGTGACGTAAGACACGCTCTCCTAGAACATACCCACGGACGAACTCATCAATAACAGTTCCTTCGGGATACTGGTCTGTCGGTTCACGCATCACCGCCTCGTGCAAATTTGGGTCAAATTCCTTGCCTTCGCAGCGCATCGGAGAAACGCCTAGCTTCTTAAGCGCCTCAACGAGCTGCTTGTATACCCCTTGATAACTCTTGTGAATCGCCATCTCGCCATCGCCCTGTGGTTTGATCTGCGATCGCGCCCGCTCGAAGTTATCAACAACCTCCAGCAAGTTGCCGATGGTGTTGCACTTCACCTGCTCTTCCAGGTTTTCTCTTTCCTTTGCCGTCCGCTTACGAAAGTTATCAAAATCAGCCGTCAGCCGAGTGAATTGACCCGTGCGGTCCTCTAGCTGGGCCTGTAGAGTTTCTACCTGCTGCTGCAGGGCTACCCGCGCACTGGCTTCTGCCGCGAAAGCGTCCTCAGCCGAAATATCGTCAGGTAGCTCATCAGCTTGCTCAGATGGCCCCTCAGCAGAGGCATCACTTTCCGAATCAAACGGTTGGTCGAAATCAATATCGGCAGAGGCATCTTCAACACGGAGTTCTTCAATGTTTTCTGAGTTCCCCTCAGCACCCTGCTGGTTTTCGTTGTTCTCTGCATCCATCATTTCAAAGTACTCTCCATTCCCGGTCTCATAGAGCTAAGTAGCCTTGTCTAAGTGATTCAAAGGCAGATACTAGCCCAGACAATCAAGCTAGACAAATACTACCCGAGCCCTATTTATCCTGTCTATATTAGGTGGCAGCGGAGCACTTGTGGAACGGTTTTCCGTATGGGGTTATCCGCAATCACCACTGCGATAAAGTTAGGTGCAAGCACAGACAGCCCACCGGGTACTGATTTGAGCTTTGTGGGCACACTGGTGTGAGATTTTTTCGCATCGGCCATGACAAACTCTTCATCGACAAGGAAGGCACTCGTCCTGCAAAAGAGCTTCTCGCCCTTTAGCAGCAAGCTCATCCAGACAGGCTTTGTAGACGGCGCACAGATGCAGCAAGCACTGGTCGAAAGTCGCAAATCGGGACGCGCCCTGACTGAAGTCCTAGAGTCCATCGCAGGACAGCAGCTTTCTCCAGAGCTAGTACGACAGTACAAAAAGCAACAGCTATTCGAACTCAAAATTCTCTACGGCGTAGATTCACTCGATCCTGAAATCGAGGAGATATCAGACACCCAAGTCACCCAGCTCATCGGCAGCTTACTCCCTGTTGATATCTGTCGTCGCCACCGGTTGTTACCCCTCTCTACCAGCGGAGAAGGCCAGCAAAAATCCGTGCTGGTGGCCATGGTAGATCCTGAAAACTTAGAAGCTCAGGACGACCTCAACCGCATCCTCAGACCCAAGGGCATCGGCTTGCGGCGCATGGTCATCACCATCGAAGACTATCAGCGTCTAATGGCAAAGTTCTTAGATGAGCAAGTTGCCAAAGAAAAAACACAGAAAAAAGCCAAATCTGGGGCCCCTAAAAAACCCGTCAAGCCCATCGAGGTCAACACCAACTTAGAAGACCTCGACCTTGATGCAGATGGACTAGAAGATGGCATTGAAGAGGGCGAAGCCGACCTCGGTGAAGCACTCCAGGACGCAGGCGCGGCTCCTGTCATTGCCCTAGTCAACAAAATATTAGTCAAGGCCCTGCAGGAAGGCGTCTCTGATATTCACGTAGAGCCCCAAGAAGAATATCTACGGGTCCGCTTTCGTAAAGATGGCGTTTTGAAACAGGCATTCCCCCACCTTCCCAAAAAGATCATTCCAGCGGTGACGGCTCGCTTCAAAATTATTTCCGACCTCGACATCGCAGAGCGCCGGATGCCCCAAGACGGCAGAATTCGCCGGGTATTCCAAGAGCGAAAAGTAGACTTCCGAGTCAGCACGCTTCCCAGTCGTTACGGAGAGAAAGTTGTTCTGCGTATTCTGGACAACTCATCGACGCAGCTTGGGCTAGGCATGCTGATTACCGATGAGGAGACACTCCACATCGTACAGGAGATGGCCAGTCGCCCCTTCGGTCTCATCCTAGTGACGGGGCCTACCGGTTCGGGTAAAACCACGACGCTGTACTCCGTTCTCTCTGAGCGGAACGATCCGGGCGTCAATATCAGCACGGCAGAAGACCCGATTGAATACGCGCTACCTGGCATTACTCAAGTGCAGGTTATTCGCGAAAAGGGCATGAACTTTGCCGCCATTCTAAGGTCGTTCCTCAGACAGGACCCAGACGTCATTCTGGTGGGTGAGACGCGCGACCCTGAGACGGCAAAGACTGCTATTGAAGCGGCCCTCACCGGTCACTTGGTACTGACAACGCTGCACACCAACGATGCGGCTGGCGCAGTCTCTCGTCTGGGTGAAATGGGCGTTGAGCCGTTTCAGGTTTCGAGTTCTTTGATTGGTGTGCTGGCCCAAAGACTGGTGCGCCGTGTGTGCAGTGATTGCCGGGTGCCCTATCAGCCCACTCCAGAGGTGCTCGCCAGGTTTGGCATGAGTATCTCCAAAGACCACGATATAACGCTGTACAAAGCGAACAAGGTTCCCTCCGATCAAATCAGCGCGCTCAAAGAATCGGGGCAGCTATGTGAAAAGTGCGGCGGCGGCGGCTATAAGGGCCGGGTCGGTGTGTATGAGGTGATGCGAGTCACCGAACGGCTGCAGCAAATGATTTCGGACGGTGCTCCCACAGAGCAGATCAAAGAGGTCGCCGTAGAAGAAGGTATGCACACCCTACTTGCCTACAGCCTTAACCTCGTAAAAGAAGGGCACACCACTTTAGAAGAGGTAGAGCGGGTGACCTTCACAGACAAAGGGCTTGAAGCCGAACTCAAAGCCAAGCGGAAGAGCATTCTTTCTTGCAGCCATTGCGGCGCCGAACTGCACCACGAGTGGCTCGATTGCCCCTACTGCCTGACGCCTCGCTACAAAGAGCAATAACGAAGAGCGATCGCAAACAATCTGCAACCAGTAACCCACCAGCAACTCAGCGACTTATCTAACTATCTAATCTAACTATTCAACTCACTATCGACCTAAGGGAGAGAAAGCACCATGGAATTAATGATTGAAGACCTGATGGAAGAAGTCGTGGAGCGGGGCGGCTCCGACCTCCATCTATCAACCGGCTTGCCTCCCTACATTCGCATCAGCGGGCACCTCACGCCAACCGATCACCCACCGATGACTGCCGACCAGTGTCAGCGACTGATTTTCAGCATGCTGAACAACTCACAGCGCAAAATCCTTGAACAGACCTGGGAGCTTGACTGTTCCTACGGCGTTCGCGGCCTAGCCCGCTTCAGGGTAAACGTTTACAAAGATCGGGGCACCTATGCCGCTTGTCTGAGAGCCCTAAGCTCCAAGATTCCTAGCCTAGATGTGTTGGGCTTACCGGCCATCGTTACCGAGCTGTCTGAAAAACCAAGAGGATTGGTGCTGGTGACTGGCCCGACCGGTTCGGGTAAGACAACAACGCTCGCTTCGATGATCAACAACATCAACGTGACACGGGCAGAGCATATCTTGACGGTGGAAGACCCCATCGAATTTGTGTACGAACCAATTAAGAGCCTGATTCACCAACGCCAGGTTGGGGAAGATACCAAGAGCTTTTCCAATGCACTAAAGGGGGCCCTGCGAGAGGATCCAGACGTGATTCTGGTAGGTGAGATGCGTGACCTAGAGACGATTTCGCTGGCGATTTCAGCAGCTGAAACAGGCCACTTGGTATTTGGCACACTGCACACTAGCTCGGCGGCTCAAACCGTGGACAGAATTGTCGATGTTTTTCCGCCCGCGCAGCACCAGCAGGTCAGAGTTCAGCTGTCTAACTCACTGGTTGCTGTTCTCAGTCAGTGTCTGGTGCCCAAGGCTAACCCCAAACCCGGAGAATTTGGTCGGGTAATGGCGCAGGAAATCATGGTGGTGACGCCTGGTATCTCCAACATGATTCGAGAAGGTAAAACAGCTCAGATTTATGGTGCGATCCAGACCGGTGGACGGCTAGCGATGCAAACCCTGGAGATGGCTCTAGCTGACCTTTACAAGGCAAACGTCATTAGCTTTGAAGCGGCGATGTCTAAAACTTCGAGACCAGAAGAGCTACAGCGACTCATCGGTGGCCCGCCGGGAGCAGCCAATGCAAAAGCGAAGGCCGCAGGTCGCCGGTAGCCACATCAAACAGTCGCAATAGGCCGCCTGTAAAAGAACAGAACCAAACATAACCCAACCAATCCACCATTCAACAAGAGAACGATCATGCCAACCTATGTGGCAACAGGCCGTGATACGGCAGGCAAAACGACTCGCCGTAAAGTAGAAGCCGAGACTCCTGCTGAGGCGCGTGCCCTGATCAAAAGTCAGGGGATGCATATCCAAGACCTCAAAGAGCAGAAGGGAATGAGCTTCAGCTTTGCTGATTTTCAGACGTCGCTTGCTAAGGTAACTGTCAAAGACAAGGCTGTTTTCTCCCGACAGTTTGCAGCGCTGGTGTCTTCTGGGGTTGCCCTAGTGCGCGGGATTGGCATTTTGTCTGACCAGTGTCCCAATCCCAAGCTGAAAGTCGCGCTTACCCAAATCAACGCTGATGTGCAGCAGGGCACTAGCCTCTCTGACTCAATGCGCAAGCACCCGGAGAGCTTTGATAATCTCTACGTCAGTATGATTCAAGCTGGCGAAGTGGGCGGTGTTTTGGATGAAGTGCTCAACCGCCTAGCGAAGCTACTAGAAGACTTGAACCGATTGCAGAACCAGATTAAGTCGGCGATGGCATATCCGGTCACTGTCGGATTCTTAGCGGTCACAATTTTTATTGGTTTGACGGTATTTTTGCTTCCGATTTTTGCGGAGATTTTCACGGATTTGGGCGCGGACTTGCCGCTGTTCACCAAAATTCTGATGGGAATTAGTAAGCTGCTTCGTACTTGGTATTTGAGCCTTGGCCTGGTTGTGATTGTTGCGGCGCTGTCATTTGCCTACAAGCAGTATTACAAAACGCCGGTGGGCAAAGTGACGATGGATGGCTTCTTTCTGAAGATGCCACTGTTTGGAGACTTGGCGCAGAAGTCGGCAACGGCCAGATTTTGCCGGACCTTTGGGTCTTTATCGCGCTCGGGGGTGCCGATTTTAACGGCGCTGGAAATTGTGCAAGATACATCGGGCAACCAGGTGATTGCCAATGCGATTGGCGCAGCCCAGAAGGAGATTCAGAGCGGGGGCATGATTAGCCCGGCCCTGGAAGAACATGACGTGTTTCCAGTCATGGCGATTCAGATGATTGCTATTGGTGAAGAAACGGGCGAGCTTGACCAGATGCTGATGAAGGTTGCGGACTTCTATGAAGACGAAGTGGAGCAGGCGGTAAAGGCGCTAACGAGCATTATGGAGCCCATTATGATTGTGGTGCTGGGTGGCATGGTGGGATCTATTCTGGTGGCGATGTATTTGCCGATGTTTAAGGTGATGGATCACTTGGGCTAGGCAAGGCCTCCGGTTGGGGAGCGACTGGCTGGCAAGCGACTGATTGAGTGACTATTTCAAGACTTCTTTAAGCTTGTGCTGATTCCACAGGTCTTGGTAGAGGCCAGGCTGGATGACGAGTTCGTCGTGGGTGCCTGATTGGACGATGTGGCCTTGGTCCATGACGAGAATGCGATCGCACGATGCGGCGGCTGACATTTGATGAGAGACAAAGATAACCGTCTTACGCTGGGAACCGCTGGAGAGATTGGCCAAGATTTGGGTGGCGGTCTGGTTGTCGACGCTGGAGAGGGCATCGTCTAAGACCAGGATAGGTGCATCTACGAGCAGGGCGCGGGATAGGGCAGAGCGCTGGCGCTGTCCACCAGAGAGCGTAATGCCGCGCTCACCGACCAGGGTTTTGTACTGCTTAGGAAAGTTTAGAATTTCGCTGTGCAGCTGGGCTTCTTTGGCGGCGTATTGCACCTCGGGCTGCTCGGCCATCGGGTCGCCATAGCGAATGTTGTTTTTAATGGTGGTGCTGAAGAGAAAGCTGTCTTGGGGGACGAAGGCGATCGCACCGCGCAAGTCTGAAAGCGCAATCTGCGTCACGTCGTGACCATCTAAAAAGAGCTGCTGCGGCTCGATTTCTAACAGGCGAGGCAGAGCCATGGCCAGCGTAGATTTGCCTGAGCCGATAGGCCCGACGACTGCGACCGTTTGGCCCGGCTCGATGGTGAAGGTCACCCGGTCTAGGGCGGGCACTTGCGAGCCGGGATAGGTGAAGGTTAGGTTGCGGGCGTGGAGGTGGCCTTTGGGCGTTGGAAGTGCGATGGCTGTGCCAGTGTCTCGAATTCTGGGCTGAGCGTCGAAGATGGCTTCAATACGATCTAGGCTGACTTCACCTCGCTGGTAGGCGGTGATGGTAAAGCCGAGCAGTGCCGTTGGGAAAACGAGCTGCTGAATGTAGAGAACGATGGCGACAAAATCACCGGGAGAGAGTCGCCCCGTGATAATTGCCTGAGAGCCAATGCCCAGCGCAATGACCAGACTTAGGCTGGCAAAGCCACCTAGCAACGGGAACAGGGTATTTCGCGTTTTGGCGAGGGCGAGATTGGCCATGAGCAGAGCTTGGTTTCGGCGAGCAAAGGCCCGGCGCTCGTTTTCTTCTTGGGCGTAGATTTTGACGAGCGAAATGCCGCCCATGTCTTCTTGAATGAGGTCGCTGAGGTCAGAAATTTCTTCTTGCACATCGAGCTGCTGTTTGCGCAGGCGACTGCCAAATATGGCAACGACACCAAACATCAGCGGATACACAGCCAGAGAAAAGAGCGCGACCCCGGCATTGAGCCTCACCATAGCAGGTACGATCATGACGTAGGCAAAGAGCGTATTGGCCATGCTGAGGATGGCAAAGCCCAGCAACCGACGAATATTGTCTACATCGCTCGTGGCCCGATTGATTAGGTCTCCGATGGTATTTCGACCAAAGTAGGCAGGTTCTAGGGTCAGCAAATGTTCAAAAATCCGCTGCTTAAGGTCAAATTCGACCTGACGCCCGGCCCCAAATAGGCAAATTCGAGAAGCCATTCGAATCACCCACATGACGCTGGCCAGCACCAGCACCAGGATGACGTAGCGCAACAGTCGCTCAAAGGTAAAAGAAACGGTTAGTTCATCTACGATGTAGCCAATGATGAGGGGAATGGTGACCCCAAGTGCATTGACGATGAGCAGCGCGAATAGGCCCAGAGAAACCTTGCGCCAGTGAGGTCTGAGGTAGGAGACCAGCCGATTGAATTTGGATTGGGCCATGGAAGAGTAGGAGCGGGGCTCACCTAAATATGAGACCAAACTGTGATGTCAAAATGAGAGGCCAGAGTGATCGCCGCCCGGACCCCTCACTTATGTTACACAGGTTACTAATATCTTGATGTGGATGCCCTTGAAGATGCGTGAGGCCTGTAGCAGCATGCTGCCTCAAGCGCTAGATCTCAATGCTGGAATCCCATCCAAAGTTGAAGTTTGGCAGCCACCCTCTGAGGAAGTAGTACATAGAGGTGAGCAGCTCATTCCAGTAGCGCGTGGTGAGCTGCAAGGCATCTACGTTGGGTAGGATCTGCGGGAGCCGTTCGAGCAGGTCGTTGCTCCGATTGAAGCGGGCTGAGTAAAAGTCGGTGGGTCTGGCAATAACTTCTAGCCCCATGCGCTCAAACGTCAGGGCCGCTCTGGACATCAGTATGGCCGGAGCTACCACCACAATCCGCCGTTCGTTTTCTGTGCGCTCGCCGGGCGGGGCGATAATTTGATTGTCTTCTAGGATTTCTTCGACGCGCTCAGCCGTTCTGCGAATATTGAGGTCTGTGCTTTCGATCTGAATATCTCTGTCGGGAACGCCGTTGCTATTTAGAATGCTGCGAATATTTCGGCGCTGCTGTGAATCTTCTTCGCCGGAACCTGCGGTGACAATAACTAGGGGAGCGGCGCCGCTACGGTTGTAGACGTCAGCAGCGTAGATCAGGCGAGGTGCGAGCAGGGTATTGACGGCAACATTGGTGGTGGTTTCTGGTCCCTCAATGGAGATATCGGCATCTCGTCTATCGCCAAAAACAGCGATCGCACCCGCCTCTCCCAAGTTCGCACCGGGAACATCTTCAATTCGGCAGACTTCACCACACAGCGCAGCCTGCTGCTCAAAGACTTCGCTAACCCGCGTTTCTGCATCGACAACCAGCGACTGCGCGACCAGCGGAATACTCGAAAAGACAAGAATTCCCAGGGCAGCGGCTACTGGGCCAGCCTTGATTTTTTTAAGCCCTTCGCTGAGCGCCCCTCCGATTAACACCACAGAGAGGCCCAAAGGACTTAGCGGGAAAGACAGAATTTGCCAGATAATCCGCACCGTATCGTTGTCTGACTCAACGAAGGTGAGCACCAGCAAGGCGATGAGAATAAATCCGCCAAACCAAGACAGGTACTGCCGAGGAATCATTCGGGTGAGGATATACCAAAGCAGGACTCCGATGGAGGCCCACAGCAGCATACGGGTAAGCAATACCAGCATTTGTGTCTCTCTGAATGTATTGACTGCGATGATGTCGACCGCATCTACAGCGAACGCCGGGAACAGTCGTACGCCCAACAGCCACTTAGCGCAGTAAACAGGGCATCTCATCGGGTGAGAAAGCCGCCTTGCAAAGTGACTGACGATATATTTAAGCACTTTGTTGAAGAGTTAAGCATATTCAGCCCATTTCATCCATAAAAAAAACGAAAGCCTTTTCTATGGCTTCCGTTTCTTACAGGTATTTAGAGCTGTCCTGCGCGCTCAGGCCCGTTCAGGTGCGCAAAGGCTAGTTTGTGGGCCTGAACGGGCCTGACTACACGAGCTTGAGATTAGGATATTCAGCAATTAGCTCATCTGCGGTGAGGGTTTCACCAGAGACCTGCGGTGTCCACAACACCTCCAGTGCCATCAGCTTGTCACTGGAGATAGCGCCAATCTGGTTGATGGCACGGCGAACGTCTTCAGGAGAAGTTGTGCTCTCTGGGAGAGAAAGCTTACCTTGGGTGGCCACCAACACAGTGGCGACAATATATTCACCGGGCGCTTCTGTAAAACTTGCTTCACCCGTTGTCAGGTCTCCGCTACTGCCCAGAGCAGCTTTGGCCTTGGCTTGGGAGAGCTGCGCGTTCACATTAGAGAGCGTTTCTCCAGTAAATTTGCTGCGCTCAGCTAGTGCGAGTTGATTGAAGGCCTGTTCGGCAGCTAGCAGGCGAGTTTGGTCTGAGTCAATATCTGCGTAAGCCCAATACTCTGGATGACGCAGCAGTGATAGCGTTGTCTCTTGAAGGATCTGGGACAGTCCAGCAGAGGTTCCAGTGTCTGCACGCTTTGCGATTTCATTTAGGTCAGCCTGTAGGGTGCGAGCCTGGGCCAAGAGGCCTACCTGCAATCGGGCGACTGAGACCACTGGGTTGCTAGAGGTGGTTTCTAGCCCATCGCTACCGACACCCGCATTGCGGAAGCTGCTGATAAGGAAGTTGGCCACTGCGATCGCAATGAAAATACCAAACAAGCTGCCGACCCCACCAAAGCCAAAGAACGGCATGATAAAGGGCATCCCAAAGCCACCGCCAGGATAGTAGCCGCCACCATATCCGCCGCCATAGCCAGACGGCCCCCTAGAGTAGCTGCGACTGGGCGAAGAGTAGGAGCGACTGGGCATCCGGAAGCTACCGCCACCCATGCGACCCCCTGAGCGCGCGGCTAAAGCACCATCGGCCTGAGAAAAAATCAGTACGAACGCCAGCCCAAAAATAAAGCAGGTCCGCAAAACGACTTTGAGCTTCGGCTGCAGGTAGCGAGTGAAGGATTCGCGTGCCTGGGATGTCAAGGTTTTAACCATGATTTTGATAAGAAAGGCTGTCTATAAGTTCCTTTACTGTAGCGCTTTTCCAGGGAGGGAGTTGCCTCGATAAACCTGCCAGAAGGAGGGGATTTCCGTACTCAAATAGACTCTGCAATTGGTAGGTGCTAGCCCCCACCGACAATGGTGACGATTTCTAAGCGATCGCCAGATTGCAATACTGTCACTCCCCAAAGCTGCCGGGTGAGTATCTCACCGTTGTACTCAACAGCCACTAGCTTAGGATTGAGCCCCTGCTGGGTTAAGAAATCAGGCAGTGTCGTTTTTGGCAGACAGGTCTTAGATTCACCGTTGACCTGAAGTTCAATCGCATGCTGCGGCCCTTTTTGTGGCGGTGTATCTTGCGGCATTGTCTTAAGGAATCCGTGAGAGAGACAGCTTAGCTTTCTTGTTTGGTTTGCTGAACCAGTGAACGGGCAACTGCGGCAGGGTCCTCGGCCTCCATGAGCGCCCTCACAACGGCTACTCGGGTTGCCCCGGCGGCTAGGGTCTGGTCAATATTGTCAGCATTGAGGCCACCGATGGTAAACCAAGGCATGGACGCATGCTGCGCAGCGTAGCGAACATAGTCGTGACCGGCAGCAGCCTTACCTGGCTTCGTTGGCGTTGCGTATACAGGACCGACACCAATGTAATCGGCAGCTTCGTCTATGGCTCGCTGCAGCTCCTGCGGGTTTGTGGTGGAACGGCCAACAATTCTATCGGGGCCAAGGATTTGGCGGGCAGCGGACATGGGTAAGTCTTGCTGGCCAAGGTGGACACCATCTGCATCGGCAGCGATCGCAATATCGACCCGGTCATTCACAATAAACAGAGCGCTGTAGCGATGACAAAGAGCCCTGAGCTGCTGTGCGATCGCTAACCGGTCTTCATCATTGGCCGTTTTTTCTCGGTGCTGAACGATGGCAATTCCCCCTTGCAGCGCAGACTCGACAACGGCTAGCAGATTGTCTACCGGGGAAGTGACCAGATAAGTGCGGGCCTTGGCCAGCTGCTGCAAGCGCTTCTGCCTGAGGTCTGCATGTTCATCTTTAGGTTCAGCGGGCTGGCTAGCTGATGGGTCTGAGCGGAGAAACGGTTCCATGATTTGAGTATCTAGGGTGTAGAGCTGGTAGCGCATCTGCTTGCAGTCAGTTGCCATCTGCGCGCTGTGGAGCTTGCCATATTCTTCTAGGACCCTGAGTGCCTCTTGGGCCCGTGCCAAGTTTACCTGTAAAACCTGGGCCAAGCTGCTGCGAACGGCCTCTTGAGGATGGGTCAGTGCTGTCCCTAGGTCGCCTGGGGTATCTCGGGCCGCTCTAATTTCGGGGGAATGCCACCCGGCAATGGACTGGCGCAAGTGCTTGAGCTGGGCCATTGCCGCCTCGTCGTTCAAGCCAAACCGGCACCACTCTTCGACAACGCGCACGCCTTCTCTAGCCCTATCGAGGTTGGCGTCGAGAATGCGAAACAGGGCTCTGCGCTCAGCTGCATTAGGCTGAGCCACCTTACTAGCAGAAGAGCGCGCTGAGAAATTCTTAGAAAGATCTGTGGCAGTTCGCCGATGGAGTGGGGAAGACTCTATATGAGAAAAGTTTGATGAATTGCCACTCGATGAATTGCCACCCGGCGGACTGTCGCTTGACAAGTTGTGTAAGCTCTCTTCGGAGAGACTATCGGGTGGTGGGGCAGCAATGTCATGGGCTGCGGTGTTTGGAGCGTCATTTGAAGACATTTCGGTGGAGAGCAGATCGGCAATAGAGAACGTCAGCAGATGTATAAAAGCGCACAGCTTCTGTTAACGGAGTGCTACGGACGACCAAGATAACAGATGCAAGCGCTGAAAGTGCTTGAGGTTATCCTACTTGCTCTTTTTTAGCCTTTGCGCGGTTAATTTTGCTCTATTCTCTTGCGGTTAAGTGGAAATACTGTCAAAAAGCTTGACAAACACTGACTTAGAACCGAATATTTCAGGGACATCTACGTGTCAGGTTTTCTTAATTTATTGGGAGAAAATTGGCACCGCGTGATATCGCATTTTCATCTCTTTTCAGGGTTTATTCGCGAGAGCGAGGGACAACATGTTGGTCAGATATTCTTCACTAGCGGTGCCGGTTGCGATCGCCACCCTATTGCTTGGACCCACCGCAACATTGGGACAGGCCCAAGAATTAGTCCCCTCTCGTACCAGCATCGCTGAGTATGGTGCCACTGGCAGTCAGCGCTTGGCTAGCCGGGCAGAGAATGCGCAACCGGCAAGCTACCGCACGCTGTACGTAGATCCTGAAGTCGGCAGTGACAGTGCCGATGGTGAAGCTGCTGAGCCCCTGCGGACGGTGACCCGGGCACTGGAAGTCGCGCCGCCAAATACGGTGATTGTGCTGGCACCTGGTCGATATAACCAAAGTAGCGGAGAAGTGTTTCCTCTGCAGCTCAAGCCGGGGGTGACGATTCAGGGAACGCCAGGGTCGAGCGATCGCACGGCCATTATTGAAGGTGGGGGTGACTTTACCAGTCCTACGCGATCGCAGCAAAATGCGGCTATTTTGGCAGCGGATCGGGCGGGTATTGCGCAGATCGCCGTCTCCAACCCCGATGGATACGGCGTCTGGATAGAGTCGGCTAGTCCAACTATTTTGGAAAGTGCCTTTGTCGGCAATCGCCAAACCGGAATCTACGTTGCGGGCGGATCGCCCCGCGTACAGGGAAGCTATTTTTCAGGCAATCAGGTCGCTGGGGTGATTGTCTTTGGCGTTTCGCAGGCTAGCATTCAGCGCAACATATTTGATGGAACGGGCGATGCCATTCGCGTGCTAGATGGTGCGACACCTGAGATAGTAGGCAACCGGATTACTAACAATGACGCTGGGCTAGTGCTGATTGGTGATGCCCGCCCCGTGCTCAGAGACAATCAGATTACGGGCAATCGGCGCGATGATGTGGTTGAAGTGTCTGCGCGCTCAAGGGAAATTTCTTCTTCTGCAAACCTAGCTGCAGAAGCGCCCCTTCCCCCAGTTGCCAAAAATCCCGATCCTTCAACTGATTCATCCGACGCCGATATAGCATCTGAAGAGATAGCGCCTGAAGAGATGGTGCCTGAAGAAGCTGTCTTGGATGTGCCGAATGCTGATGACCAAGACATTGCGATGCGAGAAAGTCAGCAGCAAACTGTTGACAGTGCAGAACAGCTTGACAGCGTAGACCAGGCTGACAATCAGATTCCAGCGGGTGCGCCGGGCGCGGCACTCCAAGCGCTGCAATCGGGCATTGCATTGGGGCCTAGAGCGGTCACCGAAGAGAATCCAGACTCGCCTGGTTCTCTATTACGAAATAGACGAATGCGAAATAGACGACGTCGTAGAGAAGAGAACAACCCCGAACCAGCGGCTATCCCAGAGCGACCTGTAAACAACAATCGTTTGGCAGTGCCGAATACCTCTATTCCACTGGGCAGCGGCGCCTCAAGTACCGTATTTTCTCCACCGACAGGCGGGGCTGGTGCCCCCCCTGCGCCCCCCTCTAGAGCGCAAGCTTTAGGACTGTACTACCGAGTATTTGTTGAAGCGAGCGACCCATTTGTTCAGGACAGGGTTAGAGAGGTCGTCCCAGATGCTTTTCGGACTCGATTCGAAGGGCGGATGATGATGCAGGTAGGCGCTTTTCCAACAGAAGAGGAAGCAGAAGAAAGAAGAGACTTACTAGAAGATAACAACTTCGATGTGCGGGTGGAGTACATTCGCTAGCATTAGGACAAAGATTGCTGAAGATATTGAGCAACAACTCTCTGAAGTCATCAATGCGTTAAAAGAACAAATCTAAAATATTAGGCCAATGTCTAGGGATCTAATATCGGCCATCATGAGAGAAATTGTTTCTTTCGTTGGAGGTTGGGGACTGGTGACCGTTCGTGATGATCTATGCGAGCTAGCAAACAAGAGTTTGTAGTGGTCGATGGCTGCGATCGCACTGACAGCAGGTATGCCCGTCAGCCAACTTACCGGCTGTGCCGAACGGTCGAGCACGAGGGCTTTACGCTGCTGTAGCACCAGGTAGCCCCAGGGGAGCGGGCTCACATGGCTAGGCTGCAGGGGCAAACGAAGGCGCCTTGTTTGAAGGGGTTTGAGGGAGACTAGCATGAGCTGTGCGGGGGCTGTGCGGGTAGCGGCGCTCAGCGCGATGAGCTGATAGGGCTTTGCCGTTGGGTAAATCTGTTCAATTCGGAAGTTGAGCCATAGCTCACCGACAAACTGGCCGCGGCGCGTGAAAACTTCTAAAAATGTGTTGTCGGAGGTGGGAGCGGTGCTTACCCGCAGCAAATGGCGGTTGTCGAGGGCAATTAAAGAAATGACCTGAGTGCTAAGACCGGTCAGCAGCTGCCCCGTGAGAAAAATGTTGCCATGCCAACGATGGCCAGAGTGGTTAGAGAGCTGACCTACCATGCCATTTGCCCGGCGCTGCTGAAGTTGTTTTGAAAGGGCTGTAAACCATCGCCCGTTGGGTGAAACGGCAATCCAACAGGGCTGCTCGAAGCGAGCCATCGACATCAGCTTGCCCCGGCGGGTAAGCACATGCAGAGAATAGGGCGTCGTGATACAACAACCTTGGGGAATTTTCAACAGACTCTGAACGGGTCCTACAATACCGTTGGAAGGGACGGGCGTCAGCAGTGGCGCGAGCGAATTGCTAGGGAACGGTGGCGTTTTCGATACGTTTGGGCTTTCGGGGAGCGGTGGATCTTGCGCTTTTGGAAGCTGAGGGAGGGGCTGTAGCTCGGCTGGGGAGTCGGTGGTGACTGCAGCAAGGCGCTCTAGGGCACTGTGCATAGCTTGGGCCGTTGTAAACCGCTTTTGGGGCTGCTTGTGCAACGCTTTGAGCAAGAGCTGTTCAGCTTGTGGAGTGATGTTTTTTGGGAGCGGAATGGGTTGGGTTTGGTGTGCTACGCGCAATGCATTGGGTAAGCCAGCGAAAGGACGTATGCCTAGCAAAAGTTCGTAGAGCATGACGCCGACGGCGTAGAGATCACTCGCTGCTGTGAGGTGACCTGCAAACCGCTCGGGAGCGGCGTAGGTGGGAGAGCCAATGTCTTTCGAGGCGTGGTAGGGTTCGGCTGCGAAGCAAGCGTGGCCAAAGTCGCTGATTTTGGCGATGAGCTGTGAGCGGCGGGGGGTAGCAATAGGAGATTGGTGGGTTAGGAGAATGTTTTCGGGCTTGAGATCGCCATGTAAAATGCCTCGGTGATGGATGTGCCTGAGGCCCTTCAAGATATCTCCGATGAGTTCTTTGGTTTCGAGGAGAGAGAGCTGGCCGGGGCGAAGGTTATGGTCAGTCTCGAAGGCATTGGTGAGGTGCGATCGCAATGTACCGGCTTCGCAATAGTCAAGCACAAGGCGATCACCAATGGGCGTGGCCGAATAGGCCTTCATGCCAACAATATTGGGATGGTCGAGCTGGCTGAGGATGGAGGCTTCTTGAGAAGTATGCTCCTGGGCGTGGCGAATCTGTTTGATGGCAACGAGCTGCCTACTAGAGCGCTGAAAAGCGCAATACACCTGCGCGAACTGCCCCTGCCCAACTAATGAGATCACCCGATAATCTGACAGGTTGGCTGGCTGGGGGGCTAGTTGGTTAGCTTCAGAGATATCGTGAATTGATTGCGATCGCTGTGTGTCGGAGGCTGACCCATTCTCTGGCACGTTTACTTTCCTCACCGCTAGTGTCGGCAGCGCTCAATATAGCGGCACAGTAGCGTCTATGCGGCGGCTGTAGGCATCGATGCCACCAGCCAAATTTTTGACATTGGTAAACCCCTGGCTAATTAGCCACTGACACATTTGGGCAGACCTCATCCCCAAATGACACATCACAATCGTTTCTGCCTCATTGTCTAGCTGGCTGTGAATAGTCTCCGACCACTCCGGAAATTGGCTGAGCGGTAGATTGATGAAGTGAGGTACGCTGGCGACCTCTATTTCGTGAGGTTCTCGAACATCGATGAGCTGAACCGCTTCTGGAGAGTCGGCAAGTCGCTGTGCGAGAGTTTCTACATCCGTTTCTGGCAAAGCTGAATATGGGGCTGTCATATGAAAAATAGATACTATTTATGTGTTGATTATGACATCTGAATGCATACGCTACATAAGTGCACATTACCCAGCAGGGCAGTGCCAAACAGGACAGCGTTAAGCGGGAGGACGCTGGATTTTATCAACGCTTTGACCGAACTGCTGCTCAAAGCAGACTACTGCTGAAGCTGCGTTTGTACAGACTCCACGGACAGGCCCAAAGCCTCAGCCACCTGAGCCGCCCCCATCCCCATTTCAACTAGCTTTTTAATCGCTTTTTGCTGTGCCAATTCTGCCTGCTCGGCCCGCTCACGTTCCTGCTCGGCCCGCTCACGTTCCTGCTCGGCCCGCTCACGTTCCTGCTCGGCCCGCTCACGTTCCTGCTCGGCTCTCTCCTGCTCTTGCCTTGCCATTTCTTCTGCCCAAAGCAGCAGCTTACCCTCTGCGTCCCACCAGCGAAGCCACCAGCCAGAGCGGTCCTGATGCTGTCCTTGCCAAGTACCAATGAAGAGCTTTGCCTCTTCCACCCAGTAGCGCCCATCATCATTTGGCTGTATTGGCTCGTACAGGCCCTTCTCTAAAATTTTGTAAAACTCTATTCTTCCTGCTTTAGGCTCGAAGATGAGGTAGTTGGGGACCTGTAGAACACGCTCATAGTAGAACCATTTACCAGGTGGATAGCTAGGCTTGATGGAGTATTCAGTGCCCTCGCTTTCTGACAGAAACTCCATGACGATGACAGGTAAATCGCCTTCTAGAACAGGGGTATAGCTGCGTTCGATGTCAGATTTGGGCACTGAGGTGGCGGGTATCCAAGCCCAGTCAGGTGCTTTAACAACCGTTTTACCTTCGACCTTGGCACAGATACCGTAGTTGGTGGTGGTCGCAGCTGTTTCAGAGAGATAGCCTGCCAGGCTTAAGCTGTCGGTGAGGGCAGCCGCAAGCGGTGGCTGATTGATATTATCCACAGGATCGTCAGGGAGTACGAAGTCTTCCGGTAGCTTTTCCCAAACGACCTTAGGTCTGGAGCTGGGATGAAGGAATGGTTTTTCAACCTTTTTGGGAGGAGATGTTTGGCGAGTTGGTGTTGCAACCATTGGTTTTGCCAAAATAGAAGTACATACGTTTTTACTATTCTAAGGCTACGCCTAGTTCATGCGCTAGAAAAGCCCATTTATCGGTCGCTTCTTCAATTTGCTTGGTGGTTGGCTTGCCTGCACCGTGGCCAGCTTTTGTTTCAATCCGAATTAGGACGGGGTGGTCGCCAGCATGAGCCGCTTGTAAGGCTGCGGCAAACTTGAAGCTATGGGCCGGGACAACGCGATCATCGTGATCTGCCGTTGTAATCATCGTGGCTGGATAGGCAGTACCGGGTTTGAGATTGTGCAGGGGGGAGTAGGCATAGAGAGCTTTGAATTCTTCTTCGTTTTGGGGAGAGCCATAGTCGGATTCCCAGGCCCAGCCAATGGTGAATTTATTGAAGCGAAGCATATCTAGCACACCTACTGCGGGGAGAGCTGCTCTAAAGAGGTCGGGTCTTTGGGTAATGCAGGCACCGACGAGGAGCCCTCCGTTGCTGCCCCCTGCGATCGCTAGTTTTTCTGCACTCGTATAGTTCTGCTCTATCAGCCATTCACCCGCCCGAATGAAGTCATCAAAAACCGTTTGCTTCGAGGTTTTGATTCCCTGCTGATGCCAAGCCTCACCATATTCGCCCCCGCCCCGCAGATTGGCCACCGCATACACACCGCCGAGCTCTAGCCAAACCAAATTACTCACAGAAAAGCCCGGTGAAAGAGAAATATTGAAGCCACCGTAACCGTAAAGCAGTACTGGATTTTCGCCATTGAGATTTAGCCCTTTTTTGGCAGTAATGAACATGGGAATCTTCGTCCCGTCTTTACTGGGGTAGAAGACTTGCCGCGTTTCGTAGGCATCTGGATCGAAGGGAATCGTGGGCGAGCGGAAAAGCGTGCGCTCACCCGTCGTGAGGTCGTAGCGATAGATACGAGTGGGTACGGTGTAGCTGGTAAAGCTGTAAAACGTCTCTGTATCGGTGCGTTTGCCATTGAAGCCGCCTGCTGAGCCAATCCCTGGTAGATCCACCTCTCTGACAAATTGACCTGAGAGATCGAAGATCTTGATCTGCGTGTAGGCATCTTTGAGATAGTCGGCAACAAACTGATTGTTCAGCACGCCAACAGATTCGAGCGTTTCTTCAGCTTCGGGAATCATCGTTTGCCAGTTTGACCTATCGGGGTTAGCGATATTGATAGCAACAACTTTGCCCTTAGGTGCATCCAGGTCAGTGCGAAACCAGAAGGTCGTCCCTTCGTTGTCAATCAGGCTGTACTGAGCTTCAAAGGCTGGAATCAGCTCAACAACTTCGGCGTTATCATCTTGGAGATCTTTATAAAACAACAGATTTTTCGGATCGGTGCCGCGCCACACAGAGATAACTAGGTAGCGGCCATCTTCAGTGACACCGCCCGAAAAGCCCCATTCTTTTTGGTCGGGACGCTCGTATATCAGGGTGTCTTCTGACTGCGGCGTACCTAGGCGATGGTAATAGAGCTTTTGATAGTAGTTGACATCTTCCAGCTTGCTCGCTTCGTTGGGTTCGTCGTAGCGACTGTAGAAAAAGCCTTGGTGATCGTGGGTCCAAGCTGCACCAGAGAACTTCACCCACTTGAGCAAGTCATCGGTATCCTGCCCTGTTTCAACGTCGCGCACGTGCCACTCAACCCAGTCTGAGCCAGCCGTAGACAGGCCGTAGGCAAGGTACTTGGCATTTTCGCTGAGGGCAATGCCAGCAAGTGCGACAGTGCCATCTTCAGAAAGCGTATTGGGATCGAGTAAGACGGTCGGTTCGGCGTCTAGGGTCGGTAGGGTGTAGAGTACTGACTGGTTTTGCAGGCCGTCATTTTTGTAGTAGAAGTAGCGATTGTTTTGCTTGAAGGGGATGCCGTAGCGTTCGTAGTTCCACAGCTCAGTGAGGCGGGTATTGAGCTGCGATCGCCCAGGTAGCTGATGCAGATAGCCAAAAGTCACTTCGTTTTGAGCGGCTACCCAAGCTTTGGTTTCGTCGCTGTTGGGGTCTTCTAGCCAGCGGTAAGGGTCGGCGACGGTGATGCCGTGGTAGGTATCGGTGGTGTCGGTCTTGCGGGTGGTGGGATAGGTAAGCATAGGAAACAGCGTAGGAGATGAAGGGGCTTTATTTAGGGTAGTTGACGGTTTCTAAGATGAGACGGGCCATCTTTTCGGCGGCACCGGCGGGTCCTCGAAGCTGTCGTAGGGTCTGGCGCGTCTGGGTTAGTTTTTCTGGATGGGCCAAATAGTCGAGGGCGACTTGGCTGGCGTCTTCTGCCGTTATCGGGCCAAATAGCTCGGGAACCACTTCGCGCTTTGCCCAAATATTAGGCCAAGCGAAGCGCTTACCGGACTTTTGCAAGGCTTTGATAATGAGTGGGTTGATCACTTTGCGCACCAAGCCGCCTACGCCCGGCAGCCGGGAGACCAAGCCGGGCCAGCCATCGGCGAGCTGCAGAGCGCCCAGCCTTTGAGTCGGCAACAGCACAATCATGGGAATGGCTAGCGCGCCGAGTTGAGCGGTGTTGGCCCCTACGGTGGTAAAGCAAAGTTTGCACTGTGAGTAGAGGTCGAGGGCCGGGAATCGCTGCCAAAGGTAGATTTTTGGGCCTGATTGGTTAGGTCCTTTTTCAATTTGCCAGTAGGGCAGACCATCTTTGGGTTCAACCAGGGTGAAGGCGGGCGCATTCAACAGGGAAACGGCTGGGTTGATTGCGGGGTCTGCGTAGCGGAGAAGGTCACGGTGGGTGAGGTTGGGGGCTACACCGATGACGTAGGTCAGGTGGGGGGCGTGGATATGGAGGATTTGTGCGATCGCAAGCAGCATAGGCACGCCCATCTCCAGCTTGGCAGGTTTAGAACCGGGCAGGAAGCCAATCAGATCAAAATCATCGGACGCACTGTCGAGCGCTGTAGCAAATTCGGCTCGGTTAGCGATTGTTTGCACATCTGCCATGAGGTCACCGACAACAGTGAACTTGTGCCGGTATTTTTCCGGTGCTTTTGAGATGATGCCAGCCTGCATGACGCCAAAGGAATCTATCAGATGGGGCCAGCGAGCATCCCATTCTGCGTAGGTGACCGTGCGATAGCCCAGCCGCTTTGCCACCAAAACCGTGTAGAGCTGGTCGCCGCCTAAAAACACCACCACGCCTTGGGGATGCCAGGCCCAACCGTCCTGCGTTTTGCCCGTGAGTAGGAAGCGAAAGAAGTGGGAGGCGCTCTGAACCCGGTCGACTTCTGGGTAGCTATTGAGAATGACGGGCTCTTGGCCGGAAGCGTGGGGGCAGGGCGAGAGCATGACCGAGATGCGGTGGGTTGGCGCAGACTCAGGAATTTGCGATCGCAGCGATCGCACCACCGGTTTTACCCAAGTCGCCACTTCGCCAGGGCCATTGGCCAAAATAACAATATCGAGCGGGGCAGGTGACGCAGCTAGTTGAGTCTGTTCGGTCGTCATCGCGGAGGCCATGGGTCAAAGCTTGTGGATTCGCTTAGTGAATCCGAAGAAATTGGTCGTGAGCTACTTAGACACGTTAGCCTATTACAGTTGTTTTCCCGTTGAATTAACGAGTACCTCTGTGAGTCAGCCTGATGCGGTTCGTGATTTGCTTAATGCTGTGGCCAGTGGAGAAGTGAGCCCACAAGCCGCCTACCAAAAAATTGGGGAAACCTTTGACAGTCGCCAGCCCCTCCGCGCACCTACACCTACGCAAAAGCAAGCCCAGCCAGACCAGAAGCAATACCAGAGCGTTGGCGACTTCGCCAAAATCGACCATGACCGTGCCGACCGAACGGGTTTTCCTGAAGTCATTTGGGGGCAAGACAAGTCAGCAGCGCAGATTGTCGACATTATGCGGGTGATGGAGGGGCGGCATCCGGTAGTGATGGCGACGCGGGTGACTGCAGAAAAAGGCGAGGCGGTGCAAGCAGCCCTGCCGCAGGTGACTTATTTTGAGCGGGCACGGATCTGTGCCATTCGGCCATCTGCTGAAGAGTCGAGAGCTGCGCGTCAGCCAGGAAGATTGAGCATTCTCACGGCGGGGACAGCCGATTTGCCGGTGGCAGAGGAAGCGGCGATTACAGCGGAGCTGTGCGGATTCGCGGTGACGCGGCTGTGGGATGTGGGCGTGGCGGGCATTCACCGGTTGCTAAGCAATCGCCAGGTGATTGATGAATCAGATGTGCTTATCGTGGCTGCAGGCATGGAGGGGGCACTCCCAAGCGTGGTGGCCGGGCTAGCCCGCTGCCCAGTGATTGCCGTGCCGACGAGCGTGGGGTACGGCGCTAACTTTCAGGGCTTAGCGCCACTGCTGACAATGCTGAATAGCTGCGCGGTAGGAATCGGGGTCGTGAATATAGACAATGGGTTTGGAGCGGCCATTTTGGCAGGTCAAATACTCCGGACTGCGCGCAAGATTTCGGCCTCTAGCTAAGCTTATCAACCCGGAATAATTACGTTGTCCTACGACCTCATGGGGTCATGCTATCCTTGAGAAGTGGCCATAGTCATGGGCATGGCCACTTTTGGCAGTCAATTCAACTTAATAGCTATTGCCATTCTTTAACTCTCATATTCACACGCAATATTAATAAGCAAGCAATGAAAGCTATTTCTAAAAGCAAACTAAAAAGTAGGCTGCTGGAGTTTCTACGCTTTGTAGAGGCAGAGGGCGAAGAGATTGTTGTAACTGACAGAGGAACTCCGGTTGTAAAAATTGTCAAGTATGCGGAGGCGCCTGCTACAGAAGCCCTGTTTGGCAATATGCGCGGAAAAGTTCAGTATTTTGAGGATTTAGCCGCGCCAACAACTGACGAATGGCCAGAACTATGAGCATCGTTCTCGATACCTGTGCGCTCATCTGGTGGAGTTTGGATCCGGCTCGGCTGTCAGTGATTGCAAAGCAAACTTGCGAGCAGATGGAAAAAGACAAGAATGGCTTGGTGTCTTCCATTTCGCTGTGGGAGATTGCTATTAAGCTAAAAAACAAAAAACTAGACTTAGGCGTTGATCTCGCTACCTATTTAGCGGCGCTCAAAAGATCTGATGTTATTCAGATTGTTCCGATTGATGAAGATGCTTGGATAGAAAGTGTGGCGCTGGAGTGGGCGCATCGAGATCCGGCAGATCGGGTTGTTGTTACATTGGCTCGTAGTTATCAAGCAGTGATCGTGACATCTGACAAGAAGATAAGCAACTTCTATCCAGAGATTGCTTGGTAATGAAACCAGCTTATTCTCAAGGTTGTATTGCCCTGAAGCGTAGCTCACAGAGCAATCGGGGCATCCACCAACCTTAAAACAACTTGAAAGCCACCTTCTTTCCTTGAGAGTCTGGCTACACTGGCGGCAACGAAGTGACTATAAACGGAAAGCTATGTCTTTTATACGAAAAAGTATTGTTGTTTTGTTGGCACTCATCACAGTCACTTTGCTCGGTGGATTTTTGTTGCCTAGCCAGGTTCACGTTGAGCGCCAAGCTTTGATAAATGCATCACCAGAAAAGATTTTTACAAACGTTAGTGACCTCAGTCAGTGGGAGAGCTGGTCGCCGTGGGCAAATATCGACCCCGATGCCGAGTTTAAGGTAGAGGGCAAGGGCGTAGGTCAGCTCATGACGTGGGCAAGCGACAATCCTGAGGTGGGCAGTGGCAGCCAGCAGGTGACTGAATTATCAGCACCGAACAAGGTGAAAACACACCTCGACTTTGGTGATATGGGAGTGGCTGACGCGACCTTCACTATTGCACCGGCTGCTACATCGACCGGAAACGAAAGCCAAGGCAATAAAACTCTGGTCACGTGGAGTTTGGATACTGACGTTCGCGAAGGCGTGCCGCTACTAGGTCAGCCGTTGAGTACCTACTTTGGCTTTTTTATGGATTCGATGGTGGGTGAGATGTACGAAGCGGGCTTGGCGAATTTGAAATCTGTTGTAGAAGGCTCCGTTGTGAAAGGCTAGGTTATAGCTTTTCGCCTCGGATAGAGCGGTCTAGAAGCTGTATTGGGTGCATGAGTGCGATCGCTTCTCCCTGTTTTTCCAAAGCCTGCTGGATTTGCAAAGAACACCCAGGATTAGCAGAGGCAATCATCGTTGCCCCCGTCTTTACCAAATTTTTCGCTTTCATTTGACCTAGCTCTGCGGCCACCTCAGGCTGCAGCATGTTGTACACGCCTGCGCTACCGCAGCAGAGCGCTGCATCAAGGGGCTCTCGCAGCGTCACTCCCGGAATCTGCGCTAGTAACTCTCTAGGTTCGCGGCTGATTTTTTGACCGTGGAGTAAGTGGCAGGCGTCTTGGTACACCACCGGCAGCGGTTCAGCCTGCAGTGGATGTAGCTCAGCGCTCAGACCCACCTCAGCCAAAAATTCTTGTACGTCTCTTACCTTTGCCACAAACGCTTTTGCCCGCTCAGCATAGGCTGCATCTCCTGAGAGCATGTGACCATATTCTTTCAGCGTATGGCCGCAGCCAGCGGCATTGATAATGATGTAGTCTACCCCTGTATTTTCAAAGCTGTCGATCATCTGGCGAGCCAGCGCGTGGGCTTGATTGGTTTCTCCCTGATGTTCTGGCAGAGCAGAACAACACCCCTGACTACGAGGAACAACAATCTCACAGCCGTTGGCACTGAGAACACGGGCCGTCGCTTCATTAACACCCGAGAAAAAGACCCGCTGCACGCAGCCCAAAATCATGCCAACCCGGTAGCGCTTTTCACCTTGAGCAGGTACCAGTTCTGGCAAATTATCCGCAAAACAGCTCGGCGTCACCGTCGGCAAGAGACTTTCCATCGCTGCCAAATTGGGTGAAAGCCGCTGGAGTAGCCCGCTGGAGCGAACAAGCTTGGATATGCCTAGGCGCTGATATAGCGCCAGCGGTGTCAGTAGCAGGCGAATACGGTCAGGATAGGGAAACAGCGAAAAAATCAGCTGGCGAATGGCTTTTTGCGGCCAAGGACGGACGTGGTTTCGCTGAACTTGTGGGCGGACGCTGGCGATGAGCTTGTCGTACTGTACGCCAGAGGGGCAGGCCGTGGTGCAAGCGAGGCATCCTAGGCAGCTGTCAAAATGTTCGACCGCCGCAGGAGTCAGCGGCACTTCGCCTTTGTTAATGGCGTCCATCAAATATATCCGCCCCCGAGGGGAGTCATTTTCCTTGCCGATAACCCGGTAGCTAGGGCAGGTCGGCAAACAAAAGCCACAGTGAACGCAGGCATCGATCAGAGACTGCTCGGGCGGATGGCTGGCGTCAAAGCCGATGCTGTCTCCGTGGTCTGGAATTTCGGTATTAGAGGCTAGGTCGGTATTGAGTTTGAGCGAGCTGTCAGTCGTTGTCATGGTCTCCTCGCTGTGCAGTGTTCCCGCTGCCTTTAGCTTACCGCGCTAAAAGCTTCATTGTTCGGTGTCCGCTGAGGATGGAGCCAAAAAAAGTCTCCTATCTAATCAGATAGGAGACTTTTCAACACAAACGTTATCTAAAGCAGTTAAGCTTGCAGGCGGTTAAGCTTGCAGACGTTTGCGCTGGAGGCCTACGCCTGCGGTGACGGCAAGGCCAATCAGGCCAATCACCGTGCCGGGCTCAGGAACAACCTGATAGACGGTTGTTGTACCGCTGATTTCGTTGGTGGTGATGAGCAGAGGTTGACCGGTGGGGCTATCGCTACGGTCGATGTAGACAATGCCTTCTGGGCTGATGTCTTCAGGGAGGTTGGGCGCGTAGCTGACAAATGAGGCAGCGGTGGGGTCGGTGATGTCGTAAATCATGATGCCGCCAACGCGCTCAAGGCCGACGAAGGCCAGGGTGCGACCGTTGTAGTTGCCGATGGTGACGCCTTCGGGCTCGGGGCCTTTGTTGTCACTACGGGAGTCAAATTCTTCGGGGTCATTGTCTTGACCATTGAAGAGGTCGGGAATCACTTGGGCTGTGATTTGCTCGAAGTCGTCGCCACTGTCGAAGACGCGATTGCCTTTTGAATCGAAAATGGAGAAAGAGCGGCCACCATAGGCAACGATCTGGTCGAGGTCGCCATCGCCGTCGGTATCACCATCGATAGATGAGATGGTCAAACGACCGAGTTCTTCATCTTCTAGCAGCGCCGGATCGAAGCTGTCATCTAGCTCTAGGCCATTGCGACCAAAGGAAGTCACATCGGCAAGATCTTTGAGGCGAATGGCATCGCCACGCTCGTCTTCATCGGCATCGCCTCGGTCGTCGCCTTCGTTGGCAGTGACGATGTAGGTTTCACCATTGGCAGTGTAGGTTGCGATCGCATCTGGCATATACAATCCTGACACTGGCTCAGGATCGATATTAATCCCGTCATCTCGGTCACTCGCATCTAGGCCGCTCTCACTGTAGTCCTTTAGCCCGAGCCCCAAAATGTCTGTAAATTCTCCAGACTCAACATCCAATACGCCAAGCGCGTTAGCTTCCTGCAACGCAACATAAGCAGTGCTACCGTCTTCTGAAATCGAGATAAATTCTGGCTCTAGGTCTTGGGCGACCGTAAGGCTACTGCCTACTTCGGGAAAGAGCCGAACGCCCTGACTGCGCAAGTCGTCGGCCTGACTATTGAAAGCTTGGAAAGTGGCGGTTTTGACCATGGCATCTGCCAGGCCATTGGTGAGGTCAATAATGCTCACAGAGCCCTCTGGGTCGACACCGTCATCAGGTTCCCCCTCATTGGCCACTAGGACCTTAAGGCCATCACTAGTAAAGGTGAGCATGTCTGGCAAGCTGCCAACGGTAACCTGCGTTAGAAAGCTACCCGTGTTGTCAAAAAAGGCAACGCTGCCGCTATCAGTGACAGGGTCTGCTTCGAGGGCTGCAGCAAGAATGCTATTGCCGAAGGCCACACTGTTGATACCTGCCCCAAATGGATTGAGGTCGATGGTGAAATTGAGTGTGGGAGCCGTGGGATCTAGGATGCTGACAAGGTCGATGGTGTTGTCGCTGGAGTTGGTGATTGCCAGCTGATTGGAGGCGGGGTCAAACGCGCCAATCTCGGCGGAGTCTTCACCGCGACCACTGTCGAAGCGGCCCTGGAAAGATAGGCTAGCCGCTTGGGAAGGGGATGCGATCGCGCTGAGCAAAACAGCTGTGGGAACCATCGCGCCCAAAAAGTGTTTAAGTGCCATAGGTACAGAAAAAAGGTAAATAAAACGAAAAAACTGCCCGACGTCGCACATCACCAGGCGAGTAAAGCGTCTATAAAGACCGCCAAGCCATACAGCAGTGATGTGACCAGTCACAGATGCACAATAAACAGGAGAACACGGGCATCGCTGCCCGCATTGGCACAGTAAAAGAGCCGCGATCATTCCAGATTAAGAGCGGGTAAAGACGTTCGGCATTTCAGCGAGTCTTTACCCATGCTCACAGAATTTTTATGAAGGGCAGCTATCACAAGTTCGGAGCTATCACAGATTCGGTATGATGAACTGCAGGCGTGAGTCTAGCAGCGCTAATGTATGCCCTTGTCTCTCCAGAGAAAATACAGCTTCCCGCCGGAACCGTCGTTCGCGGACCGGCGACTTGGCAAGATTACCAAATGCTGCTGAAGCAACGCGGCGACGGCTCAGTTCCTCGAATTAAGTACCAGAATGGCGTCGTTTGCCTCATGTCACCTTTACCTGTGCACGGGCGAGATTCCAGTCTAGTAGCAGATATCGTCAAAACCCTGCTCGATAGAGACGAGCGAGACTATGACGCCTTTACACCTGTCACGATGGAGCTGCCAGAAAGCAGCGGTATTGAGCCCGATTATTGCTTTTATATAGATCATTGGGCAGACGTCTCCGGTAAAGAACGCATTGATTGGCAAAAAGACCCGCCACCCGATTTGGTGATTGAAATCGACGTCACTAGCTATTCGAACGTAGAAGACTACTGGCCCTACCAAGTGCCTGAAATTTGGTTGCTAAGGCGAAAACAGCTGTCGATTTATCAGCTGAGCACATCAGGCTATAAAACCAGCGAAAATAGCCTTTATTTCCCAAGGATTGACCTGCCATCTGCGATCGCCCGCTGCCTCGATATTGCCTACAAACGCAACACCAGCGCAGCCATTAGAGACTTGAGAAAGCGCCTGGCTTAAGAAGATACCGTTGGCAGAACGCTCAACAGCTCGTCCGGATAAGCGCACCTAGCGCCGTAGAAGGTATTTTCACAGCGTGAGAGGACGGCCTAATGTCTTTCAACAACAGAAGCGCTGCATACTTACTGTTGGGTTTTCTCTTGAGCGTGTTGATCTCGTTTGGTGTCTTTGGTACACCTAGTACAGCCGCCACCGATGTCGTGCTACCTGCCGATGCCATGGTCAATGTCACTCAGCCAGTAGATAGCGGTGGCTGCGGGCTCGTGGGTGATGGAAGGGTCGACAACACACAGCCCCTGAGAGACTGTATTAAAAAGTATGCCAATTTGGAAATATGGGAAGAAGATAACATTACTCGCAGTCCGCTATATTTTCCCAATGGCACCTATTTATTGACAGGCAGTGTCTCTTGGCAGGCCTTTTTGTTCTTGCAGGGACAGAGCCGCGATCGCACCATCCTAAAGCTCGCCGACAACGCCGCTGGATTCTCTGATCCCAACACGCCCAAAGTGTTTATTGGCCTGGGTGACTATCAGAATGATTTCTACGGCGTGGGCTTTAGAAACATTATGCGAAACTTCACCGTGGATGTGGGTGCTGGCAACCCTGGCGCTGTGGGTATGTCGTACTACGGCAGCAATCAGAGCAACGCCGAAAATATGCTCATAAAGACATCCGACGCTCAGCGGCGTGGCTGGGCGGGCATTGCCGAGCGTGGTGGCGCCTGCCCAGGCCTACTGAAAAACATCACAGTAGAAGGCTTCGACTATGGGCTTGTGCCCGCCAGCGGCTGCACTCACGAAAATATTACGCTGCGCCAACAGAACACCGCCGGTATCTATTGCACCCGGCAACGCTTCACCAGCTATAACCCAGCGCAGGAATTTTCTTGGGGGGCAGGTGTGGGCGTCGGCGGTAGAACTATCGCCATCATGAATTTAGTGAGTGACAATAGCGTTCCTGCTTTTGACTTCAACCCAGACGAGGCCGCAGAGCCCACTGCCTGTGGAATGACGATTATTGGTGCTCAGCTGAGTGGTGGTGCGTCAGATATCGCTGCGATCGCCACTGTTGGCCCCCTCTACGCGCGCAATGTGACGACTGAGGGCTACCGGGCTGCCATTGCCGACCAGTTTCATCAGCGGCAAACCGGTCAGGACATCACCGAATATGCCAGCGAAGTATACAAGGCATTGCCAGACGGCAACCTATCGCTCAACCTACCGTTTAAAGCCACACCCAATACGACCTATCCCCATCCAGACCAAGCCAAATGGGCAAGTGTTGTAGACTTTGGCGCGAATCCAGATGACTTTGACCCGGATACTCAAGCTATTCAAGCAGCTATTGATAGCGGCGCAGAGGTCGTTTACTTTCCTTCGCCCAAAGATCTCGATATCCAGACTAATTACATCACTGATGACACGATTGTTGTCAGAGGGAACGTACGGTTTGTTTTGGGGTTGGGCAACAGTATAAAGTCGTACCGTGGAATGGCGGGCAAGTCGATTTTTCGCATTGAGGAGACAACGGGCGAAACTGTTGTTTTTGACGCGATGGGGTTTGTTTATTTCGATAACGCCATAGATCACAACATCTTTGAACACAATTCTAGTAAGCACCTCGTCCTTAAAAGCCTACTGTTCAACAGCAATACGCCCACCAGCCGAGTTCGCAATGTCTACTTCAGCAACATAGAAAACCCAGGTACTTTGTTTGTTGAAGATGTGACTGGTAGCGGTCACTTTGACATTCAAAAAAGCGGCGAGATGTATGCCAGTCAATTCAATATAGACGTTGGCAAGACTTTGGACACTCCCCTTGTGAGCAACCGGGGTGGACGGGTTTCGATTTTACAGTGGCGTCCAGAAAACTCGGGACCTGCTCCCACCGAAGAGCCACTAATGCGCACGACCAACGGCGGCTCTAGTGAAATTCTCAGCACCTGGATCGACAATCAGCAGGCCACCTCGCCTACCCGCCCAGCATTTGAAGTGATAGATGCAAACCTGTTTGTCAATGCCCGTTTTCCTGGCTGGGGCCATGCCTACAAGCGAGATCCGAATAATCCCTTTTATAGCTATGTGAACTATCACATCGCGATCAGAGAAACGCAGCGGGGAAACCGGCAAGAAATCATGCTCTACGATACGCGCCAGCTGCCACCGGGTACTGACTACAGCGTCACGGCCTACGGCACAAAGCCATAGCTATTTGAGTGTTCGATAGGTAGCTTTTCTGATGCTTTCAAAAACACCTGCAGCCACGTCTATCAGACTTTTTCAGACTTAGGCAAGCGCCGACTTATTTACTGACCTTTTCCGACGGGCGATCGCCTCTTTCTGCTGCACTATTGGAGTGACCCCCAACCCGCTTTTTTTCCCAGCTAATTTCGGAATCGATTTGTCTATCGCTGTAGCCTCTAAAACCAACGATTCGCAAATTTCATACGTCTCATCCGGCTAGGGCTAGCGGTGCGGCCACAAACCCTCTCAGAACAAGCGAATAAAGGGCCTTTTCGGTCAAATCAGGGGCATCTTGGGCAATATCAAACAAAGATGAAACAACCAGCTGCAATACCTATTCTCTAACCCCACTACTGGAGCATCCAACGCAAACCATGGAACCAGACTCATTAGAACTCCGCCGACCGCAAACCCATAGCGGCAATCACTTCGGTGTACTGATCCGGCTACTGCGCGATCGCCGCACCTTTTTAGAAGAAGTCCGCAGCGAATACAAGCTAGAAACTAAGATCGGCTCACTGCTGATTGCCAGTACCTTTTTCTTCGCTGTGTATGGTGCCATCATCGGTGCTTACGGCGGCGGACTGCAGATTATTTCTTCTGCGATTAAGCTACCGGCACTCTACCTAATCACGCTACTTATCTGCGTTCCCACCCTTTACTTCTTTGATATCTTATTTGGCTCCAAGCTGACCTTTAAGCAGTACGCGACCATGGCGCTCACCTCAGTGTCTGTCATTAGCGTGCTGCTTTTTAGCTTTGCGCCGGTGGTGTTGTTCTTTTTAATTTCGGTTAGGGGGTACAACTTCTTTCTGCTGCTAAATGTATTGGTTATGGCTATCACCGGCGGTGTGGGCGTTCGGCTCTTTTACAAGGGCATGGTAGACATGGCGGGTCCCGATGGCTTTGAGCAAAAGCTGCGCCTAAAACTCTTGCAAGGCTGGGTTGTGCTGTATGGTTTGGTCGGTTCTCAGCTCGGCTGGACCTTGCGTCCCTTTTTCGGTGCAGAAGGTGAGCCCTTCCAAATCTTTAGACCCGAAATCGACGGTAACTTTTACGCCAAAATTTTCCAGTCTATTCTTACAATGATGGGCTTCTAATGCTGGCTGACCACCTTTAGAAAAAGACATGGGCGAACCGTTGGCAAACTTAGACAATCTGAGAATCACTCAACGAGAGCTAGACAAGCTGACTGGGCTAGATATTAGCGATTTTGCGATGGGTTGGGCATACCGGCAAACGGCATTTGCAGCCCATCGGCGATTCGCTTGGCTCAGTGAGCAGCTGCTGACTCTGGGGGTAGGCCTCATTTTTTGCCTACCTGCCGCGCTGATATTGGCTAGGTCACTGAGTGGCGATAATGTGCAGGTCGTGTGGGCGGCGCTGCCCCTTGGTGTTGCCTGTGCGATCGCGCTGACGGCCACTTGGGCTATCTACCGCTGGCGCGAAGGTAGGCGGCTGATCACCCTTAGCCACTTGCTCGACGAAATCGACCGATTTAATGAGATGGTCGACGCTGTCGAAATTTTGGAAGAACTAGGCGCTGCCAAAAACAGCCGACTCAATCTGGAGAATCGAGAAGAGGTGATAGAAGCGCTGCACCTGACTCGGGAGAGCCTGGTATGTGGCCTGATGACCGAACGGGTCATGCGCAAACATCAGCAGTTTATGTCGCGCAAGCAAGATATGTTCGCCAGCATTGAGAGAAATCTGGCAACGCTGCAGCGTCTGCAGGTCAGCGACGAAGCCAGTGAATATGGCCGGTTGCTCAATGAAGCCATTCAAATTGGCACAAGTGTTCACCAGGAGCTAACCGGCTGCTAGCCTATTGACTGCGCAGCTGAGGCAGCCGAATAAGGGTTGCGCATAAATGTGTTGCGATCGCTCCCCAAAACGCTGCATTCGAACCCTGTCCTTTCCCTACCAACTTCTGTGTTCACAGAACTTTGCTAGGCTAAATAAGCCACGCTAAGCCAGGGATATATTGTTGATGTTTGGTCGGCGGCTAAGTCAAGAAAGATACATCCATCCTCTCACTGGCTTCGGGTTCAAGCGCCTGTTTGGGACTGAGTCAAACAAGGCAATCCTAATTGATTTTTTAAACGCCATCCTGCCAGCACACCATACCATTGTTGACCTCAGCTATCGCAACAATGAGCGCATTGGCAATACGGCTCTCGACAGAAAAGCCATCTTCGATATCTACTGCAAAAGCGCAAGCGGCGAACGGTTTATCGTAGAAATTCAAAAAGCCAAACAAAACTTCTTCAAAGACCGCAGCGTTTACTACTCCACCTTTCCCATCCAAGAGCAGGCAAAACAAGGCATTTGGGACTTTCAACTGTCATCGGTCTACACAGTCGGGGTGCTCGACTTCATTTTTGATGATCACAAAGACGATGACACCATCTTGCACACAGTTGAGCTGAGGGACCAAGATTGCAATGTCTTTTACGACAAGCTGAAGTTTATCTACATAGAGCTACCCAAATTCCAAAAAAGCGTAGACGAACTAGAGACCCACTTTGATAAATGGCTGTTTTTGCTAAGGCACCTTCCAGACCTTGATGACCCACCCCAAAAGCTTCAGGAAGGCACCTTCAGACAGCTCTTTGAAGTTGCAGAGCTTGCTAACTTCTCTTTTGACGAGCTAGACGCCTACGAAGACAGCCTAAAATATTACCGAGACCTTAATAACGTAGTCAATACTTCCCGTGAAGAGGGCCGCGAAGAAGGTCGTGAAGAGGGCCGTGAAGAAGGTCGCAAAGCAGCCACCTTTGAATTAGTTAGTCGACTGTTGAAAAAGCGTTTTGGTAAGCTGGGTAAATCTGAGCAGGTAGCCATTCAAGCTCTGTCAGTACAAGACTTAGAAAGATTGGCAGAAGACCTACTGGAGTTCTCTACGGCTAATGATTTGGCTGTATGGCTGGGGCAAAACGACCTGTAGCTGCTGCGCTCGACAACCATTCTTCCCGAACAGTTTACAGCTACCGCTCTTGCAAACTGCGTGGGTCTAGCGCATCCCGCAGGCCATCGCCCAGCAGGTTGAAAGAGAGTACGGTAATCACAATCAACGCAGCAGGCGGCCAGACCAGCCAGGGATTGAGCACCAAAATTTGCGCGTTGGTACCGGCAGAGAGCATGTTGCCCCAAGAGGGGTCAGGTTCCTGAATGCCTAGGCCAATCAGGCTCAAGACGGCTTCGGAGACGATATAGCTAGGAATAGATAGGGTTGCCGCGATGATGACGTAGGTGGCCGTTTGCGGTAGGACGTGGCGGGTGATGATGTGGAGCGATCGCCCCCCCATAGACCGAGAAGCCTGTACAAAGGTCCGCTCCTTCAGCGACAGCACCTCTCCGCGAATCACCCTGGCCAACCCCGCCCAGCCGATGAACGAAATGATCAGAATAATCAGCAAAAACCGCTCCGCACTGTCTAGCTCAGGGGGCAAAATTACCCCCAGCGCGACCAGTAAATAAATAGAGGGAATCGTCATGATTACCTCTACCACCCGCATCAGCACAGAGTCGACGATGCCGCCGAAGTAACCGGAAATGCCGCCTACTAACAGCCCCAATGGGAAAGAAATTGCAATCCCGATCAGACCGATACTGAGGCTAATGCGTCCGCCATGTACCAACCGGCTAAAGACGTCCCTAGCCGCATTGTCTGTCCCTAGTAGATTGAAATATGCGGGCGTCATTTCTACTGCCGAGACTTCTTCTGTAGAAGCCTCCGCGCCTTCAGTGGCGGTGCTGGAGAGTTCGCGCTCGCCTTCGTCTTCGGCTTCACTGGGCATGGGGCTAGCTGGGCCAACCGTGCCATAGAGATGCAAGCTGCTGGGGATGCCTGGAAAAATTTCTAGCTCCGTCATCTGCACCTCACCATCGAAAGAGAAGCGCGTAATAAATGGAATCGTCAGCTCAAACAGTCTGTATTCGTCGCCTCTGACAAACAGCCTGAGCGGCGCAGGACGGCTAAAGTCTCGCTCGATACCGCTACCGCCGGTCTCCACATCTATAGGTCCTTGAATGGTGGGATATACGTGGGGGCCGATGAACTGCCCTGTTTCCTGATTTCTCCAGTACACCTGGGTGGGCGGCAGAAGGGAGGCATTGGGCTGCTGAGCCAAGGGATTATAAGGCGCAACGAAGTCAGCAAAGATAACCGCGACGTAGAAAATTATCAGCACAATCGCTCCGAAGCGAGCAAGCGGATTGTTTTTTAGCTTATGCCACCAAGACTTGGTTTCCATAGGTGCCCGAAGGGTTAGCGCAGAACAGTAAGTAAGCGTGTAAAGAGCGTGCAGAACTATTTGGACATAAGAGTAGCAGCTATTTTGCAAGTGTGGCTGTTTGATATCTGGTTAGGCCAAACCCACAAAATCGCGTGACTGCGCAACAATAGGGAATGTTAAAGTTTGTAAATACAAAAACAGTCTTAAGAATTGCCTGATTCGCTATATCCCTATTCGCTACTAGTGCTGACTCGCCCACACCCAATTCGTGACATACCAAAACATCCAAGACAGTGAAGACAACTCGATAGAGTCCATGATCGGCGGGTCGAGCCACGATTCGGCTCCCGCCGCTGAGCAGGGCTTTTTAGAACAGCACACTTCAAACATTGCGCTCGATGGAAGCTCAAAGAAGCGATCGCTCTCCGATTGGGTCAGCGGTCCGAGGGGTCTGCTGCTTGGCCTAGGGCTCGGGTTGGGCTTGGCACTGGTCGTCACTCAGCTAAGCGCTCAGAGAACGGCAGCCCCGGCTGATGAACCTGCGGCGACAGAGCAAGTCGCCAGCGCCACCGTCACCACCGCTCGCGCGCAGACAGCCTCTATTCAACAGACAATTGAGACAACCGGTACGGTAGAAGCTCTAGACATGCTGGAAATCGCACCGCAGGCCAACGGGCTTCAGATTCGCTCAGTGAATGTGCGTGAGGGCGACCGAGTAAACGCCGGTGAGGTCTTGGCCGTGCTAGATGATTCGGTTTTGCGGAGCCAAATCGAGCAAGCCGAAGCGCAGGTAAATGCAGCCCTTGCAGACGTCGCCCAAGAAGAAGCCAGGGCAGCGCAGGCCAGAGCGTCACTCGCTGCCGACCGAGAAAATCTCAGCCGCTACGAGTCACTGTTTGCTCAGGGGGCTATCAGCGCGGAAGAACTCACCAGTCGGCGTACTCAGGTAACTACCGCCGAGCAAACGGTAGGCTCTGCCCGGGCCGCTATCGAAAGTGCCGAGGCTACCGTCCGTAGCCGCCAGGCCGATGTCGCCCGGCTAATGACCCAGCTTGACCAAACCCTGGTGCTCTCGCCCAGTAGCGGCATCATTGCCGAGAGCACTGCCACCGTTGGGGCTGCGGCCTCTACCGGTACGCCGCTTTTCGAACTGATTGAGGGTGAGCAGCTAGAGCTAGCTGTCAAAATTCCCCAAACTCAAATGGCGAAGGTGAACCCAGGCACCACTGCGCAAATCACTGCTGACTCGGATGCTGCTCTGCAGCTGCAGGGTACCGTGCGCTCGATTGATCCGGTGGTAGACCCGCAGACTCGCCAGGCCACGGTAAAAATTGGCCTGCCGGGGAGCGATCGCCTGCGTCCGGGCATGTTCTTACAGGCGGCGATTGTCACTGGGACGCGCCAAGGCGTGACCGTGCCTGCTGAAGCGGTGCTACCACAGTCCAGCGGCGGCTTTGTGGTGTACACGCTCAATTCGGACGGCACGGTGAGGGCCAATGCTGTGGAAGTGGGCGATCGCATTCCAGCTACAGAGGGCACCCCCGCCAAAATCGAAATCATCTCCGGGCTGCAGGCCAACACGCCTGTGGTCGTCGAAGGCGCGAGCTACGTTCAAGACGGTGATGCGGTCACGGTCGTCTCCGGAGGCGAGGGCTAATGTTTAATATTTCTGCCTGGTCAATCAAACGCCCTGTGCCCACCATCGTGCTCTTTTTAGTGCTGACGATAACCGGGCTCACCGCCTTTGGGAACCTCGGCATTGATGCCAACCCCAACATCGACGTACCCACCGTGCTGGTGGAAGTGGGCCAAACCGGTGCGGGCCCTGAGGAGATGGAGACCCAAATCACCAAAAAAGTGGAAGACGCGGTCGCCGGGTTAGGGGATATCGAATCGCTGACGTCTACGGTCAGTGATGGTAACTCTGAAACGCGGATCGAATTTGCCCTTGGCGTCGATACCGAAAAAGCGACCAACGATGTGCGCGATGCCATTACCCGCATCCGGCAAGACTTTCCCCAAGATGCCAGAGACCCCATCGTGCGACGGCTGGATTTCTTTGGCGGTCCAGTGGTGATTTATACCGTAGGGTCTGACCAGCGCTCGGTCGAATCGCTCAGCGACCTAGTAGACCGAGACATCAGCCGACGACTGCTCTCGGTAGAAGGGGTTTCTCGGGTGCGCCGGGTAGGCGGTGTTAGCCGAGAGATTCGCGTTGATCTCGATCCCAATCAGCTAAACGCGCTAGGTATCACCGCGACTCAGGTCAATGACCAGATCCGCCAGTTCAATGTAAATTTACCGGGTGGACGTAGCGATATTTCGGGCGCAGAGCAGGGCATTCGGACCCTGGGTAGCGCGGCAACGGTAGAGGAGCTGCAGACGCTACAGATTGTGTTGCCCAGTGGCAGCACGGTGCCCCTGAGCAGCTTGGGAACGGTCAAAGACGATTTTGCAGAAATTCGCCAGCTGGCTAAGCTCAACGGTGAGCCAGTCGTAGGCTTTCAGGTCTTTCGTAGCCGGGGCAGTGTCGTTGTCTCTGTTGAGGAAGGGGTTCAGGAGGCCGTTGCAGATCTGGAAAACACCCTGCCAGAAGACATTGTGTTCCAGCGGACGTTTACACAAGCGACCGATATTCGCGATTCGTACCAGGCTTCTATCGATGCCCTGGTGTTGGGCTGCATTCTGGCCGTGGTGGTGGTCGGTGTCTTTTTGCGCAACTGGCGGACGACGCTGATTACGGCAACGGCGCTACCGCTGTCGATTATTCCAACCTTTTTGGTGCTGCAGGCGCTGGACTACACGCTCAACAGCATGTCTCTGCTGGCGCTGACTTTGGCCGTTGGCAACCTGGTCGACGATGCGATTGTAGAAATTGAAAATACAGAGCGACACATTCAGATGGGGAAGTCGCCCTTTCAGGCGGCGCTCGATTCTACGGCAGAAGTTGGGCTAGCTGTGGTCACGACCACGGCGACCATTGTGGCGGTGTTTATTCCTGTGGCTTTCATGGGCGGCGTGCCCGGTCAGTTTTTCAAGCCGTTCGGCGTGACAGTGGCGGTGGCTACAATGTTTTCTACGCTGGTAGCCCGGTTGGTGAGCCCGATGATGGCCGCTTATTTGCTCAAGCCTGCCCAGCCGAAGACGGATGACAATACGGTGCAGGCGGCAGACGGGCTGAGGTTTTCACGGCGGCTGTTGCCCTATCACCAGCTGTTGAATTCTGCGCTGAGCCACCGATTGATTACGGTGGTGTTGGCTCTTCTGTTTTTCATTGGCAGTGTGAACCTGTCGAGATATATCCCCACCGGACTGTTTGACTCGGGGAACACGAGCCGAACGTCGGTGAGCATTTCGCTGCCACCTGGGTCGCCTCTGGAGAAGACGGCGACTGTGAGCGATCGCGTCACCGAGCTGCTGTTGGCAAACCCTGCTACAGAGCGGGTCTTTATGACGACCGAGCCAGATAATGCTGCCGCCTCAATACAGCTCAAGCCCAAAGAGGAGCGGGTAGAGCGTCAGGAATACGAAAAGGACCTGCGGGCTCAATTTCAGGCTATTCCCGGTGCTCGGATTAATTTTCAAAGCCAGGGAGCGGGGGGCAGTAAGGCTATCCAAATCGTCCTCACTGGCGAAAATCCTGACCTACTCACCCAAACGGCCCAGGACTTAACCCAGCAAATGCGACAGGTGCCGGGCTTAGTAGAAGTGAGTTCGACGGCGGCCCTCGTGAAGCCAGAGGTGCTCATTCGGCCTGATTCTAGGCGGGCGGCAGACTTGGGTGTCTCCGTGAGCAGCATCGCTAGAACTGCGTCTTTGGCAACTTTGGGTGATACGGAGAGTAATCTGGCTGACTTTGATGCGGGCGATCGCCAGATCCCGATTCGGGTGCGGCTAAATCCCGATGCGATCGCAGACCTCAGCACCCTCGAAAATCTTCAGGTACCCGGCCAAAATGGCCAGCTGGTACCGCTGATTTCGGTGGCAGATATTGAGTTTGGCAGCGGTCCGGCGCAAATCGACCGGTTTAACCGCTCTCGCCAGGTAACCGTAGGCGCGAACCTGCAGGGCATTACCCTAGGGCAAGGCATCGCAGCCGTTGATGCGCTGCCGGTGATGCAAAACATGCCAGCTGGGGTGAGAGAGCAGCCAACGGGCGATGCAGAAATTCAGCAAGAAGTCTTTAGCCGATTTGGCCTTGCCCTAGGAACGGCGGTGCTGATGATTTACGCGGTGCTGGTGCTGCTCTACAACGACTTTCTGTATCCGCTGGCTGTGATGGTGGCGCTGCCGCTGTGCGTGGGTGGCGCGCTGATGGGGCTACTGATCGCGCAAAAGCCGCTGGGGCTGTTTGCGCTGATCGGCATGGTGTTGCTAATTGGCCTTGTGACTAAAAACTCCATTTTGCTGGTGGACTACGCGCTGCTAGCGATGAAGGCAGGGAAGTCGCGTCGACAGGCTGTCATCGAAGCGGGTATTACACGACTCAGACCCATTCTGATGACGTCGATTTCGACGGTGGCCGGGATGGTGCCCATTGCCCTAGAGCTGGGCGCAGGTGGAGAGACTCGCAGCCCAATGGCGATCGCAGTCATTGGCGGCTTCTCGACCTCCACCCTGCTAACCCTTGTCGTGGTTCCCGTATTCTTCACCTACATCAGTAGTGCCCGTAGTAAAACGGCTAGGGTTCTTAGCCGAGCGACGGGAATTGGCCGCGAACCGCAAGCCCCCAAAGAGTTTGGTGACAAGTTCGGTAAGCAAGTCGCCTCCTAGCCCAAACGGCAAAAAGCGCATCCGCAACAGATCCCTCAGATACCTCCTAGAGGACGTTGCGAATGCACTTTTCTGCCAATGCCGCAATGTGTAGCTGCTGTACGCAATCAGCCGTTGTATCGCGACAATTCTGACAATTCTGACGACAAATGCCACCGTCGAGGGTCACCCCACAGTGGCTACGCAAGTCGACAATAGATTAGTCAGTATCTGCTATATCGCTAGCGGACTTGGGCTGAGCGCCATTGGAGGTCGCATCATTCGACCCAGCTAATGGCTGGCTACCCAGCGGGAAAATATTGACGATTTTTCCCTGCATCATCGTAATTTGCTGCATGGCTTCATTCATTCGGCCAAAAGGAACCTGAATGAACTGGCGATCGCTGCTACGAATCGGTGTTGAATAGGCTTCGGTTGCCTCATTTTGCTGTAGGCCAGCCACCTCATACACAAAGATGCGGCTGTCGGTAGCTGTTGACCGGGCTGTGAACTGTCCTATCATGCTTCACTTCTCCATAGAAACAACAATTGAAAGATCGCAGCTAATCCTTATGAAAACCCTTATGCACTGGTGATACTGGCTACGCGCCCGCCGGTTTTGTTGATTTGCTGTAGCGTTTGAGAAAGATTCTCGTAGGGGACAATCAGCACGCGGCTGCTGCGACGAATGCTGGGATAGCCAGGTCGCCGCCTGCCCGCCACTTCTATGCGATACAGCTGGCCGCGCTCAGCTGTAGACCCGGGTCTACCAAAGGCTCGATTGATCACCGTGCCCCGAGAGGCCTGATAGGCCCAGCCGTTGTTGTTTACACCAGAGGGAGGGACGACTGCTGTCACCACGTTTTGGGCCAGTTCTGCGGCGAGCCGGGAGGGGTTACCGGCGATCTGGGCGCGATCGCTATTGGCATATCCCCGGTAAAGGCTAAACATCCGAGAGAACCCTGCCATCTTCTGACCGGTTTGTGTGCTGAAGCCTCGGCAGTAGGGCACCGTCGAATCTCCGAAATTTATCTCGTACTCTTCTGTATCGATGTACGAATCGATATCGGCATCAAACCCTTCATTTTGATATCGGTCCAAGTGTTCTATCACTTCTGATTCATCGTAGGGAGCCCGGCCCAGCAGATGCTTGAAGTTCAGCTCAATCACGCGGGTTTGAAAGTTTGGGTAGAGAAACTTGGTTTTGTACAGGTCTGACTTTGCGAGCGATCGCACAAAATCTCTCACAGACAAAACACCATTTACCAGCAGCGATTCTAGCGCCGTCAGCCGCTCCGCACTCATCAGATAGTCATTGCCCAGCACCTGCCGGTAAACGGCGCGGACAACCGCCTGCGCCTCGCTATCGGAGAAATTGGGGCGCAGTTCTATCGGCGCTTGCTCGGTAAATGGCGTGGTCCCGAGTCGAGCTGCTGCTGTTGTAATAGCCACGAAAAAACTCTCCTTGTCGGTTGAAATATAGGTTTTTAGTTGAAATAGAGATTGTTGTTAATGGCGGACCCACCCCGACCTCCGCTGCGCTCCGGCCACCCCTCCAGAGGGGATCTACTCTCGTCAGAATGCTTAGAGGGATCTAGTTCAGCACCAACTTGGCTCTTAGCCAGTAAAGAATCCCCTCTAGAGGGGTGGCGCGCAGCGACGGGGTGGGTCTGCATCTTAAGGCCCGCAGCCGTTCTCCACCCAACGCGCTAAGCAGCCGTAATGCTCACAATTCGATTGCCACGCTTGTTAAAGCGCTGCAGCGTCGGTGAGAGCTGTTCATAGGTGACCAGATACTCCTGAACGCCTCTACGCACCTGAGTCGTCCGGCCACTGGCAGATTGAGAAACCCGAATTCGATATAGCTGCTCTCGGCGGCCTCCAGTGACGCCCAGTAGCTCCTTGCCTCCTTTGGCAGATCTCACTGGGGTTGCTGTGTTGCGAGCCAGTTCTGTGGTGAGGCGGGCTTGCTTTGCGGTGGCGCGATCGCTACTTGCAGCCCCTCTATATAGCTGAAACATCCTGCCAAAGCCAACTGTTTTTTGGGTGCGCTGAGTGGCAAATCCTCGGTAGTAGGGCACTACCTGCTCACCAAAATTCTCCTGGTATTCCAAAGAGTCAAAGTAGCTGCTAATTTCAGCCTCGTAGCCCTGCTGAACGTAGAGATTGACATGGTCTGATATCTCAGCTTCGTCGTAGGGAGCCCGGCCCAGAAAGTGCTTAAAGTTTAATTCTATAAATCGGACTTGTTGGGTACTGTAGAAGAATTTCTGTTTGTAGAGTTCTGACATGGCTAGAGCGCGAACAAAGTCACAGACTCTGATGTGCCCTTGGCGCAGCAGTGATTCGCTGCTGGTTTGGCGCTCTGCGCTCATCACGTAGTCATTGCCAAATATTTGCCGGTAGGCCGCCAAAATTATGCTCCGAACATCAGAGTCAGGGGCATTGGCTCTTAGCTCGACAGGGGCCGATTGAGCAGGCTCAAAGCCGAGTAGCCTAGCTGAAGTTTCACTGGTCATCTGCAGATCTCTCTAATTTTTCTGAAGGGCTTTAAAGGGGAATTTGAATAGGCAATTGTGACGTCTCTCTCAGACTTATGTGTACACGGGAGCCTAGTGGGAGAGGGAGGTTGAATCCGGTTCCCTCTCCCACCGGGAGAGGGCTAGGGTGAGGGGAGCCAGAATGTTGTTTGCTTGCAGCTCCCTTACGTCTAGCTCAAGGCGTTGATGGCATAGTCGAGGTAA
This sequence comes from Cyanobacteria bacterium J06614_10, assembly GCA_038527325.1. GTDB lineage: Bacteria > Cyanobacteriota > Cyanobacteriia > Phormidesmidales > Phormidesmidaceae > Phormidesmis. Next base: position 47,513 of record JBCBFY010000001.1, read on the forward strand.
GAATTTGCCTCGGCGGCTTCGTCACCGCCCAGCCCATGGTTTGCCTTGATATGCTTCAGCGCCTCTACATACCAGCTAGGCGAGAGTTCAAAGGTGCTGTTGATTTCGCCGATGCCAGAAATCAAATACTCATCCATAGGGCCGGTGCCACCCGCGACTAGGCAGTAGGTAACCATCCGCAGATAGTAGCCAATATCCCGAGCACATTTGGCCTTGCCCTCTGAGGTAGAAGCATAGTTGTTCCCTTTCATTTGGGTGGTGTAGGGAAACTTCTGATAAACGGCATTTGCAGCCCCATCCACCAAGCTATTGGCATTTTTGGTCAGTGCCTGAGCGGCAGAGAGACCTGCCTGCGCCTGACGAAACCGCCCAAAGGCGACCTGTAGCTCTGAGCTGCTGAGGAAACGACCTTGGGAATCGGCGGCTGAAACCGCCTCAGTCATGGGAGTTTTCATGGTGAAATGTCTCTTATAAAAAAACGAAAAACAAGGGTATAAAAGTCTGGGGTCAGCAAACGCTAGCTCACCGCTGCTGCAGCGCGGTCAAAGTAGCCGCTTAGCTCAGACATCAGAGAGCTGCAGTCACCTTGAGTAATGCCTGCGCGGTCATTGGCGATCGCAATTGCCGCATCTTTCATTTTGCTCACACCAGAAGCCACAGAAGCGCCAGGCACGCCCAAGGCCGTGTAAGTCTCCCGCAGACCGTTCAAGCAGCGATCTTCGAGCACACTGCCATCGCCTGTAAAGACGGCGTAGGTCACATAGCGCAAGATAATTTCCATATCTCGCAGGCAAGCAGCCATGCGACGACTGGTGTAGGCATTGCCACCCGGTGCAATCAGCTGAGGCTGATCGGCAAACAAAGCCCGCGCCGAACTCGAAACAATGCTAGATGAGCTACTCGTAATGCGGTTGACCACGTCAATACGCTTGTTGCCCTCGGCCACCATCTGGCTGAGGGCATTAATGCTGTCATCGCTCAAATACTCGCCTCGGGCATCCGCCTGAGACACCACTTTTGTAAAAACATCAAACATGCGAAAACAATCTCCTAAGTTAAAACTTACGATCGGATCGGTATACCCCTGGCTCGAAAGATCGTTTCTGTCGCGAGCATGTTCTAAAGCGTGCTGTATTACTTGAGGCTCTTTGCAATTAAGAGAGCGAATAAGAGAAAGCCGCCCCTAATGGCAAACAACCGAACAAAGCAGAACATCACTTGCCCCAGTAGCCTACAAAGCTACGATGACGGCTCATGGGTTCACAAACGACGCTCAGAAAGACTTGTCAGCATATGCAACAAGTCATTTCACAACGCCAGAACCAAACCAAAGAACAAACAATCTATGTTCTTCGGCTCAGAGAGGTGAATAAACTGTGATACCTTTTCAGCCGTCGCCAGTAGATCAGCTGGGCAACAGAGAACACCCGTACAGCGGCCAAGATATGCCCTTGTGCGTTTGTTCTCTGAGGTGCTTCGAACCAGTGATCTGATTTAATCAATTCACTTGTGCAGATCTTGTGTAGCGCATTGTATCCAACCCGTTACAATCGCCAAAACCTTTTGATTTCAGGCCTCTAGAAGATCGCAGAAGGGTTAACTTTCGTTCACGATGCTTCATGTTTTGTTACGCTCTACGCGTCTACGAAAGGATAGGCGGTCCTTGACGATATCTGGCACACCTTTAAACAACGTCAAACAACATTGTTTTTAGATACCGCTCGGCCCACGCCTTATCAAAAGCGCGCTCCAAAATTCGTCGGGTTTTGTCGTTCTTTTGTTGCTGCATGCAATAGTGTTTTTGTTCGGCCAAAATTTGTAGCCGCTCTTGGGAATTGTTGAGTGCGATCGCTGCGCAGGCGAGCTGACAGTGAATTGATAAATACTGAGTCACCTGATTCACAAAAGCTCTTTCTTCTTCTGGGTTGCTAGGCCGAATAAACAAACAATGGTCTGAAAAAATATCTCCCCAAGCGGGCAAATCTCGCGGCTGGGTAAAGTTGTAAGGCGGTAGCTGATCGAGCATGGAGAGATAGCCTGCAGGCAGAGTGCGATCGCGCGAAACCGGTGATAGGTCCACAATGGCCGCCGTGATGTTTCCCCGCGCAGCCACCACATCCGCGCCAAATATCGGCAGATCGTAGCAAGGGTGAGGAAACATCACACAGTGCAGAATATCTAGCGTGTCGCCGACGCTAGCTAGCTCCAAATGCAGCTTACGAAACTGAAAAGTCTGGTAGCAGGTATTTTCAATAATCAACCGTTCACCTTCCAATCGACCTTTAACATGGCCCAAATCAGACGGTACGGCATAGGGAAAGAGCATCAGCTGGTGCTGCCAAATGCTCTTGATAAGACTGGCCAAACGGTTGATCAGCGGGTGTTGTTGCTGTCGTGGCTGCCTAGCGGCGGTTTCGCCGGACGTCTGCGCAATCATCTGTGCGGCTATCTGCGCGCTATTCTGCGCGGCTTGAGTACGAGAGTTGGCCATGGGCAAGTCCAAAACGAGAGGTCTGGGCTTACCTTGCCGCACTCTCCGTGCAGACACTGTGCAGAGGGAGTCTTGTGACTGGCGTATACGCTACCAAGTGTTGGTCGCTGGCTGCAAAGGACTGGGTGGGTGCGATCGCTGCAATCGGTTGAGCAGACGAGTCGCCAAAGAGTTGCCTTGGATGGGCTTGGTGATGTAGTCATCAGCGCCTGAGGCGAAAGCTTTGTCTTGTTTGGTGCGATCGCTGTGCACACTCATAAATACAATCGGCAAATGCTGCCACTTAGCATGGCTGCGCAACACCTGGCACAGTTCAAAACCACTGATATGGGGCATTTCCACATCCAAAATCACCAGATCTGGCAGCACCTGATTGAACAGAGCCCAAAACCGCTGCGGATTGGTCAACGGCGTAATTTGAAAACGCCAGGGATGTAAGAGCTGAATGACCTGCTTCAGGTAGTGGGCGTCGTCATCTACGATCATAATTTTGCTGAGGCCGCAGCGCAGCGCCGTGCGCTGGCGAATAATTTCTAAAACCTCCGTCGGCACCACTGGATACTCCAGCACCATTCCCCCGCCTCGACGCACCAAATCTAGCCGGTTGCCAAAGTCTGCTTGGGGCGTAATCACCATCACCGGCAGCTGCGGCCACCGCTGCGTCAGCCGGTCAATAAACTGCAGCAGCTCTCGCAAGATGGGCTCATCTAACACAGCATGGGTTTCACTGGCGACCAGGTTAACCAACACCAGCTCTGGCAGCTGAGCAGATAGCGCACTATCCACATGCTCAAGCGCGCCCATGGCCGGAGCATCGAGAGAGAGGCTTTGATTAGCGCTATCAATCGATCCGACCACCGCCGCTTCTATGCCCTGCGACACCGCCAGCGCCATCAGCTGCTGAACGTAGGGCATCTGATTCACATCAACCATCAAGATTGACGGTCCTCGCGCACCATTCTCTACTGGACACACCAGCTTAGGCGCATCGTCTAGCGCATGCCCCAACGTCGTGACTAAAATGCGAAGCTGCGTTATCTGAGCCGATGACAGTGGGGTGTTCTTTTGGACCAAAAGCTGTTCTATCTGGAGGGCCAAACGATAGCCTTCCATCAGGCCGAAGGTGCCCAGCGTGCCTGCTAGGCTGTGGGCAATTTGCTGCGCGTGGGCTCGCTGTTGTTCGCTTAAGCCTCTGTGATGAAGTTCCAGAGGAGAATTGGCCTGGTTAGAATTGCCATCTGGGGAAGGGGCGGCGAAAGAATGAGCAATTTGTACCAGCTGGTTCCATCGGCCGATGCTTTCACCTTTGTGGGCTCGCCAAGCTTGGGTGAGCCCTTGCAGATAGCAGGCTTCGCGATCAGTCAGCGGAGCAGAGGTAGCCTTGCTCATGTACCTATTTCTGGGCAGAGGCGACTTGAGTCGGTAGCCTAGCCCGTGCACCGTCTCTAATACATCGGCTGAAGCTCCGGCCTGTTTGAGCTTTTGCCGTAGACCTCGAATGTGCGATCGCACCGTTGCTTCACTGGGAAACTCTTCTGAAGACCAAATCCGATCCAACAGCGTCGCCGCACTAAACGTTTGATGGCTATGTCGTAAAAACAGCTCCAACAGCCCGTATTCTTTCGCCGTCAGCGAAACCGGCTGCCCTTTGTAGCTCACGTGGCAGCTCACAGGGTCCAAGCTTAGGTCACCCCAGGTCAAAATAGGAGAGGCTTCAGCGTGCGATCGCCTTAGCAAAGCCCGCACTCGCACCATCAGCTCCGCCATATCAAACGGTTTGACCATGTAGTCATCCGCGCCCACCTCTAGCCCCTGAATTTTGTCAGGCTGGTCATCTTTCGCGCTCAGCAGCAAAATAGGCACCCCATACTGTTGCTGACGCAGCCGCACGCACAAATCCACGCCGCTGAGCTTTGGCAGCATCCAGTCAAGAATAATCAGGTCATATTCAAACGTTGAGGCGTAGGCCCAGCCGGTTTCACCATCGGCCACACTGTCGACAATGTAGTTTTGCTCGCTGAGCTGCTGCACAAGTAGCGCAGTCAGGGCTGCATCATCATCGACGAGTAACACTCTCATAGGTTTAAAGGTGACTTTATACTGGTTTGATAATCTCTCCTTTATACCAACAAGAATCTTTTCCAGAGCATCTGGGCCGATTGTGGTCGACGGTTTCTGTTTATGGTTCTACGACTTTTTGCAGTTTTCTAGTACCCACTTACGCAGCTGCCCATCGGCTTCCATTTCATCCAGACGAGCCGCTGCCAAAAATTCATACAGCCTTACTTTCGGCACCTGAGAAAACGATGGTTGGTTTTGAATGTAGTAGGCGGTATCTGGCTCCGCAGAACGGTTTAGCGCAGCCAAGTCGAGGGTCGTTGAGCCCGTCGTCTTTAGCTTCAGCCCGAGTTCCAATGCCAAAATATAGACGAATCGGCCAATCAGCTAGGCCGAAAATTCATGAATCTCTAGGGGCATCGTAATCTCTAGGGTCCCTTCGCAGTAGGTCAATCGGGTGTTGCGGTCAGGACTCAGCGACTGACGAATGGTGATGTGATTTTTGCCGAGTGAGCGATCGCCATACAATTCGCTGCTCACCGATAGGTTTTGGAAGAGGTCTTTGAATAAGAGACTGCGCGCTAGCCATACACAAAAAATATCCAGACGAAAACAATACGCTGTGGACGCACTCATTCTAAGAGATGCCGACAATCCGTCCACCCACCATACACAAATTGACGAACAGTGCTGTAAAGTCACAGATCATCAAGTATGAAAATCCGTCTTGTAATTCCGTCTTGTAATTCCGTCTTGTAATTCCGCCTTTATTCATCATGTCTCTTATTCGTCATTGGAAAAAATTTGTGGCGCTCGCCCTGGTGGGCCTGCTTTCGAGCTGGCTCATCAGCTGCGGTAGCGGCGACGCCTCCTCCTCAGACAGCTCATCGGGCAATGCCGAAGTCGAATTTTGGACCATGCAGCTATCGCCCAAATTTGACGACTATTTCAACACCCTGATTGATGAGTTCGAGTCGGAAAATCCCGGAATCACAGTTAACTGGGTAGACGTGCCTTGGGCCGATATGGAAACCAAAATCCTCGCTGCCGTTTCGGCTGGCAACGCCCCCGACGTTGTAAACCTCAACCCAAATTTTGCCTCTCAGCTAGCCTCCAGAGGCGCCTGGCTCACCCTAGATGACAAGCTCACCGAAGAACAAAAGGCGATCTATCTGCCCAAAATTTTTGAAGCGACACAGCTCAACGGAGATAGCTTCGGCTTTCCGTGGTATCTCACCACGCGAATCACGCTGTACAACACCGATATCTTCGAGGCCGCCGGGGTGACAGAGCCGCCCGCCACCTTCGAAGAGCTCGCCGAAGTCGCCAAGCAAATCAAGGAAGAAACGGGCAAGTACGCCTTCTTTATTAGCTTTGTGCCAGAAGATGCAGCCGATGTGCTGCAGTCTTTTATTCAGATGGGGGTTCCCCTGGTAGATGATGCTGGTAACGCCGCTTTCAATACGCCCGAGGGGAAAGCCGTCTTTCAGTACTGGACCGATTTGTATCAGCAGGAATTGCTGCCTCGTGAGGTGCTCACCCAAGGGCACCAGCAGGCGATTCAGCTCTACCAGTCTGGTGAAACGGCTATTTTGGCCTCTGGTCCAGATTTTCTGAGCAATATTGAAACCAATGCGCCCGATATTGCCGCCGCCACAAAGAGTGCACCCCAAATTAGCGGCAGCACGGGCAAAAAGAATGTGGCTGCAATGGATTTGGTCATTCCTGAGTCGACCGATGTGCAGGAAGCAGCGCTCAAGTTTGCTCTGTATGTGACCAACGATGAAAATCAGCTGGCCTTCGCTCAAGAGGCAAACGTGCTGCCTTCGACGGTCAATGCCTCGTCTGACAGCTACTTCACAGACAAAGCCAATGCAGAGTCTGCCGTGGAAGTCGCTCGCTCGGTGAGCGCTAGCCAGCTGGATGATGCGGCTGTGCTGGTCCCCGCGATGGAAGATGCCAAAGTGCTACAGAAGGTCATTTACGACAATCTGCAGGCCGCCATGCTGGGTGACAAAACCGTAGATGAAGCAGTGGCTGATGCCGCCAGTGAATGGGACAACCGCTAATTCTGGGGCAGCGTAATGCAGTCTCTACTCGCAGCCCGCTCGTAAACCAACAGCCGGTCATTCTTATACCCTTTGATTTTTCAAAGGTAGGAATGACCGGCTGTTGGTTTTGTTATGAGTGTTGTCTGATCTGCAGCGTAGGCTGAGGCCTAGGCAGGGACAGCAGCGGGCAAGTAGCCCATTTCTTCCATCTTGGCGATGACTTTATCTACGCTCTCGTCTAGGGTCTCCTTGTGGGTTTCGCAGTTTACTTCGGGGTTGGTTGGCGGCTCGTAGGGGTCGCTGATGCCGGTAAACTGCTTGATTTCTCCGGAGCGGGCCTTGGCGTAGAGACCTTTTACATCGCGGGCTTCGCACACTTCTACTGGCGCACTCACATACACTTCGATGAAGTCACCGATGCGATCGCGCACTTCTTCTCGAATCGCCTTGTAAGGAGAAATGGCCGCCACCAGCACGATCACACCGTTGCGCGTCAGCAAATCGCATACAAAGCCGATCCGGCGAACGTTGGTATCGCGGTCTTCTTTACTAAAGCCCAGTCCCTTGGTCAGGTTAGTGCGCACGATGTCGCCATCGAGGACCTCAAGCTTGACTCCTCGCTCCCGCAGCTTGGCAGTGAGCGCATCGTTAATGGTGGTTTTACCGGCGCCGCTAAGCCCAGTAAACCAAACGGTGACACCACGTTGTTCTGATGACATTGATATTGACCTCCTAACGGTCGTTCTAACGGTCTTTTCTTACGGTTTTAGTTGCGGGTTTTACCAGATGGAGGGCACCGGCAGGCCCAAGGAAGAATAGGTATTCGTAATTGGATATTCGCAATCAGGCGCTTATAAAAGGTTCCCTACATGCCGTATAGCCAAATGGCCAGCGGTGGGGTAATTACCGTCATAATTAAGCTGAGCGGCCCCCCCACCTTAAGAAAATCGAGGAAGCGATAGCCCCCAGCTGCGTAAACCATCGTATTCGTTTGATACCCAATTGGCGTCATAAAGCAATTGGACGCGGCAAATGTGATGACAAAAATCACCGTCAGAGGGTTGAGGCCGATAGACTGAGCCACCTGAGCGCCAATGGGCAGCAGCAAAATGATAGAGGCATTATTCGATAATACGGCGGTCAAGAGCACGGTCAGTATATAGATTAGGGTAAGCATCCAGTACCCAGATAAATTTCCGCTCACCTGGACGAGCTGACTGGCCAGCCATTCGGTCGCGCCAGAGTTCTGCATGGCCGTGCCCAGCGGAATCAGGCAGGCCAGTAAGAAAATCACGTCCCAACGCACAGCCTGATAAAGTTCACCTGGCTTCAGACAGCCCGTGAGCACCATCAACACGACCCCGGCCAGCGCCGATACCAGGATTGGATAGTTCGTCGTGGCGGCAACACCGACCACTGCAAGCCCAATGAAGAGCGCAATGTAGGCTTTGTTCGTTCGCAGCGTTTCGAGATCGCGCTGCTCTAGCACCAGTAGGTTGCGGCTGGTTTGCATACCCACTAAGCTTTGCTTCGGGCCCTGCACGAGGAGGAGGTCGCCAAACCGAAGTGGAATTTTGCCCATGCGATCGCGCACCAGCTCCTGCCCTCGACGAATCGCCAGCACCGTCACGTTGTAGCGCTGCCGAAACCGCAGATCTTTGAGCGTGGATCCCACCAGGTTAGAGTTTGCAATCACCAGCGCTTCAGCAATGCCTTCTTCTTCGCTCAAGTCCCCCTGCCATGACTTCTGGCCAAACTGCACATCTGGCAAAATTTCTAGCCCCTCGCTCTCACGGATTTTTAGCAGGTCTTGCTTGCCGCCTCGGGCCAGCAAAATATCGCCAACAGCCAGAGTCTTATCGGCCAGCGGCTGGGGAAAGTGAGTATTATTGCGAATGATTTCGAGTACGTCGACATCGAAGCGGCGCTGCAGCTGACTGCCGTTGAGGGTCTTGCCCACTAGGCTAGAGCGCGGCGTAATCACCACTTCGCTGACGTAATCTTTCATGCCGTACTTTTGGCTCAGGCCGCGATCATCCGTCTGGCGGTTTGGCATGAGCCACGGGGTCACAAAGGCCAAATAGCCCAGCCCAATGGCAAAAGTAATGATGCCTAGCGCAGTGAACTGAAACAGCGAAAATTCCCCAAACCCCAAATCGGCTGCTAGGCCACTGGCCAAAACGCTCGTGGAGGTTCCGACAACGGTAATCATGCCACCGAGAATGGTCGCGAAGGAAAGAGGCATTAGCAGTTTGGACGGAGAAATGCGTTGCTGCTGGCAAAAATCTTCAACAATAGGTAAGAAGACGGAAACAACGGCGGTATTGTTCACCAGCCCCGACATGGGCCCAACGATCAGCCCTAGCGCGATAATCTGGCGGCTGAGCCGTTTGCCTCCCCACTGAATCATCCAGCTACTCGCCTGCTGCAAGATGCCTGTGCGAGCCACCCCCGCACTCAAAATAAACATCGCCATCACGGTAATCGTCGCCGGATTGCTAAAGCCTGCGATCCCCTGCTCGGGAGTCACCTGCCTGAGCAGCACCAGCGCCACCATCACCCCTAGGGCCGTGATGTCAGCCGGAAATCTTTCGACAATAAAGAGCACGAGGGCAACGACCACCACACTCAAAGTTAAAGCGATGCTCATAGGAATGGGGGATACAAAGGGTCGGCAATGCCTGTGTCGGGCACGGGCCATCAGAGAAAGAACGCATCTCACAGGACACTGGCAAACAAAGCAACGGAGCGGCGATCTGCCCGTCTAAGTTTTGGCGATGGTCGGTGACTTTACCGGGGCGCTACCCGAAGCACTGCCTGTAACTGTAGTAGTCAATCGCTGCGTCTTCTCAGCATCGAGCTTCGGCTGCAGATACAGATTTTCTAGCAGGACAGCGCCACCAGCAATCCACGGGGGGACGATGAGCGCACCGACAATGCCCAATACCTGCGTGCCACCCAAGACGGCCAACAGCTGATACAGCGGATGCACGCCTACCGAAGAGCCGACCAGCAGCGGATCAAGAATGTAGGTCTCAATGTTTTGAATAACGATGTAGAACAAGATTACCCATAGCACCAGCCAGCCACCTTGAGGAATTGCAACCACCAGAGCTGGAATCGCGCCTAAAATCGGACCGAGAAAGGGGATTAGATTGGTCACACCTGCGATCGCACCCAAACCAATGGCAAAATCTTTCAACCCCAAAAAGCTCAACCCAACCCCCGTCACCAGCGCCAGCGTTGCCGAAACGATTAGCCGGCCGCGAATGTAGCCGCCAATGCGATCGCCAATGGTCGGCAGCTGCTGACTCACCCGCTGATCCCAAGGCTGAGGTAGCAACCTCACAAAGTTGGTCGTCAGCGTACGACTGTCGGCCAGCATGTAGCCCGAGATAAAGATAGCCAGCACCAGGCTCAGCAAAGTGCCCAAAATATCTGTCGTCAGGTTAAACGAGCGCAGCGCTACCTGGCGCGTCGAGCGAACGGCCCAAGCGGCGATTCCCTGCACATCTAGCTGGTCGAACACCTGGGTAGTAAAGTCCGGGCGGCTATCGTTAAAAGAGAGCGCCCAAGCCTCTGCCTGCGTGAGTGCCTTGCGCAAAAGTAGCGGCAGCTGGCGAATCAGCAGCTGAATCTGGTCTAAAACGGTCGGGCCAATCAGCAGTACAACGCCCGTCAGGGTACTGAAAATGGCCAAATAGGTGAGCAGCGCACCAAGCCAGCGAGGTACCCGGTACTGCTCTGCCCAAGCGACAATCGGCGCAATCGAGCAGGCCAGCACCACAGAAATCATCACCAGCAGCAGCAGGCCTCGCAGCTGCCAGCCCACAATCGCCGCTGCGATCGCTGCAAAAACAATAAAGACGCCGCTAATCGAAATAGACAGTCTCTGTTCAGAAGCCATGATTGATGTCTAATCACAAGCTAAAGGGTATACCGAAACTGGTCTATCAACATACCGGGCATCCACATGCCGCCCAGCGATCGCCGATCGTAGGTTCCCACCGCCGGTAAAAACGTCTGCTGACAGGTCAGGTCGACTAGCCCCTCTCCTAGAAACCGGTAGAGATTGTCATCGAAGCGCAGGTTTTCAATCGGCGCCACCAACTCACCCCCCTCAATCCAAAAACAGGCATAGCGAGTCATGCCCGTCATGCGCCCAGCGCTCAGGTCGCTCCAATTTAGATAGTGCAAATTCGAGACGTAGAGGCCCGTCTCTAGCGTCGAGAGAATTTCCGCTTCTTTGAGCTGGCCTGGCGCAACGGTGGGCGCCCGCATCGATTCATCTTTGTTGGCCCCGTTGCTACGCTTGCCATATTCCTTCGCGCTACGGCTGTTCACCAGCGAATTAACCCACTGGCCTTGGTGAATAATCGGCAGCTGAGCAGGCGAAATTTCCCCATTGTCATTGAATCGGGGGAGCCCCATTCGCTGGAAGTCTTCTCCCAGTGAAAACTTTTCAGAGAGCTGCGCTTCTCCCTGCTCCAATTTTTCAAAGGCGCTGCTGCCCTGACGCAGCGACGCTTCGCCTAGGCCACCTCCCCAGATAATCGTGTCGATGATGTCGGCGACCGCAGCGGGTGCCAAATAGGTGCGATAGCAGCCCCTCGGCAAAGACATCGCGGGCTGAGATAGCCGCTCTAGCTGCGCTTGAGTTGCGGCAATATTTTGCAAATAGTCCTGCTCGGCCCAGTGCCGTCCGGCCAGTGTGCCCTTGACCGCTTGATTTGCGTGCGACCCAAAGAGGGAGTAGTCCAGCGTAAAGGAGGGCGTCTCAAACCAGTGCTGTTTGCCCGCGCTGTCGGCGTAGGCGCGATAGGCACGGCCACCGGCATACAGCCCAGCGAAGTCGAGCCCCTGCACGGGCGATAGTAAAGTGTTTGCGATCGCAGTTTGAGGCAAAAGACGCCCGCTGTGTACTTCGCGGGTCTGCGGATTGCTGTGCTGGCTGAGCGTCGGCATTACTAAGTAGGGATCGGCGGGGAGTGAGGGCAGCTCTTCCATTAGCTGGTCGACCGAGGCCTGCACCAGCGGCCAGTCTGTAGAAAAGTCACCGCAAAAGGGGAGCGTAATTGCTGCTGTGCGATCGCCCGTCATCAGGGTCAAACGCATTTGGCCGTCTTTGACCTGACCGGTCTGGCGCACCCTGGCACTGCTAAACCGGGTAAATTGACTCTCTTCTCCCGAGAGCACCACAGTAAAAGCAGTTTCTGAGCGAGAAGCAAGGTGATTACCCAGCGCCTCAGTTAGCTGCTTGAAGATCGCTTCCTCGGTGCTGATAGGAAAGCCCTGATGCTCGCGGTTTTTAGGCGCGGTCTGACGGGCGGCGACGCCCACGGCAGACCCCACCTGTTGCGAATAATCCACTTCTTGCAATGTCATGCGCCAGCACCCCCAAAGACTTCAATATTTTCAAAGGCACAGGCCGGTGAGGCATGCCCGACTCGAATGAGTTGATTTGGTTCGCCTTTTCCGCAGTAGGGCGTACCGTAGACTTCCAAGGTTTTACCATCGCCTACCTGCTTGAGGCTACGCCAAAAATCTGGCGTTGTGGCCCGGTAGTTTGGATTCTTCAGCGGGGTCGTCAGCTGTCCGTTTTCAATTTTGCGGGCATATTCGCAGCCAAACTGAAACTTGTGGCGCTGATCGTCAATAGACCAGGAGCGGTTGGACTCCATGTAAACCCCTTTTTCGATGCTGCCAATCATCGCATCAAAGCTCGTTTCGCCCGGCTCTAGGTTGATGTTGGCCATGCGGTCAATGGCGGGCCGGTTCCAGCTACAGGCGCGGGTGCAGGCCACCCCAGGCACATTGAGCCGACTCTGGCTTTCGAGCCCACCCAGTCCCCGCTGCAAAACGCCATTTTCAATCAGGTATTGCTTTTGGGCAGGTGCGCCCGCATCGTCATACCGGTAGCTGGCCAGCTCTTCGGGCACGGTAGCATCAAAGGTCACATTCATCAGCGGCGAGCCATACACCATCTGGCCAAAGTCTTCTGGCCGCACGAAGCTCCCACCCGCGTAGTTGCGTTCATCCCCCAAGATGCGGTCCAGCTCTAGCGGATGCCCGACGCTCTCGTGGAGCTGCAGCATCATCTGGTCAGGGGCTAGCACTAGGGTCGTCGTTTCGTCTGGGCAGTCGGGCGCGTCCAGTAGTGCCACTGCCTGTTCACCAACCCGGTGAGCCCGCTCCCAGAGCTGATCAGTATTCCAGCGTTCCCAGCCTCCCTGGTAGCTGCGGGCCAGATAGCCATTATCAGTGCGGGTTTGGGTCACACCAGGCGCGCTAGCCACCGCACTCAGATGCCCCTCAATCAGGGATAGTCGCTGATGGAGCTGGGAGCCATTGCTACTGACAAACCAGGTATCGACTTCGTGGGTGCGAGCGATCGCACTTGTCTGCATAATCGCTGCGGACACCTTGAGCTGCGCGCACAGCTGACGAAGCAGGTCATTGATTTCGGCAGCGCCCAGGCTATCGAAAGGCTGCGCGCAAGGCGACTGATACGAGCCAATCACGGGCGGGCGAACTGCCGTGGTGAAGTGATGAATTGCCCATTTGCTGGCTGCGATCGCCTGTTTGTAAGCCTGTTGAACAGCGGCCTGAAGTGAGTCTGCCGTCAGCAGGTTCGTGGCGCTATAGCCGAACTGTCCGTTGGCCAGCACTTCGACCATAGCCCCCTGACTGAGCCCACGTTCGTTCTGCTGCGGGAAGCCATCTCGCATGGCTCGCCAAGTGCTGGCCTCGCGCACAGCCCGAATGCCAATCCAATCAGCCGGAACACTAACTCGTTCGAGGGCAGCGGTAAGATTCCCAATCATAAAACCTTTGAGACGGTGAGTAGATGCGGGTGCGCATATGCATGGCAAGTGACGGCAGGAGGACTCCGCTACCTAGTATTGCTTAATGCTGCTGTCTAAGTGACGTTTTCTCAGTATGTGAAGTGTCAAATGTGTCCTCTTCTCCCTTCTTATTTACCCAGATTGATGGCTCAACCTTGTAAATATCGAAAACATGAGGATGTCTTAATTTTTTAATTTATAAAGTATTTGATCAATTGTTCCTTTAAAGCTAGTTTTTAGTTGTAAGTTCTGGTTTTTTAAGAAATCAAATTTATAAATAACCCTTATTTTATAAATTCATGAATATTGATGATTTGGACAGGCGGATTCTCTCAGCACTTGCGTCGGATGGACGTGTAAAGTGGTCAGCCCTGGCCGAAGCTTTCGGTGTCTCGGCACCTGCGATCGCCGATCGCGTTCGCAGACTGGAGCAAGCCTCTCTGCTGCAGGGCTACACCGCTGAGCTAAATGCAGAAGCTTTGGGCTTCGCACTCACCGCGTTCGTCACCGTAACACTAGAGCACCCTCAATATCGAGCAGAATTTGTCGACTATGTGCAGGCTCAGGCCCAGATTCTCTCTTGCCATCATGTCACCGGCGAAGGCGACTACCTGCTGAGAATTTGCTGCCGGTCTACCGCTGATCTAGAGCACATCCTCAGCGAAGAGCTAAAACGTCTGCCGGGCATCCAGCAAACCCGGACTGCCATCGCACTGAGCGCCGTGAAAGATACCCGCTCGCTGCCTATCGAATCGCTGCCATAGAAGGCTGTCATCGGAAAGTCATCAGAAAAAGGAGACAACAGATGTTGCTATTCGCTTGGATAAAAGGCGTTGTGATGGGGCTTGCGATCGCCGCGCCCGTCGGACCTATCGCGCTCCTATGCATTCGTCGCACCCTGGCCCGGGGCCGGTGGGTTGGGCTTATTTCTGGCTGTGGCGCGGCCACTGCCGACGGACTATATGGTGTTGTTGCGGCCTTTGGCCTCAGCGCTATTGCCGACCGCTTGATAGACAATACGACCTATCTTAAGCTCGGCGGCGGCCTATTTCTCTGCTATCTAGGCCTGTCCACTTTCTTTGCCAAGCCGCTGACAACCGAGCATGCGTCAGCCTCTTTTTCCTCGCCTTCAGAGGCAACTACTTTGCCTTTGCTAGCAGCCTACTCATCTACGCTTGCCTTAACGCTTACAAACCCGGCGACTATCCTTTCTTTCATTGCCATCTTCGCCGGTCTCGGTATTACGCAGACTGCCTACCTATCTTCTGTAACCCTTGTAATTGGCGTATTTACGGGCTCGGTGCTGTGGTGGTTGGTGCTAGTGTCAGGGGTGGCCTACCTGCGCAACCGGCTAACGCCCCAGCGACTCTCCCAATTCAATCGGTGGTCTAGCAAAGCCTTTGGCCTACTGATTATGGGGTTTGGCATTGCTGCGCTGGTGGCATAGTTTGCCGTATTTAGAGGTCCTGTCAGAAAGACACACTCGAAAGCGTCAACTCTTTGTCAGGATCTGTTTGAAAGCATGGTTTTAATCAATCAGCATCAGAGAAGACTTTTGATGGCGGTAGCCGCCCTAACTTTGGTCCTTTGGCTGTTTGTGGGTGCAGTCGATGGGGAGCGCGATCGCTGGCAAGGTGCCCCCGTACAGGCTCAGTCACTCCAAGAGCTGCAAAAGCAGCGCGACCAAATCGACGAACAGCTCGAAGTTTACACCGATACAGACGAGCGCTACCAAAAAGCCGAAGACCGCGCCAATCAAACCCTACGCGATCTGTCTCAAACGATTCAAAGCACAGATAGCTGGATTACCAACACCGAGTTTCAGCTGGCCGAAGCAGAGCGGCAGCTGGCCTACCTAGAAGCAGATCTCGCCCGCAACCAGCAAGACTACGAAGATGCTCGGGTCGCCGTTGTGGGCCGATTGCAGTTTATGCAGCGCCAGCAAGCCGCACAGGGGTGGGCGCTCCTCCTCCAAAGCCAAAACCTCAACGATTTCTTAGACCGTCGATATCGGCTCAAGCAGGTCTACAAAGCAGACCGAGCCACCCTAGTCGCACTCGATGAAAAATCTTCAGAAATCGTGGCTCAGCAAGCAGGTGTTGAACAGCAAAAAAACTCAATCGCACTTTTACGTCAGCAGCTATTAGTGAGCCGCGACCAATACACCGCGCAGGTTCAGCAGCAGGCCGGTATGATGGCTCGCCTGCAGCAAAACCGGGGCGCTCTCGCCGCCGCCATCGACCAGCTAGACAGAGAATCAGACGAGATTACGACCCTCATCTTGGAGCGGGTAGCTACCGCAGAAGCTTCCGAACGCAAAATCGCCCGAGAAGAAGCCCTGCGAGCGGCCCGGGCCTCCGGCAAAATGCTACGACCCAGCTATGGCCCCATCACCAGCCGATTTGGCAGCCGGTACCATCCGGTGCTGGGCTACAGCCGTTTCCACGCAGGCACAGACTTTGGCGCCGAACACGGCACCCCCATCCAAGCCGCTGAGATGGGCATCGTCCTCTTTTCAGGGTGGTACGGCGGCTATGGCAACGCCATCATTTTGGACCACGGCGGCGGTCTGACCACGCTCTACGCCCATGCCAGTCGGCTCAATGTCGCCGAGGGCGACACCGTCCGCAAGGGCGATGTAATCGCAGCTATCGGAACAACCGGGCTCTCTACAGGGCCACATCTACACTTCGAAGTGCGCCGCGCAGGCGAGCCAGTCGACCCGATGACGTTTCTCTAGCGGGATAAGAGTGAACTCATAGACTCAGTTCTATGAACCGTCCTTCTAGATGGCGTTACGGGCGCAGGTAGGCTGACTTTTTGGCAGCAGGCAAGATAGTCTATGGCTATGAAATATCAGTTCCTTCATTCGCTCGCTACGACAATTGGCATAGCCTCATGCCTGCACACGGCGTCTTTGCCTTCTACGGCGGCAGACCTGCCGGACGTCGATACCAGTGACGAATCAAGTGCAGACGTCACCGCTGAGGACATGCCTGCTGCTCCGCTGAATCTGACGCCAGAGGTCATTGAGCAGAGCCCAGTGCTACAGCGCTGGCTAGAGTCAGTGCCCGATATTCGTGAAGATATTCGCCGTGACCCTAGCTTTGTTACCCGTCTGCAGCTGGGCTACAGCTATTTCCCTTCTTCAGATGGCACAAGCGGCTTTCTTATCGGTGTCGAGGATCTTTTCATTGGCCAAACGCCGCTAACCGTTAGCGGCGACTATCAGCAAAATTTTGAGGGCGATCGCACGGCCTACGGCGCAAACCTGCACTACTACTTCTTCCCGCTGGGCGACTACTTCAACTTGTCACCGATTCTAGGCTACCGCCACGCCGAGTCCGCTGAAGACTACAACATTGACGGCGCTCAGGTCGGCATTAGGGTTCGCGTAGTGCCCTCCCGCACTGGCGCAGCCGATTTTACAGTCGATCAGTCTTGGATTGTGGGCGACAGCGAAACGCTGAACGTGACCCATCTAAACTTTGGCTACGCCATCACCCAAAGATTGCGCCTTTCAACCGATTTGGAGTGGCAGAGTACATCAGACGAGGGTGACTCTCGGGTTGGTCTCAACCTTGAGTGGCGGCTGTGATCGTTGCCAAGGTAAGACAGCAAAGCTGCAGGTTGGATAGGCGAGAACAGGCGATCGCAGACCGCAGATGTAGCCGCCGAGATCACCCAGAATGCATAATATAAAGCGCAGATAAGAAGATAAAAGGGTCCAACCATGGCCAAACCTACCCAGGCTCACATCACCAAAGTGATTCCAAAGCGAGAAAGTGCTTTTATGCGCGATCGCACCCTCAAGCAAACCGAATACTACATGGGTGCAAAACTGCTCGAAGTTGGCGTCAACCCCAACAAAGACGTCATCTACCGCTGGAAAACTCTCGACAAAGGCGATAAAGAAGAATGGACCTACAGCGCCTATTGGGGAGACTCACGCGCCAAAATCGAAGCAGAAGAAGCCTCTTAAATGGCGTTTTGGACCGCCTTGCGACTCTACGATTTTGGTCTGAGGTTTACCGGACCGAAATGTACTCCTTCGTTCCTAGCTATCTACTTCTCTACCCTTAATTTCAGCGGTTTCTAGCAGTAGCTCAGTCTCTATCGGCTGGTTGTAAAGCACCATCGTAGTCGTGCTATTTTGCTCGAACCCAATCCGCTCATAGAAGCGTTGCTGATGCGTCGTCATCAAATAAGTCCGCTCAACCTTATTCATATGTGGATGGGCAATCAGCGTCTCCACCAGCCGACGCCCAAGGCCAGCACCCTGATAGTCTGGGTGAATAACCACATCCCAAATCGTGGCGCGAAAAATACCGTCCGACGTGGCCCGGCTAAACCCAATGAGCTGCTCACCCTGCCAGGCGGTCACCACGGGCTTGCTGTAGGCGATCGCCTTGGCCATTTCTTCTGGTCGCCTCGCCTCAGCCCAAAAAGCTGCCACCCGAAACAGCTCACAGAGTTGGCGAAGCTGTTCGCCGTCTAGAACATCCGTGTATCGAAACTGAATATACCGACTATCCATAGAGCAGGCCATAGAACAGGAAACCCTTTTCGTCAGGGCGTATTGCGGGCGTATCTCGGGCGTATTGCCTTCAAGACGACGCCGAATACCTTCATTACAATAATTCTTCTGTATCCTAGATGACTGCTGTAGAAGTAAGGTTTTCATGACTTTGAAAATCTCACTAAGCCATGATTAATACGTGTATCTAACGAAATCCGACTCAAAGGTTTCTAAATCCGGGATTTTCTATGCTTTTTCGTAACTTTTGGCGCGGTGGTCTTGTGCCCTTTGGCATCAGCGTTCTGTTGAGCATCTTACTTGGAATGGGTGTGGCAAGGGCCACAGAGCCTTCCTATGGCATGGTTGACCCGGTTGCCGCTCGCGACGAAGCTGGCTACAGCGTCTATGTAGAAAACTGCGCTACCTGTCATGTGGCCCTGCCGCCTGCCGTCTTGCCAAGGGAGACCTGGCAAACGCTCGTCACCGATACAGCGCACTACGGCATTACATTGCAGCCCCTCTCCCCGTTTGACCAGCAGCTAATGCTGAACTATTTGCACACCTACTCCCGCTCACGGGGCAACCGTTCCACCCCATACCGGCTCACAGATTCCGCCTATTTTCAAGCTCTGCATCCCGGCGTATCCCTACCGCAACCCCTCAACCTGAGAAGCTGTGTGACCTGCCATGCCGGAGCCACTGAGCAAAACTATCGCGGTGCGATTTCGCAGTAGCGCAGCAGGGAAAAGCAGGGGCGTAAAAGGCTGCTGACCTCAGAATTGATGGTGCCGCAGTGACCATTCCGAAGTAATATCGTTGGGCGCTGTAGGGATACCCGCCAACAATCCCACCTTTCAGCCGGGTAAGCTCACCCTATAAGATTAGATCCAGATACAATTAGCTACGGGGTCCCTAGTGCGCCTCGATAGTCCTATTTTCTGCCCGTTCTTTTTTGTGGCCTGACATGCTAAAAAAACTTTTTGGCGACCCTAACACTCGCAAGCTCAAAAGGTACCAACCCGATATCAAAGAAATAAACCTGCTGGAAGAAGAAGTGCAGGCCCTTTCTGACGATGAGCTCGCCGCGAAAACTGACGAGTTTAGGCAGCGATTAAAGGACGGCGAAGACCTAGACGACATTTTGACCGAGGCGTTTGCCGTGGTCAGAGAGGCTGCCAAACGAGTGCTTGGGATGCGCCACTACGACGTGCAGCTGCTCGGCGGCATGGTCCTCCACGACGGCCAAATTGCCGAAATGAAAACCGGTGAGGGCAAAACCCTTGTCTCCACCCTGCCCGCCTACCTCAACGCTATTTCTGGCAAAGGCGTCCACATTGTCACCGTTAACGACTATCTAGCCCGTCGCGACGCTGAGTGGATGGGTCAGGTGCACCGCTTTTTGGGCCTTAGCGTAGGCCTGATTCAGCAGGGCATGAGCCCCACTGATCGGAAGAAAAACTACGCCTGCGACATCACCTACGGCACCAACAGCGAGTTTGGCTTCGACTACCTGCGCGACAATATGTCGACACAGATGTCAGATGTTGTACAGCGCCCTTTTAACTTTTGCGTCATTGACGAAGTCGACTCGATTTTGGTCGATGAGGCCCGCACGCCGCTGATCATTTCAGGTCAAGTAGAGCGCCCTGGCGAAAAATACACCAAAGCCGCAGAAGTCGCCGCTCAGCTCGAAGGTGACGAGGTCGACTATGAGGTCGATGAAAAGGCCCGCAACGTTCTGCTGACTGACGAAGGCTTTGAAAAGGCCGAGAACTTGCTTAACGTTAAAGATCTCTTTGACCCCAAAGATCCCTGGGCGCACTACATCTTCAATGCGATCAAGGCGAAGGAACTTTTCACCAAAGACGTCAACTATATTGTCCGCAACGGTGAGATCGTCATTGTTGACGAATTCACTGGGCGCGTTATGGCCGGTCGGCGCTGGAGCGACGGTCTGCACCAAGCCATCGAAGCCAAAGAGCACGTTGAGATTCAGCCAGAGACGCAGACCCTGGCCTCTATCACCTATCAAAACTTTTTCTTGCTCTACCCCAAGCTTTCTGGCATGACGGGTACTGCCAAAACAGAAGAAGCAGAGTTCGAGAAAATCTACGAGCTAGAAGTCACGATCATCCCTACGAATAGGCCCACCCAGCGACGCGACCTGCCCGACGTGGTGTACAAGACTGAAAACGCGAAGTGGAATGCGATCGCACAAGAATGCGCCGAAATGCACGAAACTGGCCGTCCTGTCCTTGTGGGCACCACCAGCGTCGAAAAATCTGAAGTGCTCTCCCTGCTGCTCAGTGACCTCAAAGTCGACCACAACCTGCTCAATGCGAAGCCAGAAAACGTCGAACGCGAGTCTGAAATTGTCGCTCAAGCCGGGCGAAGAGGCTCTGTAACCATTGCCACCAACATGGCCGGACGCGGCACAGACATCATCCTAGGGGGCAACGCCGACTACATGGCCAGGCTAAAGGTGCGAGAGTATTTTATGCCTCGCTTGGTCAAGCCAGAAGACGATGAAACCTTTGCTGTTGCCCAAGTTGCGGCTGCAAAAGGTGGCAACCAGGCGAAGGGCTTTGCCGATGGCAATGGCAAAAAGAAAAAGACTTGGAAAGTGGCCCCGCAAATCTTCCCTACAGAGCTGTCATCCGATATCAAGGAGGCGCTCAAGGCAGCCGTAGATTTTGCAGTGAAGACCTACGGTGCCCAGAGCCTATCCGAACTCGATGCAGAAGATAAGATTGCGATCGCAGCTGAAAAAGCCCCCACCGATGATCCGGTAATCCAAAAGCTACGAGACGTATACAACCAGGTACTAGAAGCCTACGAAGTCATCACTTCAGCGGCCCACGATGAAGTGATTCAGCTCGGTGGCCTGCACGTCATCGGCACCGAGCGCCACGAGTCTCGCCGCGTCGATAATCAGCTCAGAGGCCGGGCCGGGCGTCAGGGCGACCCTGGCTCTACCAAGTTTTTCCTCAGCTTGGAAGACAATTTGCTGCGGATCTTTGGGGGCGATCGCGTTGCGAACCTGATGAACGCCTTCCGGGTAGAAGAAGACATGCCCATTGAATCGGGGATGCTCACCCGCTCCCTCGAAGGGGCACAAAAGAAAGTCGAAACCTACTACTACGACATTCGTAAGCAGGTCTTCGAATACGACGAGGTGATGAACAATCAGCGCCGTGCCATCTACGCCGAGCGCCGCCGCGTCCTAGAAGGCAACGAGCTAAAAGAACTGGTCCTTGGCTACGCTGTGCAAACCATGGACGATATCGTTGAGGCCTATGTAAACCCAGAACTCCCCTCCGAAGAATGGGACCTCAAGAGCGTCGTTAGCAAAGTGCAAGAATTCATCTACCTACTTGCCGACCTCACCCCTGAGCAGTTAGAAAACCTCTCCATGGGCGAGATGAAAACCTTCCTAGCCGAGCAGGTCCGCATCGCCTACGACCTCAAAGAAGCCCAGGTCGACCTCATCAAGCCCGGTCTTATGCGCGAGGCCGAACGCTTCTTCATCCTCCAGCAAATCGACACCCTCTGGCGCGAGCACTTGCAACAGATGGATGCCCTCCGCGAAACCGTCGGCCTACGCGGCTACGGTCAAAAAGACCCCCTCATCGAATACAAAAGCGAAGGCTACGAAGTCTTCCTCGATATGATGACCGGTATCCGCCGCAACGTGGTGTACACCCTCTTCCAATTCCAACCCCAGCCCCAACCAGCAGTAAAGCAATCTGAAATGGTGTAGATGCTTGTCTACAAAGAGAAGTGATGATATCCAACCCTACATGTCTGCATAGTCTATATGAGTAAATACCCGTACCGTAGAGCGTAGCGGAAGGATTGATTCGTCTGGAGTGAGTGGCTAGCCGTGATAGAACCTTCTACACTCTTTTCTCAGGAATGAGGTGTCAGAAGCAGCACAGCCACCAGGCTGTAGGTTTATATAGTTTTACGACTTTCTCTTCTCCTCATTCTGATCGACAATTTTCTCAGTAATAATGATGACACTCCGTTTCACTACGTACGTATGCCATCTTTTGCGGCGATTGCAACAACGCCTTTGGGGCTTCGCAACATAGCGCCTTTATCTAGTCGCAATCAGCCATTTGCTCAGCTTTTTGTCTCCGAGCGATTATGCGCTGAGGCTGAAGCGCTTCATATTGCTTACGCTTCGTACGGCGACTCCCTTGCAACCTTTCTCAAGGCCAACTGGGCAGCCTACGACGGCTTTATCTTTTGTTTGGCAAGCGGGGCAGTGGTCCGTCTGATTGCTCCCCTGCTAAACAGCAAAACAGACGATCCGGCGGTTGTCGTTGTAGATCAGTCGGGGAAATTTGCGATCAGTTTGTGCGGCGGGCACCAAGGCGGCGGCGATCGCCTCACCCATCGCATCAGTCAGCTGCTTGGCACGCAGCCTGTCCTCACGGGCGCAGCCAACGCGCTAAGCTTGCCCGGCATCGATACCCTGGGCGAACCCTTCGGCTGGACAAAAGGCAGCGGTGACTGGATGGGCGTAAGTGCCGCAGTGGCCCATCGAGCCCCCGTGCAGGTGATTCAAGAAGCAGGGACAACGCTGTGGCAGGCGCACTTACCGGCAGAGCACACGTTCCAGTTTGGCTTTCCCGAATTTGCAGCGCGCGATGAGCAGCCCAAGCCGCAAGCACGAATTTGGATCAGCCCGGTCGTAAGGAAGTTTGACGAAGGCTCAGCGCTGCCAAAGGTGCAGTGGCATCCGCGGGTGCTGTGGGTAGGCATTGGCTGCGAGCGAGATACCGACAGAGATTTGATTGAGCTGGCAGTGGAGCGCGTTTGCCAAAAAAATCATTTGGCAGTGGGTGCGATCGCAGGCATCGCAACCCTGACGCTAAAGTCCGACGAAGCAGGTCTGCTTAAACTCACTGCAGAGAGGGACTGGCCCTTACGCTGCTTCAGCGCCAGCGAACTAAAAGCAGTCGATGTCCCCACCCCTTCTGAGATTGTAGAAAAAGAAGTCGGCACGCCTAGTGTCTGTGAAGCTGCTGCCATTACAGCCGCAGGGGCCACTGAGCTTAGGGTAAGCAAGCAGATTGTGAAGCAAGCAGGGCTGAAAGGGGCCGTGACAGTTGCGATCGCCCAGTCCCCCAACCGACCGCTCGCTGAATTTACAGGTCGCCGTGGAAAGCTTCACTTAGTCGGCACTGGCCCCGGCAGCCAAAATCAAATTACACCCGCTGCCAAAGCCGCCATCTCCAGCGCAGATGTCGTCATCGGCTACAAACTATACGTCGACTTGGTGCGCTCTCTACTGCGCCCTGGTCAAATTGTGGAAGGTCTACCCATTACCCAAGAGCGGCAGCGCGCCGAGCGGGCGATCGCACTTGCCAGCTGGGGCCTAACCGTCGCAGTGATTTCGTCAGGTGACTGCGGTATCTACGGCATGGCAGGCCTTGTGCTAGAGCAGCTGCAGGCAACCGGTTGGGATGGCCAAACACCAGAAGTTCAAGTCTTTCCAGGCGTGAGCGCCCTGCAGTCAGCGGCCTCTCGGGTAGGTGCGCCGCTCATGCACGACTTTTGCGCCATTAGCCTGAGCGATTTGCTGACGCCTTGGCCAGTGATTCAGCGTCGCCTGCTCGCTGCGGCAGAAGGCGACTTCATCGTAGCCCTCTACAATCCCAAATCCAAAACGCGCACAGCGCAGATCGCGTTTGCCCGAGACACTTTCCTGCAGCACCGCAGTGCGCAAACGCCTGTTGCCTTAGCGCGATCGCTCTACCGCCCCGACGAATCTATCATCCTCACCACCCTAGCCGACATGTTCGATCACCCCATCGACATGCTGACGACAGTCATCATCGGCAACCGCAGCAGCCGCAACCACAAAGGCTGGTTTATTACACCCAGGGGTTACTTGGGTGGAGTGGGTGAATCTAGCTGATGCATAAAATCCATGCAAGGCAGTACGCAATGAGACAGCCTCAGTCAAAGCGTTCTTCAGGTACCTGCGCCGTTCGATTGACGTTAGGTGCTGTTGGCATAGGTGCTGTTGGCATAGGTGTCGCTGGCAGCCGTCGATTGGGGGTGACGCCGCTTAGTAGGCGATCTCGGCTGACACGCTGACCCAGCGGTTCGCAAGTTTTGCGCTGCCTATCAAACACCGGGTCTTGCCAGTTAAAAGCGAAATGACTCACCGTTTTAATCTGGGGAAAGGCTCGCTGCAGTGCGTCCATTTGGGCTTCCAAAGATGGTCTATTTTGCTGCGCTGAGCCCCAGACGCCAGCCAGAGCGGGTTTGACCATTGCCGGATTGCGAACGCCCAGCACTCGCCTCACCTCCTCTACAATGCAGCTGGCATTGCCACAGACGGCATAGGCCATCGGATGCGACTCTAGCCAGCTAGGAAAACGGTTCCAGTGCTGCAGTCTCGCATCGTAGCCATTGCCAACCGATCGGTTCCCATAGGGAAAGAAAACGGCACCCGCCGGAATGCCAGACTGCCGGGCAGGCATCGCCCCCGCCTGCAAAAAGTCAACAACACCCTGAATGGCATGGGCCACACTCAGCCGCCACAGCTCGTTTTGTAGCCCTGGGCGACGGTCAGCCGCATCCGCCAAATCTTCCGGAGCAACCGGGGGCGGATTGCGGCTCTGCCACAGCGGTTCTCCCTCCGTAGGATACAAACTGTCTGCCTGAGCAACATCAGACGCTGTCAGGTATCCGCGCTGTAGAAATCGCTGTATCAGCTCCCTACCTTTGTTGTTTGTGCTGCGCTGTATCAGTGCTTGGCTTGCAGCCGGGCCATATATCCATAGGTCTTTGACTTCGCTGGCCACAGAGGCACCGCCCAGCAAGCGAGGATAGCGCACGTAGTCGTACAGGGCGCCATCGGGACGGCGAGCCAACACCTCTCGAACCATACGCGAGTAGTCGCTCTGGGCCTGCCGGTTATAAGGGTCAATAAAGGCTTCTTCAGAGGTTCCGCTCCTGCCGTTGTTTGCAAAATCTAGCGTGTCAGCCCCGCTGCCATTGCGAGCCAACACCTGTCGCCGATCGCTCCGCTGACCGTAAGAATAGCCAAAGTTTAGAGTGAACATCCACGCGTAGGCCTTGAGGTCTCTGTCATGAGCCGCCTCTATGGCCTCTGCGAGCAGATCGCGATCTGCATATTCACTGAACTGAACAAGGCTAGGCCAAACGGTGGGATTGTTGTTTTTTGGCAGCAGCACCTGCCCGTTAGCAAAGGACTCAATGTAAACCTCGTTGTAGCCTAGGTTTACGATGCGGTCCATCAGTGCATCGAGCCGCCCGGGCTGCAAATCACAGGGATACAGCCGCAACCAAACGGCTTGGTTCTCTGGCCACTGCCGACGTCGGCAGCTGTTTACTTCACTAATATGCTGTCTTGAGAGCGCTGCGTATTGCTGCTGCGCGGCGCTATCACCCTGTTGCCCAGCGATTCTGAGCGACTCTTTTCTCTCTGCTTCTGCCTGAGAAATCTGACAAAATCGATTGACCGTAGCTTTAGCCGGTGACGTCAGCAGCCCTTGGGTCATCGTAGTGATTGTCAACGTCAAGAGGCCGCAGGCGATCGCACTTCGAAGGTTTACACGTCTGAGGCGGCGCAACGGCCCTTTCCAGAGGTTGCCCCTTTTTATGTTTTTAATTTTTGGAAGAACCATATTCTCTGCTGAGAGCTCAGTCGCTGTTTTAAGGAAAGAAAATTGATGTCAAAGCAAAGTACGGTCACTTGGAAAGTTTGTCCAGCGATGTCAACCCGAAAATTTCTGGATGCAAACATCACAGACGCCGCACATAGCTTGAAATCTAGACGCTAGGGCATGATGCTGTTGGATATCCTATGGTTTTTCGCAGAAGACTGGCCAAAAGACTGTGACAGCTGTCAGATATAACCAATACGTATAGGGGTTGTACGCATAAAGTATTTACAAAGCTAAACCGCAGTGGACCGTAAGGAATTAAAAATTACTGAAAAACGCGCTGCAAAAGACAAAGGCACTTGAGCGATTGTCCCCTCGGTACGAGGTCAATTAAGCAACAGATTGACAAGCGACTCACTCAGCTGCTGCCCGCTGGTCTGGAAGGTCCGGGTCTTCTTCTTCTAAGTGCTCTAGCAGCTCCCTCAAGTGCATGCGCTTAATAAAAGGCCAGCCACCTTCTTGCTCTATGTCCCTAAGTAAGCGGTACAGCCGCTGACGGTTGTCAGGGAGGGCCTCGCGAAAGAGCGTATCCCGAATTTCGTAGTGCAAACTGTCGAGCAATCTCAATAGCTCTAACAGTGCCAAGCAATCCCCCTCCCTTTTGTAAGCCGTCGTCCGAATCGTCTGAACCAGCGCGGTTAGGTCTGGCGAAGTCTGTGGCTGTGAAGTTTCGAACAAGGGGTCTGAGTTGCTCACTGCTTTAAAGTTTTGTAACGGGCTCGTTCATATTCTCGGGCTATCTGGCTCGGCAAGCTGTCACAGACCTATGCTGACACAAAACCTTGCTCACGCTGCAATTGCAGCACATCCACAGGCCGACAGCCTGACTGAGCCTAGGCGATCACCGGTTGATGACGCAAGCCAATCACCCCTAAAACCAGTCCAAAACGGGCCATCAGCAGTGTAAACTTATGTACTAAATACCCCTTAATATCTATAGTCTCGAGGTTGCCCATGAGGTATCGCGCCCTGCTCGCTGCGTTTTTTGCCCTTTGCTTAGGTGTTCTAACAGCCTGTAGTGAAGCGCCTTCTGCCACCAGCGATATTCCACTCACCTACGATCAAATCCGCAACACCGGATTAGCCAACAGCTGTCCTCAGGTCGACGAAACCCGTCGAGGACAGATTCCCATCGAAGATGGCCAGTCTTACAAGCTCGTGGACCTGTGCTTGGAGCCGACCAGCTTTTTTGTAAAGCAAGAATCTGCCAACAAGCGTAGAGAAGCCGAATTTGTAGCTGGTAAGTCACTCACTCGCTACACCACTTCCCTAGAGCAGGTGAGCGGTGATGTGAAGCTCCAAGCAGATGGAAGTCTCCTTTTTGATGAAAAGCTTGGAATGGATTTCCAGCCCATCACCGTGCAGCTACCTGGCGGCGAGCAAATCCCTTTCCTATTTACCATCAAAGGCCTCAAAGCCCTCTCCCAGCCTGGGCTAAACGCCGTCACCACCTCCACAGACTTTGAAGGTAGCTTCCGAGTGCCCTCCTACCGCACCTCCAACTTCCTGGACCCTAAGGCCAGAGGTCTAGCAACCGGTTATGACAACGCCGTTGCTCTACCTGCCCGCGCCGATGGCGAAGACATTGCCCGGGAAAACGTAAAGGCGTTTGATGTTGGCAAAGGCAATATCTCCCTGCAGGTTTCTAAGGTAGATGCAACCACAGGCGAGATTGGTGGAACGTTCATTTCTGAGCAGCCTTCTGATACAGACATGGGTACTGCCGCTGCTGACGATGTTCGTTTGCAAGGTGTCTTCTATGGCCGCATTGAGACTGCTTACGATGCCTAGGTGAGCCACATCCCCTCGCTTTTAGCAATCATTCGGTTTCAAATAATCCGATCATATTAAGACCGGTCTAGGGTAACAATTCACAATCGGAACCCACTGAGACCTCTGAGAAAGGACGCCAAGATGGCGTCCTTTTTTGTTGGGCTTATGTTTGATTTTTGGGGAAGCGTTTCTATCACAAAAAAAGAGTAAAGGGCTCACGATTCCATTAAGTCAGTAGATACACAAGCTATCTGATTCCGTAGAAACTCGATTGCTTGTCGAAAAATCGTTAACTAGGCTGAGTAAGTCAGTTTGCTGTCTAATTTCTTACCGGGTTCTTAGACGTGAGCTATCGCTTGATTCGTTCATCTGCCAAGCGGCCTGAACTTGATACCTATTGGCCTTTCCCTTTATGCGTTCCTCGACCCACCAGGTTATTAAAAATCAGTCACTCGAAGTTTTAAATAACTATCAAAAAAACCGTTCTCTGAAGCTACGTAATCGACTGGTTCAAATGAATATTGGACTGGTGAGGCGAGAAGCCCATCGCTGGCTGCACAATTCAGGAGAATCTTTTGACGACCTGATGCAGGTAGGTAGCCTAGGCCTCATTCGCGCAATCGAGCGGTTTGACCTACAAAAAGGATTTGCCTTTAGCTCGTTTGCCATTCCCTACATTCGAGGCGAAATTCAGCACTACCTAAGAGATAAAGGCACTGTCGTACGCATTCCCAGGCGCTGGCAAACGCTGCAAAACCAGTCTGCCCGGGCAATTCGTCAGCTGCAGGAAGATCTCAACCGTCGGCCCAGCGACCAGGAAGTTGCCGCTGAGCTAGATATCACGGTCGAAGAGTGGCAGCAGGTCAGAATTGCCAGCAGCAATCGAAATTTGTTGAGCCTAGATGCACCTGTAAAGGAGAGTGATAGCGGTAGCTCATCCCTGGGCGATTTGCTGCCGGATGCTCGCTATCGGAGTTTTCAGCTGGCCCAAGAAGATCGAATTCGTCTGCAGCAGGCCCTCTCTCAGCTAGAAAAAAGAACCAGAGAAGTCGTGGAATTTGTGTTTTTGCAGGATTTGACTCAGAAAGAGACTGCTGAGCGCTTGGGCATTAGCTCTGTGACGGTTTCTCGGCGCGTTAAAAAAGGACTCAAGCATCTACAGGTGATTATGCAGCCTGCTGGGGAAACTTAAATACGAAGATACTTGTTTTGACGAATCAGTCCCGGGAGGACTCCAACCATGCGGCGTTTGCTACTCATACTCCTTGTAACTACCCCGCTAGCTGGCTGTCAATATTTAAGCGCTGGGGAAGATATAGAGGTTATCGATCCGTTTGAGGCTGCAAACGTTGGAGAGAATGCAGTCGCTGAAGCCGGAGATGCCATCGTCGATGCCATCAGTGAAGAAGAAGCTTTCGAAGAGCCGACGGTAGAAGCCGGCCCTGTTGTCACTGCTGACTTGATTCCATCGACCGATCCGGAGGCGCGCACTCGGCAGATTGAACGTGCCCGGACCGACCCATTCGATACGTTGGTCATTAAGCCTGCCCCTGAGCCGGTAGCTATTCCAGTGGCGGCTAGGGGCAATAATGCAGCTGCTAATAATGGTGGCGGCGGTTCGAATAGTGGTGCGGCAGCAGCGGCAGCAGCAGCACCCACCCCACCCCCAGTTCGGGTACAGCCTGATAATGAACCGCTGGTATTGCCCTCTCCCATTGCCACGCTGCCGACGATTCCGCAGCCTATTGTCGCGCCGACTGTCTCGGTTTCTGGCATTATTCAGCTGGGCGGTGAGCCCTATGCCATCGTTCGCACAGGCAGTGAACCTGAGCGATATGTACGGGTGGGCGATCGCCTTGCCGATGGCAGCGTGCGGGTAAAGCGAATCGATACTTTAGCCTTCGAGCCTCAGGTCATTCTGGAAGAAAATGGCATAGAGGTTTCTCGGCCTATTAACAGTGAGAACGGTGGCGGTGGCGGTAACGAGGCGGCGCCTGGTGCGGAGCCTGCAGAACCTATCGCCACGCTACCTGCCGGGCAGGCAGTTGGAGAAACGAGTCAAGCTGTTGGCAACCAGGCCACTAACCAGGCCACTAACCAGGCCACTGTGCCAGGGGCAAGCTTACCAGTTCCACCAGTGTCTCAGACATCACTGCAGCCTAGCCCAGGCTACGTTCCCGACAGCCTCTTGCTGCTCCCTGCAGACGTAAATTTGCAGGCGACTTTGCCAAATATGCAGATCAAACAGGCAACTTAGGGCCGCTAAGGCGACCTGGTTAAAATCGCTGAGGCGGTCTAGAGTCTGATAACCTTTGCAAAAGTTATCCATATGTAGCAACAAAACTTAAAAAGCGGGGCTTCGGCCCAGTGGAGTAGTAATCTTGAGAGCGAGTAGCTTTTATAGCAATCTACTTTATCTAGCATTTTTGAGAGGCTAAGTTGTTATGGTTCAGCGCGGTTCTAAGGTTAGAATTCTTCGCCCAGAGTCTTACTGGTATCAGGAAGTGGGTTCGGTTGCTTCTGTCGATCAAAGCGGCATTAAGTATCCGGTTGTTGTGCGCTTTAGTAAGGTGAACTACGCAGGCGTCAATACCAACAACTTTGCAGAAGCTGAGTTGATTGAGGTCGAGGCGCCCAAGAAAGCTGCGAAGAAAGGCTAACGAGGACGCTGAAGGCAGGAACTGATTTAGATGGTATTTTGGGTGGCTACGTCGGTGAGGGGCTTAGGGAAGCGCAGTGCCTGAGCTACCTGAAGTAGAGACCGTTCGACGTGGGCTCAACCGAGTGTCCTTGCATCAGCCGGTTCGGGGAGGAGAAGTTCGCCTAGCGCGAACGATTGCCTTTCCTGAGCTGGCTGATGCTTTTTTGGCAGGTGTGGCGGAGACGCAGCTCAGCGGCTGGCACCGTCGCGGTAAGTATCTGATGGCGGGGCTGCAGAAAATAGGCGATCGCACGTCAGACAAGGCGTTAGATAAAGCAGGTGATTATGCTCCAGAATCGGGCGGCTGGCTAGGCGTACACCTGCGCATGACCGGGCAACTCCTGTGGGTGTCGCAGCAGGAACCGGTGCAGACCCACTGCCGGGTGAGGCTATTTTTTGATGATGACCGCGAGCTGCGCTATGTAGATCAGCGCACGTTTGGGCGGCTGTGGTGGGTTCCGCCCAATGCGCCCATTGCCTCTGTGATGACGGGGTTAACCCGCCTGGGCCCGGAGCCATTTTCAGATGATTTTTCGGTGGAATACTTCATTGGAGCGCTTAAAGGACGGAAAAAACCTATCAAAAATGCGCTGCTAGACCAGCAGCTGGTAGCGGGTATTGGCAATATTTATGCAGATGAGGCGCTATTTTTGAGCGGGATTCGGCCTCGGGTGCGGTGCGATCGCATCAGCAAAAAAAGACTCATCCGGCTGCATGCTGCCATTTTAGAAGTGCTAACCGTCAGCATCGAATCGGGCGGGACGACCTTTAGTGACTTTCGCGATGTGCATGGCGTAAATGGTAACTATGGCGGCGTCGCCTGGGTGTACGACCGAGAGGGGCAACCCTGCCGGAAATGCGGCAGCGAAATCACCCGGCTGAAGCTTGCGGGGCGCTCGGCTCACTATTGCCCGACCTGCCAAAAATAGCGAAGGACACATTCTCCAAGATGCATTCTCCAGGATACCTTCTCCTTTTTGCAAGCCGTTTGCAAATCTGCCTTGCTGCAAAGCGCGAACCCAACAGTAGAGCGATACAATATGTCCGACAGCTATCAACATCCGCTAGCTGCTAGTAATTGATTTGATAAAAGAGCTATGGCCGTAAAAAAAGGGGACTTTGTACGTTTGGTCCGCGAAAAGTTTGAAAATAGTGTGGAAGCAAAGGCCAGCGACACGCGCCTCTCTAGCTACGTCTTTGAGACAAAAGGAGAGATTTTAGAAGTTCGGGATGATTATGGCTTGGTGAAGTTTGGCCGCGTCCCGACACCGAATGTATGGCTCAAGCTAGAACAGCTTGAAAAGTTCGAATAGTTATCTGAAGAGGCTGCTGAATAGCTATCTGAAGAGGCTGCGGCCAAAAGGTCAGCAAACAGGTGCTATCAGCTCTGGCTGAGCGCTTTTTTCATCAAGATTTCGTGGGTGCTTTGGATGGGTTCATCCTCTTTGGGAGAACGCTGAAGATAGCTGCCATCGGCCTGCATTTCCCAAGCCTGACGGTTGTCGTTTAAGCAAATTTCTAGCAGCGCAGCCAGCTCGGAGCGCAAGGGCGGATCTTCAATAGGCACTACCGCTTCGACTCGGCGGTCGAGGTTGCGGGGCATCCAGTCTGCTGAACCGATATAAAAGCGCTCTTTGCCATCGTTGTGAAAGTGAAAAATTCGAGAGTGCTCTAAGAAGCGGCCAATGATGCTAATCACTCGAATGTTTTCGCTAAGCCCTTCGATGCCTGGGCGCAGGCAGCAAATGCCACGAATAATCAGATCAATCTCGACGCCTGCTTGGGAGGCCTTGTAGAGTTCCATAATCATGTCGTGGTCTACGAGTGCGTTCATCTTGGCGATGATGCGTCCTTTTTTGCCACTGTTGGCTAGGCGGGCTTCTGCTCGAATGTAGTCTGTCATTTGCTTTCGCAAGCTTACCGGCGCGATCAGCAGCTTTTTGTAGGACTGTTGCCTGGAGTAGCCTGTGAGGTAATTGAACAGATCGGTGAGGTCTGTGCCCAGCTCTTCTCGGCAGCTGAGCAGGCCCAGATCGGTGTACAGGCGGGCTGTTTTGGGGTTGTAGTTGCCTGTGCCGATATGCACATAGCGACGAATAGACCTATTTTCTCGGCGTACCACTAGGGCGATTTTTGTATGAGTTTTTAACCCCATTAAGCCGTAGACGACGTGGACACCTGAGCGCTCTAGGGTCCTTGCCCAGTTGATGTTGTTTTCTTCATCGAAGCGGGCTTTTAGCTCGACTAGGGCCACGACCTGTTTGCCATGCTCCGCAGCCTTGATCAGTGCGTTGACGATGGGCGAGTCGCCAGAGGTGCGGTACAGGGTCATTTTGATGGCAAGCACATCTGGGTCGATGGCGGCCTGGGTGATGAAGGTTTGCACCGTGCCAGAGAAGGCCTGATAGGGGTGGTGAACCAGGCGATCGCGCCGACGAATCAGTGAAAAAACATCTTCGCTATCTCCTTGCCGGACAGCTTTCCACGGCGCAGGCGTCACCGGTTTCCAGCTGCTGTCTTTGAGCGTATTCAACGGCAGCGACATGAAGCTCATCATATCCGTCAGTCCGATGAAGCCTTCCACGTCGTAGACGTCTCTTTCTAAGAGGTTTAGTTCATTCATGAGCGTTCTACGCATGTCTTCATTCATGCCAGCTTCGCTCTCCATCCGCACCACAGAGCCTCCTAGCCTACGCTTCCGCAGCTCCTGCTCAATGGCCAGCATGAGGTCGTCAGCTTCGTCTTCTTCGACGGAGAGATCCGCGTTGCGCGTAATGCGAAAAACAGAACAGTTTTTGACGCTCATCCCCGGAAATAACGCTTCAATGTTGTGGGCGATTACTTGCTCCATAGGAACGCCCATCCACTGGCAGGGTGAAACGGCCTTCGAGGACTCAGGACCATGCGCTTGGTTGTCTTTCTGAAGCGCATCGGGCAGTTCAACAAATCGCGGGAGAACTTTTGGCACCTTGACCCGCGCAAAGTGCGAATCTTCAGAGTTTTGTTCTTGAACTTCGACGGCTAGATTTAGGCTGAGATTGGAGATGTAGGGAAACGGATGACCCGGGTCGACGGCTAACGGGGTCAAAACAGGAAAAATCTGCTCGTTGAAATATTGGTCGAGATAGTCGGTTTGGGTAGGGGCTAGATCTTCGTAGTTGAGTAGGTAAATGCCGTGCTCTAGCAGGTTGGGCTTGAGCTGGGTTTGAAAGTAGCTGTGCACCTGTGTGAACATGGGCCGCAGGTGCTGGCTAATCGCTTCGAGCTGCTCGGATGGGGTGCGGCCGTCGGGCGTTCGCTTGCTGACGTTTGCCTCTATCTGCTGCTTGGTAGCGGCCACGCGTACCATAAAGTATTCATCGAGATTGGAGCTGAAGATCGACAGAAACTTGAGTCGCTCTAGCAGGGGCGTGCGCTCGTCTGTCGCCTCGTGCAGAACGCGGCGATTGAACTCTAGCCAGCTAAGTTCACGGCTTAGGTACCACTGGCCGTCGCTGAGATTGCCGTTGTAGGGTGCATCGACAGCGGGGGCTGCTGGCTGGTTGGGTTTGCTAGTTTGGGCGGCTTGCTTGGACACTTTTTCTGAGGTGCTCCCTGAGCTTTTGGAAGGGGGCGGTTCGGTTGGGTCGGTTTTAGATTTGCTGGCTGCTTTCCCCAAGTTGTCGGCGGATGACGGTTGCTTAGCAGGGGCTTTGCTCATGGCTTCTTACCGGGCTTTTTGCTGGGCTTTTTGCTGGGCTTTTGGTTGGGCTTTTAGTTGGAGTACTGCTTAGATTCGCTCTCGAAGGTCTTCTAAAAAACGTCATCTTCTTGGCCGACCCACCACTCGCCCAGCTTCATGAGTTCGCCGTGGAGCTCGGCCAGCTGATGATTAAAGTCTTCGGCGCTCATGGTCTGTCGGCGCTCTTTTAGCTTTGCTAGCCGGAGCTGGAGGAGAAGCCAAGGCTTGCTCATTCCATCGGTGGCTTCTATGTATTTGGCAAGCTCATCGCTGTTCATTGAGAGGTTTGGGTGTGAGGTCTAATGGGGAGTTGGCAACTCTGTTTTAAGGCGTTCTTGTTTAAAGCTGTTCTTTTCCTTTCCAGGTGATTATATAAGAGCCCCTTGATTAATGCTTGATAGCCTCAGTACATTTGCTGTGCTGAACTACTTTTGTGATTTATTTGTGATTTAGAAGACAAATAAATCACGGAAGCAGAACCGAAAACAGAGCCCACAGCCAGAAAACTCTGGACTGTGGGCTCTGTTTATTATGCGGTTAGCAGACAATTCACCAATTGGATAAAGCCGGAGAAAAGGCTCCTAACTATCTAAGCCAATTGCCGTAGCTTTGGACTTTGATTATCTAACGCTTCAGCTGGTCGAGCCATTCTTTTAGCTGGGCGCCAGCAACTTCGCGGCCACCCAAACCAAAGGCGATCGCAATGGCAATCGCGACTGCACCGAGCAGCAAACCAAACGCTAGGTTCACAATGTTGGGAGCGACGCCCATTTGGCCTAGGGCCATGGCACCGACAAACGCCAAAATTGCAATTCGAGCGGCTTGGGCCAAGGTCTTGGAAGAAGACCCGCTGCTGCTGCTAATTAGCCGGAAGGCCAGATTAGCGATGTAGATACCGATGCCAAAGATCAGCACGCCGACCAAAACCTGGGCCGCAATTTCCATCACCGCGCGCACAATCAGCGTGAGCTGGTCGAGCTGCAGAATCTCGGTCGCGGTGACCGCGCCAAAGAGCACAATGGCCACCAAGACGATGAGACCCACAATTTCAGACGGCGTTTTGCTGCTGCTGCTGGAGGTTTGCAGGGTGGTGGCAGAAGGATCTGTGCTGATACTGGGGTCGTAGGCAGAGACGGGCGGCGTCGAGGGAGCCGCTGTCGGTGCTGAAATCTCGGGTAGGCCGAGCACTTCAAGAATGCCGTCGAAGCCAGCGCTGGAGAGCAGGCTGGTAACAAGCTCGCTGATGAAACGACCGATGAAATAAAACACAGTGAGCACAACGCCCGCTGCCAACAGGAGTGGAATGAAGTCCAGCACCTGGTTGAGCATGCTGATGGCAGGGTCAGAAATGGCGTCGATTTCTAACGCATTGAGCGCGGCGATCGCAGCCGGAATCAGAATCAGCACATAGACAATAGTGCCCGCCAACCCAGAGAGCGACAGCCCGCCCGCACCCGGCGTACTGCTAGAGAGACCCAAGCGACGACCCAAACCATCGACGCCGGTTGCAGCCAAGATGTTGGTGACGACACCGCGAACAATCTTGGCGAGCAGCCAGCCCACACCGAAGTAAACCGCTGCCAGAATGACCTTGGGAATAGCGGTCAAGAACTGATCGATTAGGTTCTGTACTGGGCCTAGCAGCCCGTTGAGATCCAGCGCATTGAGTACGGGTGGCAAAAAGAGCAAAAACACAAACCAGTAGAGCGCATTGCCTAAGGTTTCGTGAATCTGCACGGAATTTTCTCTGGGGTCGACGCCTGTATTTTCGGCGAGCCTATCGTCTAGGTTGAGCGTCTCAAGGCCGCGCGTAACGATGGTTTTGACCACAGTTGCGATCGCCCAGGCAACCACCAGCAAAATACCGGCGCTAAACAATCGAGGTAGGTATTCAAATACCGTGTTTAGGAGATTGTTTAGCGGTTCGGATACGACGGTTAGCTCAAGGGCATTGAGAACTGCGATCACCGTGAATAAGATGATCACCCAGTAGACGATGTCACCGCCCCACTTCGCGGCAGGCACATCTTCTGGTGGGCGCCCCGTTAGTTTGGAGGCGATGGTGTCGTCAATGCGTGTTTGCTTTAGCAGGCTGCGAACGAACCAGGCGGCCACCATCGCAACAATCCAGCCAATGATGCCAATGAGAATGGCACCGATAATATTAGGAACGAACTCGCCGACAACATTCAAGCCGTTGCCGAAGGCATCAGTCAGCGCAGAAGTCGGATTTTCCGTGGCATTTGCCTGGGCCAGGATCGGGAAAGAGCCGACAGCACCTAAGCTAATACCCGTTCCTGCGGATGGTATTAGATGAATCATGTTGCGTAACTTAGTTAAGAGGTTTAAGCGGAGACGACATCAGCAGTAAACAAGTTTTGCTGATATTTGAGACAAGAGTACCGCTTAAAGGTTATATGCAGAGAAAAATTACTGAGATTCGCTCGTTTTTTTAACAAATCTATGGTCGTGCATCCGCCGAAAGGCAGTTGCCATGGCCTTTTGGGTGATGTGCATCACAAAGCTGCGGCCGCTGTGCTGCGCTTTAGCCGTGATTTTTCGACCTTTTGCAGCAGGGTTTGAACAAAACCTAACTTTAGAAAGATTTTGTTCGACTGTATGATGCTTCTGCCTTCATAAAAACAGCCCCCTTCTGCAAAGAAGGGGGCTAGAAGTCAGCTGGAGCCAGCGATCACTATGGCTTGGCCAAGCACTGCCGCCTACTGCGTTAGGCGTCTGCCTCCTCATCGTCTAGATTTTCAGCGCTGTCTGCGTTTTCCGGTGCAGTAGCGAGCGGATCGCTGAGGTCAGGACCTTCTGGGCTTTCATCTAGATCTGCCATGACCTGGGCTTCGGCAACGGTCTCGGCAATGGCTTCGGCGACTGATTCGGAAGGCATTTCATTGTCGCTTTCGTCTAAATGGGGAACTAGAGCAACGGCTGCGATCGCATCGTCATCATCCAAACGCTGCAGCTGCACGCCCGTCGCCATCCGCGACTGAATAGAAATCGCATCGACAGCCTGCCGCATAATAATGCCGCGATTGCTGACAATCATCAGCTCATCTTCTGGCCCAGCAATGCGCAGAGCCACTAGCTCATCCCCGTCCTTGCGGAACTTCATAGCCACTAGCCCCATGCCAGCCCGGTTCTGCAGCCTAAACTTGGCCACGGGAACGCGCTTGCCCAAGCCTGCCGCTGACACCACCAGCACCCAGGGCCCCTGGTCTGCTTCGTTGAGGTTCTCATCGTCGGCATCGTCATCTGCATCTGCTGCGGCGACCTCGACTTCTTCGACCACTTGAGAAGGCAAGATATCCATACTAATGAGCTGGTCACCGTCTCGCAGCGACATCGCTCTCACGCCCTTGGTCGGCCTGCCCAGGGGACGTAGCTGTCCGTGGTCGGCCTTGAAGTGAATCGTCATGCCTCGCTGAGAGCCAATGAGAATGCTGTCTTCAGGGCGCGCTAGGCGAACCCAGCGCAGCTCATCACCATCTTCGAGTGAAATCGCAATTAGCCCATTGGTACGAATGCGGCTAAAGGCTGAGAGGGCAGTCTTTTTCACAAAGCCGCCTTGGGTCAGCATCACCAGGTAGTCATCTTCGCTAAACTCGTTAACGCCGACGACAGAGGTGACTTTTTCCTCTCTGGGAATAGGCAGCATCTGCACCAGCGGATAGCCCTTCGCAGTCCGAGAACTCTCTGGAATCTGGTAGGCGCGCAGGGAGTAGGCAACGCCTCTATCTGTAAAAAAGAGAACGTGGTCGTGGCTACAGCAGGTGATGAAGTGTTCAATGCCGTCGTCGTCTTTCATCTTCGTGCCCGATTTGCCTCGGGTGGCCCGGTTTTGTGCCTCGAAGGTGTCGACCAGCATGCGCTTGATATAGCCCTGCTCCGTCACCAAAATCGCCACCTGCTCATTGGCGATCAAAGAGATATCAGAGAGGTCGTTTTCATCTCCTTTGATGATGGTTCTTCGCTCATTGGCAAAGGAGCCCTGCAGCTCAAGCACCTCTTCTTTGATGATGGCTAAGATGCGCTCCCGATTGGCCAAAATATCTTCTAAATCGGCAATCTTTTCGGTGAGGGCTTCGTGCTCCTGCTCAATCTTTTCAGCTTCTAGGGCAGTCAGACGGCGCAGCTGCATCTGCAAGATCGCATCTGCCTGCGTCGCCGAAAGGCCATAGGACTCTACCAGCTCTGTTTTGGCGGAGGCCGCGTCGGCTGAGCCGCGAATCAGGGCAATCACCGCGTCTAGGTTTTCTAACGCAATCAGGTAGCCCTGGAGAAGATGGTCGCGCTCTTGGGCTTTGCGCAGCTGAAACTGCGTGCGCCGAGTGATCGTTTCGATCCGAAAGTCGAGAAAGACCTGCAGAAAATCTCGCAGCGTGAGCAGCTGAGGTTCACCGTTTACCAAGCCCAGCATGTTGACGCCAAAGTTATTTTGTAGCGGCGTCTGCTTGTAGAGATTGTTGAGGACGACTTTGGGGTAGGCATCGCGCTTTAGCTCTATGACGATGCGCATACCATCGCGATCGCTCTCATCGCGCAGGTCTGAAATCCCTTCTAGACGACGCTCATTCACCATGTCAGCGATCTTCTCAATCAGGCTCGCCTTATTGGTTTGGTAGGGCAGCTCAGTGATGATAATAGTCTCGCGGTCGGGGCGGCCGCGCTGCTCCTGGGTCTCAATGGTGGCCACGCCGCGCATCGTTACAGAGCCTCTGCCCGTGGTGTAGGCCTCACGAATGCCTCGACTGCCAATAATTTGTGCCCCGGTAGGAAAATCGGGACCTGGAATATACTGCATCAGCTCCAGGCTGGTGAGTTCGGGGTTGTCAATCAGGGCGATGACGCCGTCGATCACTTCGCCCAGGTTGTGAGGGGGAATATTGGTGGCCATACCCACCGCAATGCCAGATGAACCGTTGATCAGCAGCTGAGGAATACGCGATGGCAAGACGACGGGCTCCTGCTGTGAGCCGTCGAAGTTATCGGCAAAGTCTACGGTTTCCGCCTCAATGTCTTGAAGGAGGGATGCGCCAGTGAGCGCCTGCAGGCGAGACTCTGTATAACGCATGGCCGCAGGCGGGTCGTTGTCGATAGAGCCGAAGTTGCCGTGACCATCAATCAGGGGATGGCGCATGGAGAAATCCTGTGCCATCCGAACCAGCGCGTCGTATACCGCCGTATCGCCGTGGGGGTGGTACTTACCGAGCACTTCACCCACTACGCGGGCGCACTTGCGAAAAGGCCTATCGGCGGTGAGTCCTAGCTCGTGCATGGCGTACAAAATGCGCCGATGCACGGGCTTGAGGCCATCCCTTGCGTCAGGAAGCGCTCGGCCTACAATCACGCTCATCGCGTATTCGAGGTAAGACCGAGACATCTCATTGCGCAAATCTGTAGGGACGATCCGCTCTTGAGGACTGCTCATATGAAATGCTCCAGGAATTTTTAGAAATGAAAAGGTTTGACGTATGGATTAGGCCACCGAATGGCCTAGCAGCGATGGCGATCGCTTAGCGAGCACTTGTGATATCGAGTGATATCGGGTGCTAGGCACTACCGGCTATGGTATTGGCTAAGAAATGTTGGCTAAAAAAGACTCGTATTGCTTGCAGGTTGCTTATAGGTACATCGTGT
This sequence comes from Cyanobacteria bacterium J06614_10, assembly GCA_038527325.1. Taxonomy (GTDB): domain Bacteria; phylum Cyanobacteriota; class Cyanobacteriia; order Phormidesmidales; family Phormidesmidaceae; genus Phormidesmis. Next base: position 87,030 of record JBCBFY010000001.1, read on the forward strand.
ATAGTAGGTCGACTTAACAAGAAGTGAGCAAAAGACATAAAGCTTATCAGACATAAATCCCTATCCGAATGCCCTCACCAAAGCAGACTTCGGCGAGGGCAATTGTAAGTGATATTTAAGGTGAATACTCAAGGCAATATTGAAGTTGAAGACAATATTGAAGTGCTTGAAATGAAGTGCTTGAAAGCAGTGTTTGAGAAGCATGATTTGAAGCGTAAAAGAAAGCACAGATAGATACTCGCTTAAGCGCCCATACTCGCTGCGTACAAGAGAGATGAAACAACCTGAAAAAAACTGGATGAAATCACTCTCACAGACACCGTATTGGTAGACTTCAAAACATTGCTAAACACTCACTGCATTCTACCATATTTACCCTTCGTTATGTGGGCTAAAACGGTCCACGTCGACTGCTTTTTTGAATGAGCGAAAGCCCTTATGAGTTCTCGGTTTCCCGTCTTTTATGCCGACGTTTTTTTGGGTCACGATACCGGGGCTGGGCACCCCGAAAATTCGGGACGTTTGACAGCCGTGGTCGACTATTTGAACCGCTGCCAAACGTCTGCGGAGAAAGGTCATGAATGGGCTCAGAAAATAGACTGGTTAACACCCTCGGCGCGGCCTGCCTTGGCAGCGGTTGAGCGCGTTCACGACGCTGGGTATCTGCAGCTGCTAAAAGCGATTTCGAGCCGAGGGGGCGGTCGGCTAGATGGCGATACGGCTATGAGCGCCCAAAGCTATGAGGTGGCGCTGCTCGCGGTGGCGGCCTGGCTGGACGGTGCGGACTGGGTGTGGCAGCAGCGATCGCCCGGATTTGCCTTAGTGCGCCCGCCGGGTCACCATGCAGAGCGCAGTCAGGGGATGGGATTTTGCTTACTGGGTAACGCGGCGATCGCAGCTCACTACGCCATCGATACCCTGGGCGCAAAGCGCGTTGCCATCTTGGATTGGGACGTGCACCATGGCAACGGCACCCAGGCCTTGGTGGCCGAGAGTGCCCAGATTGCCTACTGCTCTTTTCACCAGTCGCCAGCTTACCCGGGCACCGGTGCTGCAACGGAGACCGGCCAGCATGGCAACGTGCTGAATATCCCGTTGCCGCCGGGCAGTACCCTGCCCGACTACCAGCGGCTATGGACTGAAAAAGCGCGGCCATTTTTGGCAGAATTTGATGCGGATATGATGCTGGTGAGCGCTGGCTACGACGCGACTCAGGCCGATCCCCTGGCGGGGATTTGTCTGCAGCCAGCGGACTATTATTGGTTCACTCAGGCCTGTTTGTCTTTGACGCCTGCAGTTCTATTTGGCCTGGAAGGTGGATACGACTATCAGGCGCTGGCGCAGTCGGTTGCCGCGACAATTCGCGCTGCCTGTGAGTGCGGCGCGGCAAAGGGTGTACGGTAGAGTCGTCTGAATTGATTAGGCCTGTTTGAAATAGAGGGAGAGCAAGGTGTTTCGACTGTTTCGCTGGGTATTTAACCTGTTTGGGCGATCGCCTGATCAATCACCACAGGATGCGCCACCGGCACTGCCAGAGAGTCCTGCTTCTGACCGGCCCAATTCTGATCGCCCTGCTTCTGATATCTCTACTTCTGAGCGGCCCGCTGCTGAGCGGCCCTCACCTGAAAATCCTCCTTCGTCGGTACCCGAAATGCCCACTCCTGCTAACACCCGCTCTCGCTCGGTTCAAAAGACATCTCTAGAAGAGTTGAAGCAGGTCTTAAACGTTTTACGGGCTTACATCGTTACGTTTGGGGAGCCAGATAGTGAGCTGACGCTGCGGGCCGTCGTCGGTGCCGTGGTGGCCAATGTGAAGACGGTGGAGGTGGAAAACAGGCGGCTGGAGGCATTTATCGATGATGCGATCGCAGCCTACGAAAGCCTTGGAAACGACGCCTCTTTGGTAGATGTCAGCGCGCAGCTACTGGCAGAGCAGGTAAGTGTGTGGCTCCAAGAGCAAGAATCGATTGTGAACAACGTGGTGAGCGCCTACCTGCAGCAGTTTGCCCCAGAAGATAAGACTTGGGAATCGGGCGACTTGCTGAGCCTGGTGCAAACGGTAGTGGCAACGCTAAATGACGGTTCGCTGAGCAAGTCGGGCGGTCGCAGCCTGATTCAGCGGGTGATAGGGTCTTTTGCCATGGAGCGAGCGCTGAGCCGGTGGGTGGCCCCTGAGTGGGTGGCGCTAGCACAGCGCGTGGCCAGCTACGAAGATAACCGAGCAGTCCAGCAAGATTTGCAGTCTATCGCCTGGTCTTACATTCAGCAGTTTCAATCGATTCTCAGTCCGCAGCTGATTGAACAGATAGCTGAGCAGGGACCGATTAACGTTTCACCTGCCGAATTTCTCTCGGGGGACCTGGGCGCTTTTTCTGAGATGCTGTTTTACAAATTTCAGCTTTTGGCAGCCGACCCGGTCGTAACCAAAAACCATGAAGACATCGCCGCTCAAGTCAATAGAGCGATCGCAGACTTCAAAGACCGTAGAGACCCCGGTCTCGACGTCACCGAAGGCCGCCCAACGGGCGAATTAGAAGTGAGCAGTCCTTTTTTTAGAACCGATTCATCCCAGGGAAATTGACCATGGCAGGTGTCTGATTGCGTGAATTTTCTGACCTGGTTGAGAGAGCGGTCTGCCGCTGCCAGAATGCAACCGTGGATGTATTGATAAATATAATTTGATGATGGTCTAGTCATATCGACTGAAGGGTGCTAGATTGCTGCGATATAGCCAGCAATGCGGATACGTTCGTTCGCTGGCGTGGTACTTCATCGTTGCTACATCAGCACTCTAGCGATTGTTGATGCGCTTGGTGGCGTGTCAGAGCTATCATCCTTGGGCCCACCAAAGCCCTCGTTTATTACCCTCGTCTATTTCATGGGGGTGCTAGCTACATACGATTTCCATACAGGTTAAAACATGGCCTTTTTTGAGAACTTTACCTCGGTTATTCGAGACAAATGGTTGGATTACTTTCGGGCCAACCGGACTTGGCTAGAGGTGCAGATGGCAACCACCTCTGTGCGGACCCCTGAAGGGGGCCGTCGTCCTTCTTCGTTTCTAATCTTGGGTGTGGTGAATGCCCTAGAGCCCAAGCTATCTAATCTGATGGTGCCGTTTTATCAGCTGAACTCTGATGAAGATGCGCTGATCGACGTGCTGGGTCTCAACTTCGATCCAGAAGCGGTTTTAGACAATGGAGAAGTGGGTAAAACCATCGACGCTTCGCCAGAGGCAGATACGCCCTTGCTAGGTAGCGAGCCCTCCCTAGATAAAGATGTGGATGCTTGGCCGCCCACCTAGCTGACTGGCCTAAACCTGTTGACCTTGCTTGGCATGATTTGGCTGTGGCAACTGCCCATCGGTTTGTCTGCAGCGAGGTGATAGAGAGGCCATCGGGGGCAGTTGACCGCGTGATACGATTGGTGGGCAATTCACACACAGGCAGATTAGACCCATGGTAGATCGTCCTATTAAGAAGAGCGATCGCGACGCTGCTCAACAGTCTCAGTCCACCGATAACTCCACCGACGCTAGCTCCGCAGAACCCCGCAAGACACCTCGCCCGATCAAGAAAGCCGACCGCACCGATGGGGGTCCTGACCAGCGCGATCGCAGTGAGGGTAGACGGGATGACCGTGGCCGTGGGAAAGGCAAGGGTAAAGGTCGGGGTCGTGGCAAAGATGACGCGCCCAAAGCACCCATGAATCCTGCCCTGATGCGAGGCCCCAAACCAACTAAAAAAGTTGCAGAGCCCGAGGTGGAAGAAACAGAAGCTGCTGACGCAGAGGTGGCCAACGCTGAGGCCACTGAAGCGGCAACTGAGGCAACTGATTCGGCTGAGCCAGCCACAGAATCGACTTCCGCAGACGAATCTGCTGATGCCGCTGAGGCTTAGAAACAATTAGGCTGCTCTACGGGAAGATTCACTCAAGCGTTGATTGCAGCAGGACACCAAAAGTGAATCGAATGAGTGGAAGCTGAGGAGAGCAATCTCTGAAAGCCAGTAAAAAAGGTCGCTGAACCAGCGACCTTTTTTACTGGCTTTCTTTTGACTTTCTTTGCTGGGCTTTTCGAGACAACTCCCAAATGAGCAAAAAAATTCCCTAGGACGCGAAGAGCGTCTAGGGAACAGTCAGGGTGCATCTACCAATTAACTATTCCCTGCAGAACTCAGAAGTCAGGACGAAATCCGTACCGAAATTCTCAAAAAAAGAAAAATCCTCAGCCTCCGTGCAAAGACGGCGGCCAAGGAAACATCAGGGTGCATCTACCAACTACTAGTACCCACCAGTGAGAAAAGCGTCAGGATACTTTTCTAAAAGCGACTAACCGTAGGCTTATCAACAAGATCTGAGCCAATCAGGAAGCAGGTTATGATGATGAAGAAAGATGATTAAGTTTTGTATCTCTTCTCCTGGCCACCTTTTTGTTTACTATGACGGTTGCGACTTCTTCTGCCGGTGAGTCTCTGGGCAAGCCCCGACCTATGACTCAAGTGATTTTGCGCTCTGTGGCGACAGGATTGCTTTACTACGGCTACTACAAGTGGGTGATTCAAGATGAGCTGAAGGCCCACGGTCAGCGGGTTTGGTCTGGTGCGGTGTGCTTGGTGCCCTTCGTGTTGGGGGTTGCATTGCCACTGCTACTGGCGGCGTTTGATCCGGATGTTCCGGGGTGGTTCGCACGATTTTCACTGGTGGGCGTACTTTGGATTTACATTGTGCAATTTCGCCTGTACCAGGAGATTAATCGGCTGTATGTTGCACAAGGATGGCATCCACCCTTGGTAACCTGGTGGATCATTGTTCCTGGCCTTAATTTAATTGTTGGACTCAGGCAAATTCACTTTTTGAGTGAGTATTGGGCTCGTCTTTCGGCAACTGAGGTCTCTGATCCGGTAGCTGAGCGAATTCCATTTCTTTCTAATAACGGCTAGTACGCAGATCCCTGTCTGTGAGTTACTTGACCGGTGCCTGCTGCCCAAGGGGTGTCAGATTCCAACAATTAGGTTGCTGCATTATTGACGTGTGATTGTCATGACCTCTTTGCTGTTTGTCCGTCATTTTATGAACAGGCTTAAGTTTGGGCCTTGGGCTGCCCTGGTGTTGGGCAGTTTGCTCTGGCTGCCGAGCTGTTCGGTCGGTCGGCCATCGGCTGAAACGGTCCCGGATGAAGCGGATACTGCGCAGCCAGAAGCGCGGCGCAGCTCCGCTTTAAAACTGCTGTATAGCCGCACGCCGACTACGTTGAATCCACACTTGGCCAATGGGTTTCAAGATTTTGAGGCGGCGCGCATTGTGTATGAGCCGCTGGCGACCTATGAGGCGGATGGTCGGCTTGTGCCCGTGCTGGCAGATTTGATTCCGACGGCTGAAAATGGTGGCTTGGCTGCAGATGGCCGGTCGGTGACCTGGAAGCTAAAGCCAGATGTGCGGTGGTCAGATGGCAAACCGTTTACAGCAGAAGATGTGGTCTTTACTTATGAGTTTGTCAGTGACCCAAAGGTGGCAGCGGTTACCGAAAAGTATTATGAGGCCATCGAAAAAGTAGAGGCGCTAGATGCGCAAACGGTGAAGATTACCTTCAAGCAGCCGAACCCCTCTTGGGCACTGCCCTTTACTGGGCAAAACGGAATGATTTTGCCGAAGCATGTGTTTGAGTCGGTGCAGGGAGTGAGTGCACGTCAGGCTCCGGCCAATCTACAGCCGGTGGGGACCGGACCCTATCGATTTATCACCAATGCGGATGGGGTGTGGACATTTGCGGCCAATGAGCAGTTTCGCGAGGGGCTACCAGGCTTTAGTTTGGTAGAGCTACAGGGCGGGGTGACGCCCTATGTGGCCGCGCGGCGAGTCATTCGCGATGGCGATGCGGATTTTGCGCACAATTTGCAGCTGACGATTGAGGACCGGGTGAGCCTTTCGAACAGTGGGACTGGCCGGGTGGTGGCGACCTTTGGGTCTTCGGTAGAGCGGATTATGCTAAATATGACTGATCCCAATAAGCCGACGAAGACAGGGGAGCGCTCTAGTGTAGAAAATCCCCATCCTTTTTTGAGTGATATTCGAGTGCGAAAGGCGATTGACCACGCGATTGATAGAGATGCGATCGCAAACCAAGTCTATGGCAACGCCGGGCAGCGCACCAACCAACTGCTGCCTTCTCCCACCGAGTATGCCAACCCGCTGCTCTACTATCGCTACGACCCTGAGCGGGCAAAAGCCCTGCTAGACGAAGCAGGCTGGAAAGACAGCGATAACGATGGCATTCGAGACAAAGACGGTGTAGAGATGCGGGTAGTGTTTCAAACGCCGATTAACCCAGTGCGTCAAAAAACTCAGGCAATGGTGAAAGCTGACCTCAACGAAATTGGCATCGAAGTCGACAACCGCCGGGTCATTGTGGATGATTTCTTTTCGGCGGATCCTGCGCAGACTCGCAGCATCAACCACTTTTATGCTGATATGCAGGAGTACAACACCGGTAGCGACACGCCGGACCCGGCAATTTATATGAGCTGGTGGCTGTGCGACGAAATTGCCTCACAAAAAAACAATTGGCAAAAGCCCAACAACGCTCGCTACTGCAATCCTGAATACGACAAAGTGTGGGAACAGGCGAGCAAAGAGCTAGATCCTGAGAAGCGCGCACTGCTTTTCCAACGCATGAACACAATTTTGATGCAGGATGTCGCCGTGATTCCACTGGTTCGCCGGGCGGTGACCAATGGAATCAGCGAGCGAATTACGGGCGTAGATCCGACGCCTTGGGATGCTAGCACCTGGGATATTGGGACTTGGAAGCTGGCGGATGCGCCACCTGCGGAGACGCCTACTGAGTCGACGGACTCTCCTGCACCTCAGACAGAGATTGCCCCCGAAGAGCCAGCAGAAAGTACGCCTGAAGCACCGTCCGAAGCAGAGTCATCTGAAGCGGAGGCGTCAGAGTAGAGTTGAATACGACGCGGACCATGCTGTCATCAAGTTCAAACTCTCTCTGAAAAGAGATTCGCGCATTTCTGTCTGTGTAAAAAAAAGAGAGAGCAAACTACGCTCTCTCTTTTTTTTACACAAATTGCTTTCATCGATCTACAACAATTGCGCGAAGCGATTCACTAGCCAACTTCCGCTTCAACATCAATGACATCTTCAGCGTCTGCAACAGTTGTCGTTTCTTGCGTGCTGCCATCTTTTTTCAGATAGCCCATCATTAGAGAAGATAGCTCAGTCACAAGTAGCGTGGCCAAAATGCCGTCATCTAACCAGCCAACGATAGGAATGATATCTGGTGAAATATCGATGGGGCTGAGGAGATAAATGGCAGTTCCAACAATGATGGCCCAGCGCCACTTTGGATGACGCAGCGCGCCGCGGTACCAGTTGTAGAATGACTCGATTAGATTGTTGTTATTCATGATGCCTGTGAGATAGAACGTGTCTGCAAGCGACGCTACCTATCGCCATCTCGCATAATAAATATCTCAACTTTACCAAGTGCTCACCAGTGGTGATATCCCCCCAAGTCGGTAAGAGTGAATGCTCGATACGGATATCTGCTCACTTTTTCCAGGGCCACTTCCCTTGAATCTTGGTGCCCATTTCAGTCTTTGCTGAAAACACCAGGTAGCCTACCAGCAGCGCAACGCTTCCTAAGAAAATAGCCGTGTCTTGACTCATGCAGGCACCTCTACTGTTTCACTGCCCGCTAGGCCAAAGGCCGCATGCACTACCCGCAATGCCTCTACGCCCCTCTCCTGCTGCACCACACAGCTAATTTTGATTTCAGAAGTTGCAATCATTTGAATGTTGATATCGTTTTCTGAAAGGGCATGGAACATGGCTGCAGCAATACCCGGACGGTGAATCATGCCCATGCCGACTACGCTGACCTTGGCGATGTCTTTATTGATAGAGACATCGCCGCAGCCGAGTTCTGCAGCTGCGGTCTGGAGGATGTCCTTGGCGAGGGCTGCGTCGTCTTGAGCGACGGTGCAGGCGATATCGCGGGTCATTGTGCCCTGGCGCGGGCGGCTGCGCTGAGACTGAATAATCATGTCTACGCTGATGCCTCGGTCCGCCAAAATTTGAAATATGCGTGCGGCGAGTCCTGGCTTATCTGGGACGTCGCGCACGGCGAGCTGAGCTTGCTTGAGGTCTAGCGCCGCGCCGCGCACAGAAGGTAGGTCTTCTGAAAAATTGACTGCGCTTGCCTTGGGCTGGTCGAGCCTAGCGGGTGAACTGGTGACGTCGAAGTGTTTGCAGAGAGTGGCGATCGCGCGATCGCAATCTTCCTCAGCCACCGTACAGCTCACCTTCACCTCAGAGGTCGAGATCATCTGAATATTGACCTGTGCTGCTGCCAGCGCGGAAAACATGCCAGCTGCGACCCCAGGCCTGCCGATCATGCCCGCCCCAGCAATGCTAATCTTGGCAATATTTTTGGCAGTTTGTACTTCGGCCTCGTCTTGATGGGCGGCAGGCTTGGCGGACGGGGTACGTAGCGCAGGGGCAATGTGCTCAACAACGCTTTCGGCTTGCTTTAGGGCGCGCGATCGCACCGTAAACGCAATATCGTTCGAATTTCCCTCATGGATTGACTGAATAATCAAATCCACATTCAAAGACTGCGTAGCCAGCTCACCAAACAGCTGCGCCGCCACTCCAGGCCGATCCGGCACCCTTAGCAGGGCTACCTTTGCCTGGTCCGTATCGAACTCGACCGCGTCTACAGGGTGGGCAATTTCCAACCCTTCTAGGGCGCGGGGTTGCGGCGTCGGCGCTGTGACCCGCGTACCCGGTTCATCCGTCCAGCTAGAGCGCACCACCAGCATGATCCCGTAGTTGCGAGCAATTTCTACCGCCCGGGGATGGAGCACACTGGCCCCTAGGCTAGCTAGCTCCAGCATTTCATCGCAGGTGATTTCTGCCATGAGCTGCGCATCTGGAACGATTCTAGGGTCCGAGGTCAAGATGCCGGGTACGTCTGTGTATATTTCGCAGCGCTCTGCCTGCATCGCAGCGGCTAGAGCGACCGCAGAGGTATCTGAACCACCGCGTCCGAGCGTGGTAATTTCGCCGACCATGCCAGAGAGGCCTGTGCCGGGGGCCTCGGCTGCATCCAAAGCGTCTATCCCACCGCTTGTGCCTTGGAAGCCCGCCACGACAATCACCTTGCCTTCTTGTAAGTGTCGCTCAAGCCGCGCCGTCTTAATCTCTAAAATGCGAGCGCGGGTGTGATCGGCTTCGGTGACAATGCCAACCTGAGCGCCTGTCAGGGAGATTGCGGCTTGGCCTTGCTCGTGGAGGGCCATGCTGAGCAGTGCGATCGTCACCTGCTCTCCCGTAGAGAGCAGCATATCCATTTCACGGCGACTGGGATCGCTGGAGATTTCTTCAGCGAGCTGTACCAGGCTATCGGTACTCTTGCCCATGGCAGAGACCACCACAATCACCTGATGGCCAGCGGCTGCCGTTGCCTTCACACGCTTCGCCACAGCCTGGATACGCTCCACCGTTCCGACCGATGTACCACCGTATTTTTGAACGATTAATCCCATGCCCTATGTCCTCACACTGCCCCTAACGTGCTGTTTACGTTTTTACCCGATGCAACCTAAAACCCTATGCGCTAACAATCATCCCACTCTGCAATCACTCAGCTGAAATATTTGACTAAATTTACATCGACCAAGATCCATAGCAATCAAGATTTAACCCTTTAAGCAAGATTCTAGGAGTCAGATTCACCGCTGGGCGTGATTGAACATGTTCAGTCAGAACACTTTGCCAGGGAGCTTCGATATTTAGCCTATGAAAATACGCTGCCCAGCACTCTAATGGGCATAATTTAGCCGATTTTGAGCATAATTACTTAGCAATATTTCGCATGGCAAATAAATAGTCGGGAACTCTGTAGGTGTGGCTTTTGCCCATTTCCCTTCGTAGCTAATCTGAACAATTTTCCATAAAGCCATCTAATGAGGGTGGCGAAAAATGGACAGTATAGATATAAACTTTAGTTAAGTTGCACAATTATTGGTTGCGAAACATGACAGCAGTTCTGCAGAACCGGCCCGTCTCAACTTCAGCCACGACTGGTAAAAAAGCGCCGCATCACGTTGTGATTGTCGGGGGTGGGTTTGGTGGCCTGTATGCGGCGAAGGCACTCGGCAAAGCTGCTGTCAAAGTTACTCTGATTGACAAGCGAAACTTTCACCTATTTCAGCCGCTGCTGTATCAGGTTGCGACCGGTGGTCTCTCAGCTGGCGATATTTCGTCCCCCCTCCGCGCCGTCCTCAGCAAGCAAAAGAACGTGCAGGTACTGATGGGCGAGGTAGTCGGCATCGATCCCAATGCGCAAAAGGTCAGCCTGAAGAATGGCGAATCGGTCGACTACGACAGCCTAATCATGGCGACCGGATCTAGCCATCACTACTTTGGTAAAGACGAGTGGTCTAGCATTGCCCCTGGGATGAAAACCATTGAAGACGCGCTAGAAGTGCGTCGGCGAATTTTTCTAGCCTTTGAGGCGGCTGAGAAGGAAACGGATCCGGCCCGCCGTGAGGCGTTACTGACCTTCTTCATCGTTGGTGGTGGTCCGACTGGTGTGGAATTGGCGGGTGCGCTGGCTGAGCTCGCCTACGAGACCCTGCGAGAAGACTTCAGAAACATCAACCCCGAAGAAACCAAGGTGGTACTGCTAGAAGGTATGGATCGAGTGCTGCCACCCTACCCCGGCGACCTCTCCGTAGCGGCTAAAAAATCGCTCGAAAAGCTGGGTGTAGAAGTTCGAACAGGCACGCTAGTGACTAATATTGAAGGCGATACGGTTACCTTGAAGAGCGGTGACGACATTGAGAAGGTGCAGGCCTTCACCGTGCTGTGGGCCGCTGGCATTAAGGCCTCGCCGCTGGGTAAAGCGATCGCTGAGCAAACCGGCGCTGAGCTAGACCGCATTGGCCGCGTCATCGTAGAGCCTGACCTCAGCGTTCCGGGCCATTCCAATATTTTTATCGCAGGCGACTTGGCCCACTACGCGCATCAGGGCGATGGCCCTCTGCCTGGGACGGCAGCTACCGCGATGCAGCAAGGTGAATACCTAGCAACTTCCATTCAAAGGCGGCTCGCAAACAAGACGGTAAACGCCTTTAGCTACAAAGACAATGGCAGCATGGCAGTGATTGGCCGCAACGAAGCGGTGGCCAATTTGGGCTTTGCCAAGCTCTCTGGCTTCCCTGCTTGGATTATCTGGATCTTTGTGCACATCTATTACCTGATTGAGTTCGATAATAAGCTCTTGGTAATGATGCAATGGGGCTGGCAGTATTTCACCAGTCAGCGGGGAGCACGCTTGATTACAGGAGATGACTCTATCCCTGCGCTCTCTGCCCTGGTAGTCGATGAAATGACCATGGGGAAAGAGCCGCGTAGTGAGGCTGCTGAGCTGGCAGAGGCTTAGATTCTGACGGTACGGATTTGTCGAATTTAGACGCGTTGAATTCGGTGTCATTAACGAAATCGCCCTGCAGCCTTCTTTTCAGAAAGCTGCAGAGTGATTGCGTTTAATTATTTGACCAAGCGGCACAGGCTACAAAGGGTTATCGAGCGTCTGCCCGCTTTGAATAAACGTAGCCGCTGTAGGGCTGAACGCCTGTCGTGGGATAGGCATCGTCGTGGGGGCTAAAGATCCGGTAGACGGCTTCGGCAAGATAGTTGAAGACGCTGTTGAGGGTTTGAAAGAAGGTCATGACCTTGTCTCCTAAAAAAGCAACGGTTTAACTTTGGCTGTAACGGTTCATCGCGCGGTGAAGAACTGTTAATTGCAAAAACTGTTTAGGTTAGGTAAAAAGACAGTCTATTCAAACAACAGTTCGGTAGAGAAAGTTGTGCTGAGCTTAGGTTGTGCAAAACTCTCTACACTTTGATAGTAGTGAACTCGGTGCCATCCGTAGATTTACTATGAGCATTTCTTCACGAGTCTATAGAGAGTGACACATACCGTTAAACGGACGATGGCACACAATAGATGCTGTAAGCGTATGACGTAGCATGCCTGAGCTTGGAGAATCAAAGTCTAACTCTATCGGTGACCCGTCGAAGGGAAAGGTCTATTTGCTCGGTGCCGGACCCGGCAAGCTCGACTACCTCACGGTGTATGGTCAGCGATTGCTTGGCCAAGCCGATGCTTTGGTCTACGATGCGCTGGTGGATGCTGCTTTGCTGCAGCAGATTCCTGACAGCTGTGAGCAATGGCATGTGGGCAAGCGCGGCGGCATGCCCAGCACCTCTCAAGCGGATATTAACCAGCTGCTGGTACAGCTATGTCAGGCGGGGAAGCAGGTTGTGCGGCTAAAGGCCGGAGACCCGTTCGTCTTTGGGCGGGCATCGGCTGAAATTCAGGCGCTGAAGGCTGCAAGCTGTCAGTTTGAGGTGGTGCCTGGGCTATCTTCGGCCCTGGTCGCACCGTTGCTAGCGGGCATACCGCTGAGCGATCCGGTGTTGAGTCGGGGGTTTGGTGTATTTACAGCCCACGATTTGGACGCTTTGGACTGGGAGGCGATCGCACGCTTAGAAACGACCATCTTCCTCATGGGCGGCCGGCAGCTCAGGGCAATCTGCGATCGCTTAGTCAGCTATGGCAAACGTCCCGAAACGCCGGTGGCCATTGTTCGCTGGGCCAGCCAGCCCGAACAGCAAGTCTGGCAGGGGACGCTGCTGGGCATACCGCAGATTGTTGGGGCTGCCAAACTCTCTCCCTGCGTCATCATCATCGGAGAGGTGGTCGGTCTGCGCGCTTTTCTGGCCCCTGTGCGATTGCCTGCGCTGCCCCTAGTAGGCAAAACTATTTTGGTGACTCGGGCGGCTAGCCAAGCGAGTCAGTTTAGCCAACTGCTAGAGGCGAAGGGGGCGCGGGTTGTCGATTTGCCTGCGCTAGAAATTCGAGAACCGGCGAGCTGGGCAGGCGTGGATAGTGCGATCGCAGACCTGGCCACCTTCGACTGGCTAATTCTCACCTCACACAACGCCGTTAGCTACTTTTTAGACCGGTTGCTTCATCAGGGCAAAGATCTTAGAGCGCTGGCCTCTCTCAAAATTGCGGTGGTCGGCAAAAAGACACATCACTACTTGCAGCAGCGGGGCCTCACTGCCGACTTTACCCCACCAACCTTTGTCGCCGATGCACTCGTTGAGCACTTTCCTGAAAATCCAGCGGGAAAAAAACTGTTGTTTCCAAGAGTTGAAAAAGGGGGGCGGGATATCTTGGTGAAAGCAATGACTGCCAAAGGTGCGCAAGTGACAGAAGTTGCAGCCTACGAGTCTGCCTGCCCAGGAAGTATTCCGGCAGCGGCCAAACAGGTGCTAGAGGCCCGGTCTGCAGACGTCATTACCTTTGCAAGTTCTAAAACGGTTCGTCATTTTGCTCAGCTCATGGCGCAGACCTTTGGCGAGCACTGGTTAGATCTATTAGAAAAGACAGCGATCGCCTCCATCGGCCCGCAGACTTCTCGGGACTGCCGCGAGCAGCTAGGCAAAGTCACCTTCGAGGCCGAAAAATACACGCTTGCGGGGCTCACCGCAGGGCTAGAAACGTGGGCAAGGTCATGACTGATCAGCCGCTTCAAACCTCTCTTCAAACCTCGGCTTCAACCAGACGCATCATTGGGTTGACCGGTGGGATTGCCACCGGCAAGAGTACGGTCTCTAACTATTTGGCAGAGCGATACCGGCTACCTGTGCTCGATGCCGATGTCTACGCGCGGCAGGCGGTAGAGAAAGGAAGTGATATTTTGAGTGCGATCGCCCGCCGCTACGGTCAGCGCATTCTCCTTGCCGATGGTAGTCTCAACCGCACTGCCCTTGGCAACATTGTTTTTCAAGACCCCGCCGAAAAAAAATGGCTAGAGCAACAAATTCATCCCTTTGTTCGGGCTAAATTTCAAACAGAAAGTGATGTGCTCTCATCCCACGAGACCTTGGTGTATTCCATCCCGCTCCTTTTTGAAGCTAAGCTGACTCAGCTTGTCACAGAAATTTGGGTAGTGGCCTGCAGCCCATCACAGCAGCTGCAACGACTCATGGCCCGCAATAACCTCTCCGAAAGCCAAGCACAGGAGCGCGTTAACGCACAGATGGATTTACAAGAGAAATGCGCCCTTGCTGACTGTGTGTTAGATAATTCTGCTACAAAAGAAGCTTTGTTCGAGCAAATAGATGAGTTGATGGACTGCGCAGCGACATAGTCGCCGAACTCTGTTGTTTCTGTAATTAAATAGACACACCAGAAGTGATCCCCTCTGGAGGGGTGGCCGGAGCGTAGCGGAGGTCGGGGTGGGTCCAGTCGCTGACGCTACACACCGACCCACCCCGTCCGCTACGCGTCCACCCCTCCAGAGGGGATTTACTTCAGGCCAGTTCCATTTGTTCACCGCGGTAATCTGTATGCACTCTGTTCTATGTGGGTGCTTTTTTATGTGGGCACTTTGTTTTGTGTGAAAAGGGTGGTTGAACTTACAAGAATACCAACAATCTTTTTCTCTGCAGCTCTGTCGTCTTTCAATATGATTACCTCAGCTGTTTCGGAGAGGAAATCTTTTATTTTTTGGACATTGGCATCGCTCAGAAACGCCTCAGACACAGCAGCACAGAACACGCCTTTAGAAGCCAGTAAATTTGAGCTGTGTTCTATTGTGAGACTTTCCCAGGCGAGCAAACTGCGCGATCGCTTTCCACCCCCTTTCTCACCTTGATGAGCATACAGCTCACTCCGGTGAAAATAGTCGGTAGTCAATGCGTATCTATCTTGATAAGCCAACCACTGCTCAGCAATTTCAGGGTCGCCTTTAGCAAGGGCCGCCTTAGACGTTTTGAAAGATTTGGCCGTCAGCCCTGTTTGCTCAAAGAGGTCCTGAAATTGCTGCATGAACTCTTTTACTGTGGGCTTAACCGGTCCGCAGGTGGGTTGAGAAAGGATAATATCGAATCCGCCACGTTGAATGATGGTGTTGAAATGGTAGCCCCAGTGAAAAGGGGTGAGCTGCTGAATATCTTCTAATGTCAGCAGGCGACGGCTGGGCTTGCCCGTCAGGCTAGAGTGCCGGTGGCGGATGCCTAGCTGCTGGCTCATGTGACTTAGCAGGAGCGTGTCTAGTTTGTGCTGCGCTTTTGCATCGAGGGCGGCAATCTGCTCTCTGAGAAGGGCGGCTGTGGCGTAGGGCGGGACGCTGTGGGTCTCGGCAAGTAGCTGAGAGCGGGCTTGGTAATGCTCTAGGGCAATATTCTTCTCGCTCAAGATGGTGTTGTAGCTGTCTGCTGCCAGCGGCTGTAGTAGGTCTCCCTGCAGCAGCGTGCCTGGCGCTGCCTTGCTGACCTGCTCGAAGCGCTCTTCGTCGACATTGATAAAGCCGACTAGCGCGTTGCCAGATAGAATGCTGAACTCAAGGTCTACTAACGGTTCTAGGTCTTCTTTATGCTGTGCGATCGCAACTAAATGTAGCTGTAGCTGAAAGCGAGCCACTTCCGCCACGTCCTCGCAGTAGGCAAGGCCATGCAAGTTGTTCCTCAGAATGCGAGCTTGAATGACCTGCAACAACGTAGACGACTCTTGCTCATTTTCAGCGCTGTGTTCCGTTAGTCCAGAGCGCCATATTTTGAGCTGGGCGTCTTGATTTTGATGAATGAACCCGGTCAAGAGGCTAAAAACATCGGTGAGTCTCTGGTGAAAGGCCACTAGCAGGTTACCGCTGTTGCAATTGGGATCTAAGATGCGCAACGGGGGTAAAATTTCTTGAATCAGCTGCCGACAAAGCTGGGCATCTGCATTGAACAGTGCGTCGTTTAGGGTTTGTTGTTCTTGAAAGGATGGTTGTTCAGAAGAATGCCCAAGCTTACCTAAGGTGAATGCGTCGAGCGCGCGATCGCACATCTCTCTAGCCAACCGCATTGATATGGCTGAGCCTGTACCCACACCCCGCTCCTGTTGCCAATACCGATCGAGCCATTGGCCCAGTGCACCACCCATCCAAGGATTGAGCGCATCCGTACTGGCTTGCTCACTCAGCCAAGCTAAAACATTCTCAAATGCCTGGTCTGCGATCGCAATATCTGGCCACTTTTCTTCTAAAGGGTGTGTTTCAAACAGTCTGCCGATAAAAGGCACGCCGCCAATCGTCGTTTGCAGTGCGAGCGGCCTTTCTACAGCTGGCAACGAGAGACTTTTATACAGCGGACGAAGGCACTTTTCAAAAAAGAGAAGATCATCTGCCTGTAGCGCCGCTTCAAACTGCGTTTGCAGATACCAGGTGTTGTTATTTAGCCAACCCCGCTGCTGCAACTGCTGAATAAAAATCAATCGCTGTAACGTCAGCACCGCGTAGGCTTTACACTCTGCGATAGGGCCGATGCCTGAGGTATTTCCCACCATATCTTCTAGCAGTTGCTGGAAGATTTCACTGCCTTCTCTTTGGTCGTGCAGCGATGGCTTTGCTAGCCTGCGCAGGCGAAACATCCACAGCTCCAGCGGCTGACCCACAACGTACAGCTCGGTTTTTTGAGGTGATTCACACCAGAGACTTTTAGTCTGTTTTGCATCTACGAAGATGACTAGAGGCGGCGTGCTGAAGTCCTCTTGATTGATCGCATCATTGATCGCACCATAAACCTCACACCGTAGCCGGGAGGTGAGCGGCGTGCTGGGTGAAAGCGATACCTGCCAAACAACGGTGCGATCGCGCTGTGCGATGGGAATGCAGTCCTGCAGCTCCTTGCTGTCGAGTGAATAGTTCGCTTGCGCAGGAGTTACCGGCTCCCACCCCAAGGTCTGCGTGAAGAGCGCTTTGAGGTGGTGCGATCGCAGCTGCTTCGCTGCCGTTTGCTCGTCCACCGTTAGCTATCTACGCTGACGGGATTGGCCGTTTTGGCGATCGCATAGTCTCGAAACCGGTCCAAATCTGCCTGTAGCGTCGAGGTCACCACCCTATCGACAAAGGAGCTGCTCATCATCAATCTGGCCAAAATGGAGGGGAGGGCGTAGGAGATGCTCATTTTTACCGTGCTGCTGCCGTCTTTGTGTCCATAAAATCGAATCGCGCCCCGATTGGGCAAGCCATCGACCGACTCCCATTGAATAATTTGTTGGGGGACTATCTTGACAATTCGAGACAGCCAAGAAAAGGACAACCCGGTCGTTTCTAGCTTCCATCGAGATAGGGTAGGGTCTTCCTTGAGGATTTCTACCGACTCGATCCACTTCATCCAGTTTGGCATCTGGGACAAATCAGACCACATCTGCCAGACGTCCTCCACGGGGGTTTCTAAATCTACGTGAACGGTGTGTTCTAGCCACTCTGCCATGGGGAAGCTTTGTTAGGAGTTTGTCAGGGAGAAATCTCCAGAGGAAATTTCAGGGAAAAATTTCTTTAGAGATAGGGTGCGGGTGCTATCTCTATTTTACGGGCCAGTAAGATAAATATCACACGAATGGGTAAAGGGGATTGCTGAAATGTCTGTTTTATATGTCAGTCCATCGGGGCAAGACAATGACGAAGGCACCGCTAATTTTCCATTGAGAACGATTAGCAAAGCGTTGCAACAGGCCCGTCCGGGTAGCGTTGTACAGCTAGCACCCGGTACCTACCAAGAAAATGAGCAGTTCCCCCTAGTGGTGCCCGATGGCGTAACGGTCGCCGGGGATTCTCCGCAGCTGGTGACGCTGAAGGGAGGCGGCACGCTACAAGATAGTCGTCAAAACAGCCCCCAAAATGTGCCTCAAAACAGTGGCATCGGACATCGGCACGCCACCATTGTATTAGGCGATCGCGCTCAGCTTCGCGAGGTTACCGTTACCAATCCCAACGGCATCGGCATCGTCACCGCCCAAGGTGCAGCGCTGATCGTCCGCAATCGGCTGTCAGGCTGTCAGCAGCATGGCCTGCTGATCATGGGTCAGGCCCAGCCCTTCGTCTCAGAAAATGAATTTGTAGACAACGGCAGCACAGGACTATCGACGGTCGACCAGGCAAAAGGTGAAGTCCGTCAAAATCGGTTTACGCGGACCGGTGAAGGTATTAGTTTGCGATCGCAATCGGCCCCCCTAGTCATTGGCAATCAGCTCACCGACAATCGCTGTGGCATCTCAATCGGCGGCTTTGCCCAGCCGGTGCTCAGGCAAAACAAAGCCCTCAGCAGCCAGGAAACCGGCCTATGGACCCAAGACCGCGCCCAGCCAGATATTGGACAGCCCCAAGACCTCGGCGGCAACTGGTTCGAAGGCAAAATTCACGACATTCGCAACGATGGCAGCATTCCCCTCACCACCGCTGGCAACCAAATCAACCCGGTCCGGGTGAGCGGTCGCGTCGACTATCTGCCTAGCGAAATCCCCGATGAATCGGCT
The DNA here is from genome assembly GCA_038527325.1 of Cyanobacteria bacterium J06614_10. Classification (GTDB taxonomy): domain Bacteria; phylum Cyanobacteriota; class Cyanobacteriia; order Phormidesmidales; family Phormidesmidaceae; genus Phormidesmis. The sequence continues at coordinate 105,424 of JBCBFY010000001.1, forward strand.
GTGCCAGCGGTGTTGCTAGGAAACGTGGAGCCATCGCCACTGCCCGCAGAAACCGCCCCAGAGCCTCCCGCGCCTGACGATACGCTCAGCTTAGATAGCCGGTTTAATGACTTGGTCGGTCATTGGTCTGCGCCCTTTGTCGAAGCACTCGCCGAAAAAGGCTTGGTAAAAGGCTTCCTAAATGGCACCTTCAAACCCGATAACCAGGTAACGCGGGCTCAGTTCGCGGCCCTAGTCGCCGCCGCGTTCCCCACAGCAGACGCCATCCGGTCAGTGCGTCGCTTTCCAGATGTGCCAGCCGGATTTTGGGCGGCCAAAGCCATTCGGCAAGCCCAGACCACCGGCTTCATCTCCGGCTTTCCCGATGGCTCCTTTCGGCCAGATGCACCTCTCACGCGGGTGCAGGCAATGGTTGCATTGGTCAACGGGCTAGGGCTTGGTGAGGGGCGATCGCAGTCGCTGCTAATCTATGGCGATCGCGCTCAGGTACCTAGCTATGCCATTGAGGCCGTCGCCGCTGCCACCGACCGCAAAATGGTCGTAAACTACCCCGATCCATACGTCCTGCGTCCACTGGCACCCATCAGCCGCGCTGAAACCACCGCCCTTGTCCACCAGGCCCTCGTCGCCGCAAACAAAACCCCGCGCATCGACTCCCCCTTCATCGCCAAGGCAGACACCGCCGCGCCGAACTTTTCTGACCTCTCACCCAAGCACTGGGCCGCCGACTACATTGAGCCCCTCGTAGAGCAAGGCTGGCTGAGCGGCTTTCGAGATGGCACGTTCCAGCCCGATTCACCCATGACCCGGGCTCAGTTTGCCGTGCTCCTAGTGGGCGCCTTCGACCCGGAGCCAAAGCGTCCTAAGGTGAGCTTTCGCGACGTGCCCGATAGCTTCTGGGGCGCAGAGGTGATTCAGCAGGCCTACCAAGCTGAATTTATCTCAGGCTTTCCAGACCTTACCTTTGACCCCAATCAGCCGCTGACTAAGCTACAGGCGCTGTTGGCCCTAGCCAGTGGTCTAGAGTTGGAGACGGTGTCGCCACCGCAGGCGTCATCGCTAACGGTTTATCGCGATCGCGCCTCCATTCCGCAATATGCTAAGGATGCGATCGCCGCCGCGACCCAGCTATCGCTTGTGTTCAACCACCCCATCGCGACAGAGCTGCGCCCAAACCGCACGGCTACCCGCGCCGAAGTCTCTGCCATGGTTTATCAGGCGCTAGTCGTCGCCGACCGCATGCCTGCCCTTTCTTCCCGCTACCAAGTCGTTCTCTAGCAACGAGCAAGTAGGTAGATCGGTCTGTAAACGAAAGCCCAAAGAAAGGGGTCGACTAATGGCTCTATAAAGTGGGAAACTGAGGGGTATTAATTAATTTATGTAGTGCGATCCAACCATGGCTGAAATGCAATTCTCTCGCGGCGTCAAAGAAGAGGTCGTCCCCGATATTCGCATCACCCGCGCCAAAGACCTATCTGACGGCACAGCAACCTTTTACTTCGACCGTCCAAAAGCCCTCGTAGAAGAAGGCGGCGAAATCACAGGTCTCTACATGGTCGATGAAGAGGGTGAACTCTCCACCCGAGATGTAAACGGTAAGTTTGTAAACGGAGAGCCCGCCGGTATCGAGGCGGTCTATGTGATGCGTGGCCAGGACGAATGGGACCGCTTCATCCGCTTCATGGATCGCTACGCTGAGGATAATGGCCTCGGTCTTACCAAAAGCTAACCTTTTCAGAAGCAGATACCGGTTTAGATGCGCTGCGCTACTCGGTGGTTACAGTGAGCGACACGAGCACCCCCCAAGATTGACAAGAGCGACTGACAAGAGCGGCCAGCTGAGTTTATATCAGCTGGCCGCTCTTGTCAGGAAGGAATCCACTATGAAGTCGCCTCTGTATGCACCGCCCTTCTTCGGTAAACCGTATACGGTCAAAACGACCGTACAGCGCGGTGTTCGGTGTGTTTTCAACACCTGACGCCCACAGAGCAATCTGTCAAGATATATCTGTTGGCGAAAGGAGCTTACTCATCACACCATGAAGAAACAGATAAACAACAGTCTTTCCGCTACGCTGCATGGCTGGTATCGCAAAGCACTCAAGCATACAAAGTACCGCTGGGTCGTCATCTTAGGAACACTGTTGTACTTGCTGAGTCCGATGGATATCTCTCCCGATGTATTTCCTGTTTTGGGCTGGATTGATGATGGCGTGATTGTGAGTCTCTTGGTCACAGAAGTCAGTCAAATCATGGCGCAAGAGCTCAAGCGCAAGCGACTTTTCACACAAAGCAACAGAGCGGAAACGACCAAGACACAAGTCGAAACAGTGATAGATACGGAAGATATCAAGACTATCAATGTCGAAGCTGTTTCCGTTAGCTAACCCATTCTTTCCTTTCAAAGTTCATTCAAACCTTCAACAAACCGGAACTTATCATGACCTATCTCTCTAACAACATCAACGAAGATATGACCCCAATCGAGCAGTCTCCCGCAGAAACCACTACTTTTGAGAAGCTGAAGATGCTTTTGAAAGAGAGTGGGATGCGATCGCAGCGCATTGGCGAAATCCTACGTAAAGCCTTCTCTGAGACTCGCACAGAGTTTCAAGCAGGCCGCAGCGTTATCTCGCCACTGGCCAAAGAAGTCACCACTGAAACTGTTTCCACTGTTAAGGAAAAAGGCCAGCAGGCTGCCAGCACAGTCAACAAAGCCTGGCAAGACGATGCAGAAGAGTTGGATCTTGCAGATCGGCTAGTGAAATTTCTGCAGGTGATGTCGCAGATGGGCCAAGAAACACTTCTGCCAGCGCTAAAAAAGCAGGTCGGTAGAGCAGACAATCTGTTGGATGGCCGCTATGGCGATCGCTATGCCAGTATCAAAGCCCGCATTCAAGCGATTCAGACCTGGCTAGTAGATTCTGCAGACGCTGAAAAAACTGCGCCTGAGACTGCTGACAACAGCGAGCCTACCGTTGTCATTGAAGTTGAGAGCGAAACTGTTAAATAGCGCCTCACAGTTTGTCCTTTTCCACGTAAGTCTTCTCACACATGCCGGAGCCCGAAGGAGAGCTATTTTGCTTCTCTCTTGGGCTCTTTTCTTGGGCTTTTTTCTTTTCTGTAGCTTCAGTCAAATTCCTCCAGCTGAACCGGTGCGCTCGGCGGACAGGGTACAACAATATACCCCTCGCACCCATCGCCCAAAACATGGTTCCGCGCTGTACCCCAATACCACCAGTGCGCCGCCACGTAGGCACACACAATACTGTCCAGCTTATCTTCTAACGCTTTCAGAGCCTTTCCACCAGTCGGAATTTTAGGCAGACTCTCCGCAGTTAGCGGTGGGGTGTGCTGAGGAAGCAAGGTCAAAAGATAGTTGCGTAGCTCTCCTAGGGCCTGGCTTCGCGCCGCCAAGCGCCCCTTTTTGTATTTCAAAATCTGAGGCAGGTTAAAAAGCTGAATGGTTGCCGGGTGGGGGAAGACTTCTATCTGATAGCGGCCAGCTTTTTGTGGCTGGATGGTAGGTGCATGGCAAAAGCCCCGACTTTCTAGGTCTTGGCCAAACTGAGTGAGGCGCCCGGCAAACGGGCGTCCCTGGTTAGCGGGGTAGCAGCCTGCGTGGTATTTGCCAAAGTATTTGTGAGCTAGGCGGTCGGGCGATCGCATGCCCGTTTCGTTAGGAATGAGCGTAGGTGCATCGACTGCGATTAGGGCAGGGGTGGTGGGTAGTGCGATCGCATCGACCCAATCCAACACACCCTCCAAAGTCGCTTCTCGGTCGAGCCGCTCAATATGCAGTTCAAAGTCATCGCCCAAGCCACGACTTCCCAAACAGCATAGGCCACTAGGCCCAGACTGCCAGCCCAGGTCGATGCCAATAAACTTCACGGCAGATCCTCATGCGATGTTCCAACACTATTCCAGCATCTCAGCCCATAGGTCAGTAGACTGGCGAATGCTAGAAAAGTCACCATTGCCCAAAATAAGGTGGTCCAGCAGCGGAATGCCCAGTAGCTGGGCCCCCTTTAGCAGCTGACGGGTGAGGGTAATATCTTCTGTGCTGGCTTCCAGGCTGCCAGAAGGGTGGTTGTGGGCCACAATAAGCCGAGTCGCCCCCCGCTTGATAACTTCGCGAAAAATTTCTCTCGGGTGGGCAAGCGTTTCAGTTGCGGTGCCAATGCTGACAACTTTGCTACCCAGAATGCGGTGCTTCACATCTAGTAGCAGTACGGCAAATCGCTCTTGAGTCTGCCACATCAGCTCATGGGCCAAAAAAGCCGCCGCCACAGAAGGATCGTCTACAACCGTTTGAGTCGGTGGCTGGCTCTGCAGCACCCGTTTACCCAGCTCTATCGCCGCCAAGATTGTCGCAGCCTTAGCCGGGCCAATGCCTGAAGTTTTCATCAGCTCCTCGGCAGTGACATCTCGCAAAGACAGTAGCCCATCGCCACTCGGCTGCTCTTTTCCCAAATGCTGCAGCAAAAAATGACCCAGCCCCACAGCAGAAAGCTTCCCGGGTCCTTGCCCCGTCCCCAGCAAAATGGCAATCAGCTCAGCCGCAGAAAGCCGCTTTGCACCCTGGCTAAGCAGGCGCTCACGGGGCCTTTCGGTCGTTGGCATGTCGGTGACGCGCAGGCTGTAGGTCATGAGATGCGATACATAAAGACTGACTTCAGTGAGCCCGAATCGAATGTCTCTCTACTTACCAAGCGCAAATCTTTGACCAACAATAACGACGTGCCATTCAGACAGGGCAGGCTCCACTATGATGTGATCAGCCCAGAGAAGTTTCTCAACCACTGACCCATGGCGGATCTGACAGATAATCTGACGCCTACAGAACTAAACTCCACGCTCAAAGCGATTCGTCAGCGACTGATAAAAATCAGCCTAGGGACTGAACCCGCTGCGCTCTCACCCGAGCAGCGCCAGTCCGTGCGAGAAGACTTGCTGTGGCTCAACGACATGAGTGAGTATCAGACCCTAGGCATCTGTGCGCCCTCTTTAGAAGCAGCAAAAACTGCCCTGAAGGCTTACGTAGCCGCGCTGAGCCAGCCCATTCGGGTAGATATCGAAAACCGACCAGGGGCTGTTTTTTTAAAGTTCAATACGCTGAAAAATGCTTGGTATCTAGATGGCTATACCGGCGAATCGAGAGGGGTACTGGTGACTTACCACACCACCGAGCCCGAACTGGACGCTGTTAATGGCACTTATGGCCCTTTCCCTTTAGACCTGTTCTAGCGGATGCATAGACGATGTTCTGACTAGCGTCATGTATTTATCCCGTGTCTATGGATTTGATAGATAGTGTCGGCTTTTTTGTCAAGACAGAATTTCTGATTTTTCTTTGATGAACTATGAACTTTCTTAAAAATCCCTGAAATCCATACAAATTCAAGGTTTTCTCTGTTCATATTGCGCAAGTACCCCTTAGAATGGGGCAGTAAAAATTATGGAGTTTCGGGGGTTTCAGCGGTTGTTGATATTTCCTTCACAGAAACTTTAAATTTTGCCATTAGGCAATGTGTAGTCCCATCTAGATCTCACGATCAGACCAGAGAACAAACTAACCCAATTATCCTCTGAGGAGATAAGCATGAATAAAGGTGAACTCGTTGATACCGTTGCAGAGAAGTCCTCTGTAACGAAAAAACAGGCCGATGCTGTGATTTCAGCGGCGGTTGAGTCCATTATGGAAGCCGTGTCTAAGGGCGAAAAAGTTACGCTTGTAGGCTTTGGTTCGTTTGAGCCCCGTGCCCGCAAAGAGCGTGAAGGTCGCAACCCCAAAACTGGCGATACTATGGTTATTCCGGCTACTACCGTGCCTGCCTTTTCTGCAGGTAAGCAGTTCAAGGAGATGGTGGCAGGTAAAAAGAAGTAGCACTTGGCCTTTTATGGATAGACCAGTTCACGGGGGGAACTTGGCTTGGGCTGCTCGGCTTGCGCGCTGCTCTCCTCGCGAACTTGTAGATTTTTCGGCAAGTATTAGTCCGCTTGGTCCGCCGGTTTCTGTACAGCAGGCGGTGCAGGCGGCTTTTTCGTGCGTGGTGAACTATCCAGATACGGCATACACCTCGCTTCGGGAGGCGATCGCACACCACCACCACCTCTCACCCGAGTACGTCCTACCCGGCAACGGCGCCGCCGACCTGCTAACCTGGGCCGCCCGCGACCTTGCCGCGCTACCAGGGCCAACGCTGCAACTGACGCCAGGCTTTAGTGACTACACGCGGGCGTTAGCGGCTTTTGAAGGTGGCAGAGCTGAGATTCCTTTACTTAGATCAGATGAATGGCAGCTGTCGGATTGGGAGGCTAGGCTGCCAGACACCTCGCTGGCGCTAGACCGTTGCGGGCTGCTACTAAACAATCCTCACAACCCGACGGGGACATTATTTGCAAAGTCGAGGGTGCGATCGCTGCTCTCAAAATTTGCCTGGGTAGTGGTAGACGAAGCATTTATGGATTTTCTGCCGCCGGATCGGGCACAGAGCGTAATCGACCAGGTGGCGTACTTTCCTAACCTAGTGGTGCTGCGATCGCTCACCAAGTTTTACAGCATGCCAGGCATTCGACTGGGGTATGCGATCGCCCAGCCCGCCACACTCCAGCGTTGGAATCGCTGGCGCGACCCCTGGTCGGTCAATACCTTTGCCTCAGCTGCCGGTATCGCTGCGCTACAAGACACCGCCTTCCAGCAGCAAACCTGGCAATGGTTAGCCGCCGAAAATGCCTACTTACACCAACAGCTCTCTCAGCTACCAGGGCTAAGTCCGCTGCCGAGCTGCGCCAATTTCTTTTTAGTGCGCTGTCAGGCTTCTGTAACGGCGCTGCAGCGTCAGCTTTTGCAGCATCACAGAATCTACATTCGCGACTGTATGAGTTTTGAGCAGCTGGGCGATCGCTACTTTCGCGTCGCTATCAAAAGCCGAGAAGACAACCAGCGACTGCTCACGGCCCTCACCGAAACGCTGCCCCGGCTGCTTGAGGTGGCCCATGCCAGCTGACTACGATCTGATAGTTTTGGGCGGTACGTTGGCGGGGCGAACGGCGGCGGTAGCGGCGGTGGGCTACGGTGCGAGAGTGGCGCTGGTAGAGCCTCCAGGGCTGTTTTTTCAGCGGCAGCGGGTTCGGTATTTGTTGCGCGGGCTGCAGCAGCTCGCTGAAGGGCGGCAGCGGCAAGCGGTCAGCCGTTGGTTTTATCGAGATGAGCGGGGCGAGGCAAGCGGACAATTTGACTGGGCTGCGCTGGTGAAATGGAGCGGTCTCGCCGCTAGTGCGCAATTGCCTGAATATTCTGTTTCTGCGCTGAGCCGTAGCGGTGTAGATGTCATCTTAGCTATGCCAGAGCGGCTCTCTCGCAAGCAAGTGGTCACGGTTGGCCATCGTCGGCTGCGTGGGCGGGCGGTGCTTGCTGCCTTTGGCACGGTTCCCTGTTTGAGTTTGCCGCTGAGCAGTGACCACGCCCTCAGGTGCATGCCAACCGGGCTAGAGCCATTGTTCACTTGGGATAGGCTGCCTAAGCAGATAACCGTGTGGGGTGAATCGTTTCGGGCAGTGCTTTGGGCAGAGGCCTTGAGCCTGATGGGTGTGGCCGTCACGCTGGTTGCAGATAGGGTTTTGCCCGGTGAAGATAGCGATGTCAGGCGGTGGGTGCAGACTCAATGCTTGTCAGCAGGTGTCAAATTTGTGAAATCGTCTGATATCTCTACCCAAGTGCTATCCAAGGCTAAGCTGCACACGTTGACTGAGAACGCCTTGGTGATAGACAGACAGCGACCAGCGCTCGTCCTACCAGAATTTGTGCGCCGCGTCTCTTATGCAGAGACCGGTTCTCTAGACGATGTTGAGCATACCAGTCATTATCTGCAGACAAATGCGTATCTGCAGACATCTCATTCTCGGGTATTTGCCTGCGGTTCACTGCTACATCGTGAATGGATTCACGATGCTGTAGCGCAAGCAGAGGCGCCGGTTGCTGTGTGGAATGCTCTGTTTTGGCCTAGGAAACGGGTTGGTTATGGTGCGATCGCGCAAGCATACGGTCGGTTCGTCAGGGTTGGCCAGTCGCCTGAATTTGCGATCGCAGGCCGCGCACCGGATCCATCACAGGGCTACCGTGTCTGGACAGCGACCTGTGCAAACAGCGCCAACTTGAGTCGGGTCAGCCCGCAGCCGTCGTACTGCAAGATTATCTGCCAGAGAAAACGCATTCAGAGCATCCATCTACTCGGCGACGGTGCCGAAGCCCTCAGTCCTTATTTAGAATCGGTTGTCGGTAGGCCTATACATGTGCTCACAGGTGCGATCGCTTGTCCCCCCCTACCCCCCACGGCAGAACGCCTAACCGATTTACTAAAAGACGCTGCAGGCAAAGCAGAGCACGCTCGCTGGCAGCCTGGAAACTGGCGGCGAGACTGGGCTGAAAATTGGTTTAACTGGCGACGCAGCTGATAACTCTTCTCTAAATGCCAACATCTAATGCGGACTTTGCCATCAACGCCGATAAATCAGTCGAGCCAGTACACGCCGATATTCGATACCTCTGAGTCAGGACATCCCTGTAATCCAATATCCCTAACATCCTTTACTTCAAGACCTAAAGCTTTCATCTGAGGTGCAAGAGAGCGAGGCATGTTCTCATCGACCAAGAAAGTCAAGGTTTAGGCCGTTAATGCTGTTACTTGAATGTGCTGAACGAGTTCTGCGGCATACGCTAGTGCAGCTTCGAGTTGGGCCTTAGTAAGTGCGTACTCTCGGAGTGAAAAACTTTATCAAAGAGGATTAATGGCGCTTCTTACACGAACGCTTTCCACTTCCATTCTACTGACTAAACCTAGAAATCCTAGATGCGAGCGAGCGTTACCGCTTCTGGCTGGTCTTGATACTTTCCTTGGCGAGTGTCGTAGCTCACCTGGCAGGGTTCACCTTCTAAAAACAGCAGCTGAACAACCCCTTCATTGGCATAAATGCGGCAGTCGGCACTCGAAGAGTTAGAAAACTCCAGGGTGAGGTAGCCGCGCCAACCGGCTTCAGCCGGGGTCAGATTCGCAATAATCCCGCAGCGAGCGTAGGTGCTCTTGCCGATGCAGATAGTCGTGATATTGTCCGGCATTTTTAGGCGCTCTAGGGCAACGCCTAAGCCATAGGAATGCGCCGGAAGAATGAAATAGCTGCCGTTGTCATCTTCTCTGAGCGCAGTTGGCTCCAAGTTCTCTGGGTTGAAGTGCTTGGGGTCTATGACCGTGCCTGGAATATGGCGGAAAATGCGAAACTCATTGGGTGACAGGCGAATATCGTAGCCATAGGAAGATAGGCCGTAGCTGATGACGGGCGTCTCATGGCTATGGGTAGGGAGCTGAACCCGGCGAATAAGAGACGCTTCGAAGGGTTCAATCATGCCTTCGCGGGCCGCTGTTTTGATCCACGCATCGTTTTTTATCATGGTTAATTTTCACCTAGTCTGTGATTATCTTCTCGTTATTGCCTTCTCGTGACTAAACCACGTAGTTTCGGCGAAATTCTGTAATTTGGTCGGCAACGGACAGCAGCGACTCGGGCATTTGCGGCCCGGTCAAAATAATTTCTACATGGGTCGGGCGTTCTTTTAGCAGCGTTAGCACCTCATTTTCTTTTATTAGACCAAAATCCACCGCTAGGCTTAGTTCATCCAGCACAACTAAGCCATATTTTCCATCGTGGATAGCGGCCTTAGTATATGCCCACAGCGCTTTTAGGGCAGCTTGCGTCTCGGCAGTAATCTCCGGACCCTTGATGCAGTCTGTGCTCTCGCAACGTATCCAGTCGAGATTTTGGCCCATGCTCATAGGGTTCTCCGGTCCCTGACCAATCCCCCCTTTTAAGAACTGAACTACTAAGACAGGCAGGCCCTGCTCAGCAACCCGCATCGCCTGTACCATCACGTTCGTAAAGAACGTACGATGCTGCGAAGTAAACACCTGCACCGTCCCTTCGATGGCACGGAGCATAGGATGACGACGAACGGCTGGAAGCGGATTAGAACCACCAGGGAGTGCTCTAAGCTGTGAAACCATAGGTTGGCGTTGGTGGGAATGGCGTTGGTATGAGTGGCGTGATTGGCATTGGTCTGCGACAGGCGAGAGAGGTAGGTGCTTGCCCTTAAGATAATGCCTTTAATGCCTTTTCAAGTACAAAACTACTAGAAAAGCGACTAAACAAAACGACTAGCGTAGGACCACTATCTGTAGGACACGAGATCGTCTGCCGTGCTATGACCAACTAAATATAGCGTAGTTGATGCGTCTTTCAGGTAAGGTTGCGCTATATGTCGGAAATGAGTTTGCTTGTTAAGTCCCGTTTCAAATCTGGGTAATATGTGCGACTATTGTGTCGACTTTGCCCACTGCTTCTACAGCGTCTCTGCAGCTTATGTCCTGGCAACGCCCCGACCATCGTCAGCCCGATCAGCTGCGGCCCATCGAGTTTGATCGTCAGTTCACTGACTATGCTGCAGGCTCTGTGCTAGCCCGCTGCGGCAATACCAGAGTGCTGTGCACCGTCTCTGTGACAGAAGGTGTCCCTAAGTTTTTAAAGGATTCTGGTCAGGGCTGGCTAACCGCAGAATACCGCATGCTGCCTAGCTCAACGCATACACGAAAGTCACGCGAGTTTATGAAGCTCTCAGGCCGCACCCAAGAAATTCAGCGTTTGATCGGCAGAAGCCTGCGAGCGGCACTCGATCTAGAAGTGTTAGGAGAGCGCACACTGACGGTGGATGCAGACGTGCTGCAGGCCGATGGCGGCACGCGAACAACGTCAATTACCGGTGCCTATGTCGCCTTGCAAGATGCGATCGCTCATCTTCTAAAGACTGGAGACCTCACCGCTTCCCCTATCCGTCACCAAATCGCCGCTATTTCTGTTGGCCTGCTCGAAGGAGAGCCTTTTCTAGACCTAAACTATCCTGAAGACTTTGCCGCCGATATCGACTTCAACGTGGTGATGAACGACAAGCTCGAATTCATTGAGGTGCAGGGCACCGCCGAGGCCGGAAGCTTCACCCGCGCCCAGCTCAATGCCATGCTCGACTTCGCCGAAAAAGGCATTGAGCAGCTTATGTCTCTGCAAACCGCAGCCCTATCGAATTAAGCAGTAGCAGTGTTAGAGATAGTCAGAGAAATTCGCTAGCCCATAACTTGTCTACAGGGATACCTTTGAATCAAGAGCGCCTGCTTTCTGGTGACCAGATGAACGTACGAACATGACCTGTTTGGAACGTTGGTATTACTCGCCAGAAGTGTTACATTCCCTCATAGTTATCCTGTCGCCAGCTAGAGTCAGTCAGATGCAGTCAGATTGTGCTGGGCGAACAGGGCCTTATTGTTCTATTTCTCTACTATGGCGAAGGATCTGCGAGACTTTTTGAGGACCGTTAAAGCGCGCGGGCAGCTGCGCACCGTGACTGCGCAGGTCGATCCCAATCTGGAAATTGCAGAGATTGCCAATCGGCTGCTTCAGTCTGGTGGCCCCGCCGTCATGTTTGAAAACGTAAAGGGGTCGCCTTATCCGGTTGTTGTCAATTTGCTGGGTACGGTGGAGCGCGTCTGCTGGGCGATGGGGATGGAGCACCCTCAGGAGCTAGAAGTGCTAGGTAAAAAGTTGGGAATGCTGCAGCAGCCCAAGCCACCCAAAAAGATATCTCAGGCAATCGATCTTGGCAAAGTCCTGTTCGATGTTGTTAAAGCTAAGCCAACGCGAGACTGGCTACCGGCCTGCCAGCAAGTGGTCCGGCTCGATGAAAAAGTCGACCTCACCCGCATTCCAATGATCCGCCCCTATCCAAAAGACGGGGGCCGCGTGGTGACGCTTGGCCTAGTGATCACTAAGGATTGCGAAACGGGCGTGCCCAATGTAGGGGTCTACCGCCTCCAGCTGCAGAGCCGCAATACCATGACCGTACAGTGGCTCTCGGTGCGAGGTGGGGCGCGGCACCTAAGGAAAGCAGCAGAGCGCGGCAAAAGTTTGGAAGTTGCGATCGCAATTGGTGTCGATCCGCTAATTATCCTAGCGGCGGCCACGCCCATTCCTGTAGACCTTTCAGAATGGCTGTTTGCTGGGCTCTACAGCGGCAGAGGCGTTTCGCTGGCCAAGTGCAAAACCGTAGATCTCGAAGTGCCCTCCATGTCGGAGTTCGTGCTCGAAGGCACCATCACACCGGGTGAAACCGCCAGCGATGGCCCCTTCGGAGACCACATGGGCTACTACGGCGGCATCAATCCAGCCGCGCCGCTGATTCGCTTCCACTGCATGACACACCGCAAGTCGCCGGTCTATCTCACCACCTTTAGCGGCCGCCCGCCCAAGGAAGAAGCCATGATGGCGATCGCGCTCAACCGCATCTACACCCCCATCCTGCGGCAGCAAGTGTCGGAAATCGTTGATTTCTTCTTGCCAATGGAGGCACTCAGCTACAAAGCCGCCATTATCTCCATCGACAAATCTTACCCAGGGCAGGCGCGTCGTGCCGCCATGGCGTTTTGGACCGCCCTCCCCCAGTTCACCTACACCAAATTTGTCATTGTCGTCGACAAAGACATCAACATTCGCGATCCGCGCCAAGTCGTGTGGGCCGTCACTTCCAAGGTCGACCCTATCCGCGATGTGTTCATCTTGCCCGACAGCCCCTTCGACAGTTTGGACTTTGCCAATGAACGGCTCGGGCTCGGTAGCCGCATGGGCATCGATGCCACCACCAAGGTGCCGCCAGAAACAGACCACGAGTGGGGAGAACAGTTGGAATCAGACCCCATCATGGCTGAGCTGGTGACCCGTCGCTGGCAAGAATATGGCCTAGGCGACCTAAAGCTAAACGAAGCCAACGCCAATGTATTTGGCTACGACATTCGGTAGCGTCTTACCGCTGGTTCATTGGCCCAGTCCATTAGCCCAATCCATTGGCCCAGTCCATTGGCCAGGTGAACACCTACCAAGGGCTGCCTACCATAGTAAATGCAGCCCAGTAGTAGGGAGAGGCCAAGTCGTTAATATCTTCCTGCCCCCACTCACCAGACATATCCACATTTCCTCTCGATAGTCTGAGCTGGCCATTTTCAGCCGTTACTTCACCCCGAAGCATTTTTAGCTGCGCCTGACGTAGGGCTTCTGCCTTAGTTGTGGTCGTCCCTAGCTGGTCGTAGAATTCGCTCATGAGCGCCAAAGTGCCCGTATCACTCACATTCCACATACTCGCCAGCACCGACTTCGCCCCCGACTGCAGCGTAATGCCAGCAAAGCCCAGCTCAGCAGAATCATCCCCAATAGCCGTTCGGCAAGCGCTCAACACCAGCAGCTCCACAGAGGGATCCTGCCAATTTACCTCGCGAATATCACCCAAGGTCAGCTGAGAATCCCAAAGCTGAATGTACGAATCTTCAGGGGTTCCCCGGCTAAACACCGCATGAGTTGCCAAATGAACCACTTGAGGAGACTGCAGCTCCATTTGCTCGACTAGGTTTGGCAGCGTGAAGTCAGGGTTTAGAAAAGACTGCCCAGTACGCTGTTCTTCAGCGGGCTGATTGACCTTCCAGGTATCTACAATGTTGCCGAGTTCAGTGGGCACAGCTGGCAGCGGGTTGAGCGATTGAAATTCGGACGCACCCATAGCTAGCACTTGCCCTGCCGACAGCGGTGAATAGTCTGTCTGAATCAAGTTAAAGGCTGGAATTCGGGTCAGGGCGTACTTTTCTATCAAAAACTGTTCGCCATCGTGCAGCGCAGCCAAAGGCAGCGTACGCAAACCATTCCCTAGGCAAAACAGCAAGGTATCGATATCCTCAGCCTGCAAATGCTCCGATTCAAAAGGCGCTATCAACCACGAATGTAGCTGCCGTGCGGCTCTCATATTTCTGGCAGAGCCGTGCATTTCTAAGTGAAAGTCACTGACCGTTTGGCGCAGCAAATCTTCTGGTACGTCATACAGATCGCGAACGATGGGCTCTCCAGAAGGCGTCAGCAGCACAAGGTGAAGATGGTCTGTGCGAGGGATGGCCCACAATACGGCTGAGCGCGTATTAGTCTCCGCCGAAAGCTGAGATAGGATGTGGGCAATTTCCTCGGGCGGCTGGGTCACCTCTGCCAAATCTGCATCAAAGTAGCCTTCAAAGTCTTGCTCTAGTCCGCGCTCCATCCCCAAAATTTTCTCACTGAGGGTTTGGGCCTGTGCGGGTGAGTTGAGCCCGCTCGACGCCGCGACCAGTACCCCCATACAACCCAGACGAAATAGCCAACGCTTGGACATTACAGCGCGTAAGAAATTAGACGGTTGATACTGTATGCGCATAAAAAGAAGTGAAGATTTCAGGTTAGAACTTGTGGCCGCGTCGTCAGGAGTTCCTCGACTAGCGAGCGGCTACAGATATGTTCATGGGTGCTTCTATCTCAAGTGCCTGCAGAAGCTGATGCCATGAATCGCGGACGCTGGCATCGTCGGGATGTTGTTCGCGTAAGCTGACCAGCGTCTCGATAGCGTCGTTCCACAGGCCTTCTGCTGTGTAGGCTTGGGCAGCGGCGAGTCCCTCTGCTACGCTGTCTTGCGCTGCCAAGGAGACCGTATTTTCGGCAATGGTTTCGACGTCGACCTGTCGCAGCCAGCCAGAGAGCACATCATTTTGTGTAGGGTCTTGGGCATCGCATACGATTGAAAAATACCAGCGGTAGTCTTGCTCTGTTTGCAGCGCCTGTTCGGGGAGCTGAATGCCTACCAGGCCACGATCTGTACTGGTGTTTAAAGACTTCTCGTAAACTCTATTGCCGTCAGCGTCGCGCAGAGAAAATTCTAAATCGTAAGACGCTTCTAGTTCTGGAACGACGAAATATACAGAGGGGCGATCGCTAATCGTTTGGCCGATGTTTGTAGCAGGATTGAGGGCTACGACGGGCGGACTGCCAGCCATGCATTCACTACGCGTGCCTCCGCTGATGCGACGGCCGGGGAGACCCTGTCTTAGCTGGGTATCTCCGGCGGTAGCTGGTAAAACAGCTGACGCTATCAGCAAGCTAGCTCCTAAACCAGCCTGAAAAATAGTTCTCTTGTCGTCACTCATCTATTTGTTTTTCTCGCTTTGGAACAACAAAGCCATCAGTGACTTGCAGAATTCTACCTAGTTGGGTGTCTGCTGGGAATCAGAGTTGACTTCTACGACTACTGATTAGTGTTTGCCATGCCAGCTTTGACTCAAAACGTGGGTCAAGAAACTGAGACGGGAAACTAGCTAGCATGGGAAAAATGCCATGCTGCGCCTATAAGTAGCTATTGTGTTCAGCGTAGTGATCTTTTTAGCAAAGCAGCACCGAATAATTACGGATTTCTATTTTTCACTCGTTTTAGCCGTTTTTAGCCTGCTTTTCGTATTTTTATGTTCTTTTTTTACAGCAGGCGGTTCTGTGCGAAGGCTTTGTTTTGCTCTAGGCTGAGCTGCAGATCGGAGAGCTGTTTGAGCTGCGATTTGATGTTGTTGACTGTTTTTTGAGCGGTGACTTTGCGGTGCAGGGCGGCGCGAGCTAGGTCTTCGCGGCCTTTGGCAAGGGCTTTTTGGGCGACGCGATGCCAGGTGAGGGTGTCTTGGGTGGCCTGTTCGTATTTGGGTAGGAGGGTACGTGTGGCGATCGCAACATTCTCCAATGCTTCCTGAAAGAGTCGCAGCGTATCTTCTGGCGATTCGTTCTCGGCGGCTTGCCGGGCCAGTGTTTCTACCTGTGGGTGCTTGATTTGGTCGAGCCGCAGGCCAAAGTTGTTCAGCTGAAGGCATTCGCTGCGGCCCGTTTTGCACCAGTTTGCAAAGTGCTCACAGTTATTAAAAAACAAATCGTACTGGCGTTCGCCCAGTCTGCTTTCGGCCCGAGAAACAACATTTTCTGAGATAAAAGCGGTCGGCTGCGCTTTTACATATACTGAGCCGCCTCTGGCAAAGGTCTCCACCGTTGTCTTTTTGATTTCTGCTTCGCCCAGCTTGCTGTAGTGAATGACTGTGCCATCGCCGCAGTCTATGCCGTGGTGCTCGTAAGGAATGCCCAGCACGTCACGATATGCATAAACTTGGTCGCCCCGTGCCATGCTCCCTGCTCCTTACCATGCCCTTTGCCATAGCCCTTTGCCATTGCCCTTTGCCATAGTAAAGCAAGTGTCCTACGCGATAGAAGCACTCTATAGAAGCACCTTGTAGAAGCACAAGCACTTCATAGAAACACTTCATAGAAGCACTTCATAGAAACACTTCTGAGACGGATAGGGCCGACGCGCTTACTTCGCAGCCTGCTGCTTAGCGATTAGGGCATGAATAGAAGACATGCCTTTAGATTGGCGAGTGAGATTGATCTGAATATTTGGCCCGGACCTAGCTAACCGAATGACTAAGCCATCCTGTACTGGCTTACTATCGATTCGCTGACCTGCCAGATATGTACCGTTCGTACCGATATTGTGTATGGTCCAGCCGTCTTCCGTTCTACGTAGCTCGACATGATGGCGAGAAACAACCGCGCTGTATAGGACAACGTCGTTATTCACCGAACGGCCAATCCGCACAACCGGCTCTGCTTCAAAAGACCAGCTCTGTACGGGGGTTTTGTCGATGGGGTGTAGCAGAGAAAGGGTAATAACGTTATCTAGGGCAGGCACAGCACAGGACCAAAAGGGTTATCACGCACACGGGGCTTGGTCAGTCGAGGTGCCTGCTGCAAAAACAAACTGCTTCTCAGCTACTGCTCTCAAAGATAAAGCTGACTTTATCGCCTTTGCCTAATGCAATGCGATCGCCCGGACGCAGCCGATGTCGGTTGCCCACAGGAAGGGGCAGGCCGTTGATGTAAGTTCCGTTGGAGCTGCCAACATCTTCCAGGTAATAGGTATCACCTTCTGCGCGGAGATTGGCATGCACCCTCGAAACAATTTCAGAGTCTGGAAACCCTGACACATCAATATCGGGTGGCGTGTGTTCATTAGTTTTCCCAATCCGCACCACAGATAGCTCTCTGGGCACCTCAATTACGGTGTCGGTCTGTACCTGTCGGAGGCGAACGCTGAGGGTCTGCAGTTGGGTCGCAGCGATGGGTCTGCTCGGTGAGGGAACGGGCGTTAAGGTGGGTGCTTGAGAGAGTTCTTCGGTTGTTTCTGTGCCTGTCTCTGTATTTGCTTCTGCACCTGCTTCTGTCTGTAAATCACCACTGCCAGTGCTCGCGGGCGTAGGTGCAATCGGGTCAGGTGCTACCAGCGGATCGGGAGAAACTAAGCCAGGTAAAGCCACCTCAGCGGTCGAGGATTCGAGTGCTGGTTCGATGAAGTTTTGAGTTTGTGCTGTGGAGGTGCTGCCAGAGGGGGGGGCTTCGGGCGCGGCTAGGACGCTACCTGAAGTGGTAGCGGTGTTGCGAAGATCGCTGCCGCACTGACCACAAAAGCTGGCATCTGCCTGTACGGTTGCATTGCAGTTGGGACAGGTGGCAAGCGCAGGGAGTGGCGTGTAGCAGGCTTCACACTGGAGTGCGCCATCGGGGTTTTGGTGGTTGCAGTTAGGGCAGTTGATCATTTGGAAGCCTTTAGAGAAGGAGGAGATCGGTCATGCACTATTTGAAGGGGGCGGGGACGCCTGCGCCAGCCGCCGCATCGAGGAGCCAGTGCGGATTGGCCGACTGAATCAGTTTACTGGGATAGGTGTGGGTATCCGCATCCGATGAGAACACTTGAGAAAGCGCATTTTGCTTATTTTCACCCGCCACTAGGAACACTACGCTGCGGCCTTGGTTAATCATCGGGACTGTAAAGGTAATGCGCGGTTCGCCGCTGTGGTCGCCGACGGTGACGAGGCGGTCGGTAACGTCGAGGGCGGGCGTGTGGGGAAAGAGTGACGCCGTGTGGCCATCGTCTCCCATGCCTTGTAGGACAAAGTCTATGGCCGGAAAGTCTCCGTCACCAGCTTGAAAGAACTGCTTGAGGGTGCTTTCGTAGGTGGCTGCATCTGTCGCGGGGTCATCTGCGCCGGTGGGCATGGGGAAGATATTGCCCTCGGGGATCGGCACGTGGTTGAGCCAGGCTTCTTTGGCCATTAAGGCGTTACTTTTGGGATGGTCGTGGGGGACGTAGCGCTCATCTCCCCAGAAAACGTAGACTTTGTCCCAGGGGAGATCGGCGGAAATGAGGGAGGCGTAGAGGGGTTTGGGCGTACTGCCGCCAGAGAGTGCGATGGTGGCCCGATCCCGCTGAGCGATCGCAGTTTGCAATGTTTTTACCGTCAGCTCGTGAGCGCGTTCGATGAGGGCTGCTTTGTCTGACAAAATTTCAACGGTGGGGGCCATTTTTGCGTCTCCGATTAGAATCATCTGTGGCAGCTTAGGGGTGATTGGGTGATGTTCTCTGTTGTTTTGCCTTGTTTTAATGAATCACGCCACGGCTACCTGCCCAGAATTTTAACGAATCTGGCTGAGCAAGCGGGCGAAAAACAGCTGATTGCCATCGTCAGCCCAAGTCGCGACGATACGCTGGCGACAGTGAAGCGATTTCCAAATGTGACGGTGATTGAGACGGTGGCGGGTAACCGGGCGCAGCGACTAAATGTAGGGATTGCGGCGAGCAGCGGCGAGTGGGTATTGCTCCACCATCCGGCGACGCTACTGCCAGAGAAGACAGCATTCTCACAAGCAGCGTCTGCCCTGGCTGAACAGCAGGCGGTATGGGGCGGTTTTGAGCATCACTTTGATATGGACCATTGGCTGCTGCGGTTTACGTCTTGGTATTCGACACGGGTGCGATCGCAGGTCTCGGGCATTCTCTATTTGGATCACTGTATTTTTGTGCGGCGCGACGTTCTTTTGGCGATTGGCGGTGTGCCAGATATGGACATTTTTGAAGATACGGCGCTGAGTGTGGCGCTAGGCAAGTGGGGCAAACCTGCGATCGCGCCTGCACAAGTCACCACCTCAGCCCGCCGGTTTAAAAGTCGCGGCATCTACCGGCAAGCCCTGCTCAATCAACTGCTCAAGCTGATGTACTACGCCAACTTGAACCCCAAACGGCTCAACTGGCTCTACGAACGCAAAAGCCAAATCAACGTAGACTACACGCCTCCCTCTGCCCAACCGCCAGAAACGCAACTCCCAGAAGCCCAATCGCCAGAAAGTGACAGCCCATGACGAGCTACGGTAAGACACAGTAGGGCATAACAGTGGGGAAAATTTAGGCCAAAAATGGAATGGGGATAGGTCGCCATTTCATCAACTTTGATTTATTCTTGTTTGGAAATCGTGCTGATTCTGACCACATTCGGGGGCAAAATGGTGTATCAAACTGCACCTTGCTAAACTTTTATGACCTCTTCTCCAAACGAAACCGTAATCCCATCGCCACTAGCCGCCATTTCGCTCAAGCTAGTCGGCGCGATTACCATCGCAGCGGCGCTCATTGATTTCTTGACGTTGCTCTTTCCACCAGACTTTGGCAATCGTGCCTGGCAGCTGGCAACCGTTACTAGCTTGGTAGACCGGGGCATTGTGCCACTGGTTGGCATTGCGCTGCTGTTTACGGGCTACTGGATCGATACCAGCCTGGGCAAATCGGCGAGGCGGACTAGCCTGGTAGCAGATGCTCGGTTTTGGACTTGTTTGCTCTCCTGTCTGCTAGGGCTGACCTTTTTGCTCACGACGGTACTGCATCCCAACAATGTTCGGATTCAGAGCCGAGACGCGCTCACTCAGGTAGAAACTGAAGCCGAGCAGGCCACCTCTGAGCTAGAGGGCCGACTAAACGCGGATCTCTCTCAGCGGCGGGCGCAAATTGATGCGCTGCTAGAAAATGAGGATCAGCTTCAGGCAGCGATTGAAAGCGGCAGCTTGGACCAAGCACAGGTAGATCAAATTGAGCGGTTTCGCAGCAACCCCCAAGAGCTAGATAGCTTTTTGACCTCTCAAATTTCAGAAGCCCAAACCCAGCTGCAAACTCGGATCGGGGAGCAAAAGAAAGATGCGACTGCTCGGCTTAAGTCGGAAGCGCTGAAGGCGACCATCCGTGTGACGCTCAGCAGTTTGCTACTGGCACTCGGCTACACATTCATTGGCTGGTCTGGTCTGCGCCGACTCTTAGCGATGGTCTAGCCGGTAAAGGTCAGTTTGATAGGTCAGGTTCGGTAAGTCAGGTTCGGTAAGTCAGCTTAAATAAGTCGCTGTTGATAGGTCTTTTCCCCCAAAAAAAACAAACCCCCAAACCCTCACTCATCCATCAAGCCAAGTGAATAAACGGTTAGCTCAGGGCTGTCATCATCGCCTGCTGGGCGACGGTCGTGTAGAGCGTTTTGAAGTGCTCCATTACGATTTGGGCTTCGCTGGCAGGAAGAGGGATAGAGCCAATGACTTCTAGTACGGTCTGCTCCGCAGGGGTGATAACGACTAGGGAAGGATCGATGGATTCGTCGTATCGCCAGAAGTCTTCTACGGAAATGGCTGAAGCTGCAGCACTTGTGGTTTGAGGTAGATTTTTGGGCTGAGCTTCTGAGGTGGATTCCTGCGCGGTAGGGGATGTCTCGCTGGTTTCAATCGCCTGCTGCCGCTGCTGCCGAAGCGCTTCGAGGATTTGTTCCTTGGTTCGTCCGCGTAGCTGGAAGAGCACAAACGGATCTTCTCGAAAAAAGTTTCCAAGCTGATAGTAAACAGCAGCGATGTGTTTGCACGGATTCTTGGGATCGGGGCAGTTGCACTGAGACTTTACGTCGGCAAGGGTAAAGGGAAACAGGCTAAGGCCATTGGAGGTAAAGACCGCTTCGATGGAATCGGGCATTTCTCCGGCCAGTAGCTGGGCAGAGTAGAGCGCCTTTTGTCCTAGCGTGTCGATGACAAAGCCCCAGTCTTCATCGGTGAATCGCTCTATCCAGATGGAGAGCTGATAGGGTTCATTGGCAGTGCCCTGGACGGTGGCGTGCACTTTTGAATTTTTGAACTCTAGGCTGAGAATGTTGCCTTGTCGGGCGTAGTTTCGGCCCCGCTCAAGGCGCTTTTTGAAGCGGTAAGAATTGAGTAAGTCCACCCACTGCTGGACCCACCAAGCGTCTGACTCTGGGGTGGCAGGTTGGGGGGTCGCGTAGGTCATAGGTTTACTCTGAAATGATCTTACTGTGTGACGATTTTACTCATTTTTTTGAGGTCGAGGACATCGTTTAGCGTGTCTTCGTCCATCAGCTTATGTTCTAAGACGAGCTGGCGAAGGGGTTTGCCAGTTTCAAGGGATTCTTTTGCGATCGCAGCTGCGTTCAAATACCCAATGTGCGTGTTCAAGGCCGTAACCAAGGCCAAGCTCCCCTCCGCGTAGCTTTCGCAGCGGTCAGGAAAGGCGCTGATGCCTCTCAGACACTTGGTGTCTAAGGCGGCTAAGGTATTGCCCAGAATTTCGATGCTGTGAATCAGATTGTAGGCAATCAGGGGCATCATCACGTTTAGTTCTAGCTGACCGGCCTGGGCGGCAAGGGCGATCGCACTGTCGTATCCCATCACCTGGAAGCACACCATTGAAGTCATTTCTGCCATAACGGGGTTGTATTTGCCCGGCATGATAGAGGACCCCGGCTGTACCGGTGGGAGCTGAATTTCTTTTAGGCCCGTTTTGGGACCTGAGTCGAGCAGGCGGAGGTCGTGGGAGATTTTGACGAGGTCTTGGGCGAGGTTGCGCAGCGCGCTGCTGACTGCCACAAAAGGTGCCATGCTCTGCATTGCGGCCATCAGATGGGGGGCGCTGGTAATGGGCTGCTTGAGGTAGTTGCTAAGGAGCTCGCAGACGCGAAAACGATACTTTGGGTGGGTATTGAGCCCAGTACCCGTCGCGCTGCCCCCGAGGCCGAGAACGGCTAGCTCTTCTGCGGCCGTTTTTAGGCGCTGCT
Source organism: Cyanobacteria bacterium J06614_10 (assembly GCA_038527325.1). Taxonomy (GTDB): domain Bacteria; phylum Cyanobacteriota; class Cyanobacteriia; order Phormidesmidales; family Phormidesmidaceae; genus Phormidesmis. The sequence continues at coordinate 127,317 of JBCBFY010000001.1, forward strand.
GATGGCCCATGAGAATCGTTTCCCATGCGCGGAAGCCCTCACCGAGGCGCACAGGCACCGCGTCCTGCATGTGAGTACGCCCGGAGCGAACAACATCCTCGAATTCAGTCGCTTTGATATTCAGCGTCGTAATGGCGTCTTCGAGGGCGGGGTAGAGGTCGTGTTCTAGGGCGAGGATGCCCCCGACACGAATCGCCGTCGGGATGACATCGTTGGTGGACTGGCCGTAGTTCACATGGTCGTTGGGGCTAATCCGGTCGTATTGGCCTTTTTCGTGGCCTAGGATTTCGAGGGCTCGGTTGGCTAGTACCTCATTCACATTCATGTGGTGGGAGGTCCCGGCCCCGGCCTGGTAGACATCGACCACGAACTGGTCGCGGAGGGCGCCATTGAGAACCTCATCGACTGCCTGAACGATGGCGTCGCCAATGTCGGTGGGAATGCAGCCTAATTCTTTGTTGGCGATGGCCGTTGCTTTTTTGATGAGGAGGCAGGCGTCTATATAGGTGGGCAGTGGCTTTAGCCCGCTGATAGGAAAGTTCTCAATGGCTCGCAGGGTTTGGATGCCGTAGTAGGCCAAAGCTGGAATTTCAAGCTCACCCATCGAATCTTTTTCGATGCGGATGGCGGGGGAAGAAGAAGCAACCATAAAAACTACCCTCGAACGGTTGGCTGCATCTGAACTTAGATGCAGTGATGTAAAAACATGATACTGAGCTGTTAGCCGTTAATTTCCAACGTCTCGACGACTATTTGAGTATTTGCGTGGGAACTAGCAGGTGATATCAAGCGTCAGCGCTTAGAGGCTTTCTCTCGAACTTTAGGCAGTTTTGCCTTCTACCGCAAGCATCTACAACGTTGAGCGTGGGATATCAGGTGTGCACTGTTCGCCCTCAGGTCTGAGTTTGTTGTGCGGGCTGGAGCGATCTCTCTCGGATCATTACCTACACAGTTTTAATTATTTCTTTTCATTTGAAGGTTGTTCTAGTTTTTTCGCCTAGCTGAGGCGTGGCGATCGCTAGTTTGCCGCCTTCTGTACCCAGTTTGTACAGAAGCGCAATTAGCAGTTTGCCAGTAAGAATCGCGCTATCTGTTGCAACCTGTTGCATTGAGTGATCTGCGTGCTTGTTTCGCAGGGTGTATGTCTGTATTTTTACTGAAAGTTGTTTGTTCGTTTTTGCCTAAATCGACGATGGAACAAACCTGCTTGACACCTGTCTCGTCAGGCTTTTAATCAAGCTCCTATCAGTAATTCTTTTGAATCCAGATTTTGGCTGGTTATGGTAGATACCAACACAATAGAAGCAGAATCCTTACGCCTTAGGGGCTTTTATCTCAGTGATATAGACCCCTCAGCTTCGGGTGGGCGCATTATTCGAGGTGGCGCAGATCGTGCGATCGCACGGCTTGACTTCGCGGGTACGGCAGGGACTTATGGCCTAACCCTCGACACCTACGACGAAAACGATGGCAACGCCACGTGGGAAATAAAAATCAATGGGGTGGTTGTCGGTAGCGCGACGCTGAACCAGAACTTGGGCTCAAACCTACCGAATCAGCAGACCAAGACTCAGATTGTCTTCAATGGCCTGACCCTCAATCTAGGGGATAAGGTTAAGCTCGTTGGCCGTCGGAACGGCTATGAAATGCCGAGTCTCGACAAGATTACGCTGACGCCTCAGATGCCTAAGACGCCAGCAGCCAATGTAGAAATAACTAGTCATGGGGGCGATCGCTCGGGGGCTGTGACCGTAAATGAAGGCACGCGGTCTGTTACTGACTTTGACGTAAATGTAGGTGACGAGGCAGTCACTTACAGCATTCAGGGCGGCGAAGACCAGGCAGCCTTTGAAATCGACTCGCGCACGGGTGTGCTGTCTTTTAGGAGCACGCCAGACTATGAGCTGCCTGCCGACAGCAACCGCAACAATGTCTACAACCTAAATGTGGTCGCCACTGGCAGTAGCTCTTCAGATAGCCAGTTTTTGTCGGTAATCGTGCGAAATATTGACGATGATGTACCGCCGCCCTCCCCTGAGCCCGCCTTTGAGATTGTGAGTGACGATACGGGCGCACCCAACAACAAATTTACAACAGTGCGCGTGAAGGAAAATCAGCTCAGGGTGACCGATGTAGATGTGTCAGGTGCTCAAGACGGTGTCTCCTACCGGCTTAATTCAGGCGCAGACAGAAATCTCTTTTCGATTGATTCGGCCACGGGTGTGCTGTCGTTTAACCAACCGGCAGACTTTGAGAACCCGTTGGATGAGGGAGCCAATAACACCTATCAGATCAACATTCTCGCGCAGCGCGGCAACCAGTTTGACAGTCAGTTTATGACGGTTGTGGTTGAAGATGTTGCGGAGAGTGGTGGACCCGCTTCTGATCCGGTGCCGGTGTATCTGATGGCCGGACAGTCGAACATGGTGGGGGTACCGCAGGTGGCAGATCTGTCGGATGCTAGCTACGTTCAGCCTTTTTCGGCTGCGCAAATTTGGAACCGCTCCCGAGATGAATTTGTCGATCTAGCGCCAGGATTTGATGGTCGCTCAACCAGGATGGGACCAGAACTCAGCTTTGGACGGCAAATAACCGCGCGGCGCGATGAAGACGTGTATTTGGTGAAGTATGGATTTGGCAATACGTCGCTGGCTCAAGATTGGAATCCGAATGGCGCTGGGTCGCAGTACAACACATTTACTCGGACGGTGGATGAGGCGCTCGGTGAGCTGACGGCCCAGGGTATCGACTACGAAGTGGAGGGGCTGGTGTGGATGCAGGGTGAGAGCGACACCTACAACAGCTTGTATGCTGCTGCCTATGAGGACAATTTGCTAGGCTTCGTCGATAGCGTACGGGATCGGTATGGTGCCGATTTGGACGTGGCGATTGGCCTGATTCGCAACGATTTGCCAACGTCTGCCACGAACCGTGAGCTGGTGAGAGATGCTCAGCGGGCCGTATCGGCGGGTGATGGTGATATTTTTCTTGTAGATACGGATGCCCTGGGCGGGAGTGATGTGATGATTCCGGGCGATCTGACCCACTACAGCGCGGATGGTCAGGTTTTGCTGGGTAATGCCTTTGCAAATGCGTTCATTTTGTAAGCTATGGGTTCTGGGCATACTGTGAGCAACCAGGCAGTGCGCTAAAGCACTGGACTGGACTGGTTGCTATATCAGCTGAGCAGTGGTGATTTCTTCTCTTTCCGGTTCTTCTTCTTCGGATTCTTTTCTCTCTGGTTCTGGTGATAGCGGATCCGCGCACCATGCGCTAGGTCACGGCCTGCCGAAGCATGCGTCGAGCAGCGCTGCGCTGATGCCAGAAGCGAAGTCGTTGATCAGGCAGGGATTTGGGCTGCTGAGCCGAGGGCAGTATAGCGGTGCGATTGAAAAGCTGGATGAGGCGATCGCGCAGGATACTCAAAATCCTAAGGCGTGGCTATATAGAGCGCAGGCGGCGATGCAAATGCGGTCATTTGAGGCAGCGCTCAAAGATTTTCGGGAGGTGGTGCGGCTAAACCCGACTGAGGCGAGGGCTTGGCACGGCCAAGGAGTGGCCAAGGCTGAGCTAAGGCTGTATCCCTCGGCAGTCGATAGCTTTGACCGGGCGATCGCCTGTGACCCTGAAAACGACAAAATTTGGTACAACAAGGGCCGCGCCTTACTGAAGCTAGAGCAGTACGACAATGCCCAGGAGAGCTTTGAGCGAGCGATCGCCATCAACCCAGACAAGTACTATGCCTGGTACAACCTAGCGTTGGCCCAGGCCGCGCTAGATAGGGTACAACCAGCCATCGACAGTCTGCAGCGGGTGACAGAACTCAAGCCAAACTGCCACTATGCCTGGAACTATCGAGGAACACTGCTGAACCGCTTATTTCAGCACGACGAGGCGCTAGAGAGCTTTTGGGAATCGATCAGGCACCGCGTGCCCAATCCCAACGCCTGGTATGGCTTGGCCGCTAGCTACGCTCTGCAGCAAAACCCAGACGCCGCTGCCATTCACTTGGCCCAAGCCGTGCAGCTCAATCCGAGCATCTACAGCCTGATGGCGCGTAACGACGTCAGCTTCGATACAGTGCGCAGCCATCCCAAGATTCATGCGATACTGCGGGACTGATTTGCAGGCGGGCTGAATTAACTGGCGGGATTAACTGATCTCGATCACTGGGCAGGCGCAAACCGCTATTCTTAGACAAGACATCTCAGCCGAGTTTGGGGCGATCGCGTCTTGGGTAGAGTGCCGACATTAAAGTTTGATCGGGGGACGCTGGTGCTGCATCCGCCGCCACGCGGAAAAGCGTGGATCGACTACGCGGTTTGGGATGACCGGATTGAGCGGTTTCGGGTGCCTGCCGATCAGTATCGGTTGCTGGTTTCAGCGCTCAAGGCGGATGGTGTGCGCTTCGAAGATAAGGTTGAAGCCTTTGAACCGCTGGATTTGCAAGACAACTTGACCCTGACGCCCTACCCGCATCAGGCCGAAGCGCTGCAGGCTTGGAAAGCGCAATCTCGGCGCGGGGTGGTGGTACTGCCCACAGCGGCGGGGAAGACCTACCTGGCACAAATGGTGATGGCGGCTACCCCGAGGCGAACGCTGATCACCGTGCCCACCCTAGACCTGATGCATCAGTGGTATGCCGACCTAGAGGTGGCATTTCCGGGGGTAGAGGTGGGGTTGCTTGGCGGTGGGTCGCGCGATCGCACCCCCATTCTCGTCGCCACTTACGACAGCGCGGCCATCTATGCTGAGGACTTGGGCAGTCAGTACGCGCTCTTGATCTGCGATGAGTGTCATCACCTGCCCAGCGATTTTCACCGGAGCATCGCGGAATATTCTATTTCACCCTATCGCTTGGGGCTGACGGCCACCCCGGAGCGGACAGATGGCCGCCACGAAGAACTCGATGTGCTGATTGGGCCGGTGGTGTATCGCCGCACGGCAGAAGAGCTGTCGGGGACCGCGCTAGCGCCCTATCAGGTTGTGCAGCTCAAGGTGAAGTTGACCCAGGAAGAGCGCGATCGCTACAGCGAACTCCAAGAGCAGCGAAACAGCTTTTTGAAAGCCTCTAATATTTGGCTGAGCAGCGCCCAGGGCTGGCAGCGATTTGTGCAGGCTAGTGCTCAATCTGCGGCAGGGCGGCGAGCCATGCTAGCCCACCGCGAAGCCAAAAACATTGCCCTCGGCACCGCTGGCAAACTCTCACTACTCGAAAAGCTATTGGCCCAGCACTATCCAGAAAGAACCATCATCTTCACCAATGACAACGCCACCGTCTACAAAATCTCACAGGATTTCCTCATTCCGGCCATTACCCATCAAACGCCCGTAAAAGAGCGACACAGCATCTTGCAAAAGTTTCGCAGCGGCGACTACAGCGTGATTGTTGTTTCTCATGTGCTCAATGAGGGCGTGGATGTGCCCGATGCGCGGGTTGCCATATTGCTCTCAGGAAGTGGCTCTACCCGAGAATATGTGCAGCGGTTGGGGCGGGTGTTGCGAAAGGGCAGCGATGGCAAAGTAGCCCTGCTGTATGAAGTGGTCGCTGAGCAGACTAGCGAAGAAGGGGTGTCGCGTCGCAGGCGACAGCAGCCACAGCGCGAAAAGGCTGATCAGGTGCGTCAGCTGACGTTGATGCCAGATGCGTCGCAGCATGAGAAGCGATCACCCTACAAACAGAGCAAACAAAACCATGAAGCTACCCCAATAGCCGCAGAAGATGAGGCCCAGTGGCCAGAGCTGTAATAAGGTTCCAAGGTCATCAAATGGTTTAAAATGTCCCGAAATACTGTGAAGTATGGCAGTGCGCGAGCACATTGTGCCGTTGCAACGCTTTTTGCATTTTGAGATCTGTATCTTAAA
>JBCBFY010000002.1:0-124315 GCA_038527325.1 Cyanobacteria bacterium J06614_10
GCCAACTGTTTGGCCCAGATTTGTAGTCGGGTAGGCAGCAATACGCTCATCTGCAATATCAATCGTGTTAGCAGCTTGTAAACCGTGCTGAGTCTGAATATATTGTCGAGTAATGAGCGCGGTGGCCTGAGCTTCTTCAAGCATCAAACACAATCGCTCAGACGGATAGCTCGGATCCATTGGCAGATAGGCTGCGCCTAGCTTTAGAACTGCTAGCAGCGCGGCAATCAAGTTGTTGCTGCGTTCAATGCAAACAGCAACAACTTGATTGGATTCAACCCCAGTCGCCTGTAAGCGTCGAGCAATCTGATTAGCTCGTTCGTTGAGCTGGCGATAGCTCCAGCTTTCTGTCTCTGAACTTTCTCTTCCAACAAGTACAATAGCATCAGGCGACTGTTCTACTCGCGCTTCGAACCACTCATGCACCGGACGCAGCGGCTTATTAACTTGGTCAGGGCACTCGGCTAGTGAGAGAAGTTGTTGCTGCTGGTCTTTTTCCAGCAGTGACAGGCAATCAACAGAATCGCTTGCGTTTTGGACAATTTGCCTTAGCAAATGCTCAAAGTGGGCAGCAATTCTCTCAACGGTCTCTTCTGCGAATAGGTCGCTGTTGTATTCCCATTCACAAACTAAGCCATTCTCTTCAATAGAAGCCGATAGCGTCAGATCGTATTGAGCAATGCCAGCATGAGTTACGAGGTTCTCTAAAGTTAGATCCGGACGCTCAAATTTAGTCTGCGGTGCGTTTTGCAAAGCAAACATGACCTGACACAGCGGTAGATAGCTAGGGTCGCGCTTGAGCGGCAGCGCCTCGACGAGCTGAGCGAAGGGAATGTCTTGATTATTAAAGGCATTAAGACTGACGGCATGTACCTGATCCAGCAGTGTTTCAAACGAATCGCCTTCAGAAAGCTGTATCCGCAGCGGCAGCGTGTTGACGAAAAAGCCAATCAGATGCTCTAAGTCTGGATGCGACCGGCCCGCGATCGGCGTGGCAATCACCAGATCGCTCTGCTGGCTATAGCGATGCATTAGCGTCGCGAAGGCGCTCATCAGGGTGGTGAATAGGGTTGTGCCATGCCGCTGGCTAAAGCGCTGTAGCTGCTGCGAGAGCTGAGCAGAGGTTGTTCGCCTGACTATCTCGCCGTTGAAGGTTTGAGCTGCCGGGCGCGGGAAGTCGGTCGGCAGCTTGAGCAGGGCAGGGGCATCAGCAAGCTGAGAGACCCAGCTTTCAAGCCGAGCCTGGTAGTCTTCTGATTGCTGCTGTTGCTGTTGCCAAACGGCGTAGTCAGCATACTGAATGGGCAGTTCTGGTAAGGCAGAGCGATCGCCATCTTTGTATAGCGCCATCACTTCTCGCACGATCAGGCCCATTGACCACCCGTCAGCGATAATGTGATGCAGCGTTAGCAGCAGCACATGCTGAGTCGGCTCTACTTGCAGTAGCTTTGCTCGCAGCAGCAGCTCTGTCTCTAAATCAAATGGCATTTGCGCTTCTGCCTGTAAGCGGTGAGTCAAGACTTCTTCGCTGACTACCTCAACTGGAATTTCCAGGCTAAACGGTGGCTGAACAATCTGAACGCCTTGACCGGCCACGTCTGCAAAGCGAGTCCTCAACGCCTCGTGACGCTCAACAATTTCGTTTAGGCACTGCTTTAGCGCGGCAACGTCTAGCTCGCCAGCTAACCGCAGGGCAAAAGGCATATTATAGGTAGCGCTGGCTCCTTCAAAGCGGTCTAAAAACCAGAGCCGCTGTTGAGCTGAGGAGAGTGGAATTGGCTGAGTGCGATCGGCAATGGGGATATCAGCCAGGGCAAGAAAATTTTCGCTAGCCTGACTATCCGCAATTTGCTTCGCTATTGCCGCGATAGTCGGATTTTGGAATAGGCTCGCTAGCGATAGCTGTACCTGAAACTGCTGCTGAATTCTGGAAACTAGCTGCATTGCCAGCAGCGAGTGGCCGCCTAGCTCAAAAAAGCTGTCTTCGATGCCAATAGGTGATGCCTCTAGCAACCTTTCCCAAATGGCGACCAGCTCAGCTTCTGTCTGGTTGCGCGGTGCCTGATACTGGCTCTCTGTTGCTAGATCCTCACTTTGAGGCACGGGCAGCGCCTTGCGATCTACTTTGTTATTGCCCGTCAGCGGCAGCGCGTCCATCTGCACGATATAGGTCGGCACCATATACTCTGGCAGCCGCTGACGCAGCTCTTTTCGCAGCTCTTTTTTAAGAGCGATCGCATCAATCGATTCATCTGAGCGCGGCACAACATAGCCACAGAGCGTCTGCTTACCAGGCACATCTTCTCTGACAATCACAGCCACTTCACGCACCGCATCAAGCTGTCCAATCGCTGACTCAATCTCACCGAGTTCTACCCGAAAGCCGCGAATCTTCACCTGGCTGTCGGTTCTACCCAGATAGATAAGATCGCCGGTTGCACTCATACGAACCAGATCGCCCGTCTTGTAGATGCGATCGCCCGGCTCAAACGGATTTTCGATGAAGCGTTCTGCGGTTAGCTCAGGTCGGTTCAAATAGCCCGCAGCCAAACCAGAGCCGCCGATGTACAGTTCACCCTCAACGCCTAGAGGCACCAGCTGCAGATACCGATCGAGAACGTAGGCTTCGACATTCCCCAACGGACGACCGATCGGCACCTCTACGCCGGATGTGTACTGCCAGTCAGAAGCTACCTCGTAAAAAGCCGCGACTACGGTTGCCTCAGTGGGGCCGTAGGTATTGAGCAAGCGGATACCGCGCCCATGAGCAATCTGCTGCCATTGCTGAACGGTTTGCGGCTGTACTTTCTCTCCACCAATAATGACAAGACGCAGCGACTCTGGCAGCGCTGCTAATCCCTGGGCAATATCCTGCGTTAGGCGATGCCAGAATGCAGTTGGCAAATCCCACACCGTTAGCTGCTGCTCAGCGCTCACTCGACAAAAAGTCTCACTGCTAGAGATCATCTCGTCATCGCGCAAAATCAGGGCGTTGCCGCTGCACAGCGCCAGATAGATTTCCTCAGCCGCTGCGTCAAAGCTAATAGAAGCAAACTGCAAGACGCGCTCGTCTGAGCCTAGCTTGTATTGCTGGCTCGACTGCTGGACAAAATTTGCCAAACCGCGATGGATCAGTTCAGTGCCCTTAGGTCGGCCCGTTGAGCCAGAGGTAAAAATCAGATAAGCCCGATCATCTAGAGCTACTGCCTGACCAAGATTCTCGGTCGAGTAAGCGGCAATATTCTTGTCATCGACATCAACAATATTAGTATTTTGCAATCCGTGCTGAGTCTGAATGTGTGCTTGAGTAATCAGCGCTGTGGCCTGAGTTTCCTCGAGCATCAAATGCAGCCGCTCAGCCGGATAGGTCGGATCCATCGGCAGATAGGCTGCGCCAAGCTTTAGAACTGCTAACAGCGCGGCAATTTGCGGGTAGCTGCGTTCAACGCAAACAGCAACTATTTGATTGGCACCAACACCAGCCCCCTGCAAGTGTCGAGCAATCTGATTAGCTCGTTCATTGAGCTGGCGGTAGCTCCAGCTTTCTGTTTCTAACCTTTCTGTTTTTAACCTTTCTGTTTTTAAGCTTGCTATTTTTATCAGCGCAACCGCATCAGGAGACTGTTCTACCTGCGTTTCAAACCATTCATGCACCGGGCGCAGCGGCTCGCTAACGCGAGTATGGCAGCTAGCCAGCTCAAGAATTTGTTGTTGTTCAGCACTAGCTAGCAGCGGCAGACGAGCAACCGAATCACCTGTATTTTGAGTAACCTGCCCCAGCAAATGCTCGAAGTGAGCCGCCATCTTTTCAACAGTCTCTACCGCGAACAAATCGCTGTTGTACTCCCATTCACAGACCAAGCCATCTTCTTCTACAAAAGTAGACAGCGTCAGATCGTATTGAGCAATGCCAGCATGGGTTGAAAGGCTCTCTAGCGTCAGATCAGGTAGCTCAAACTTTGCCTGAGGTGCATTTTGCAGCACAAACATGACCTGACACAGCGGCAGATAGCTAGGATCGCGCTCAAGCGGCAGCGCCTCAATCAGTTGAGTAAACGGGATATCACGATTGTCGAAAGCCTTAAGGTTGACGCCCTGTACTCGCTTCAGCAATGTTTCAAACGAGTCGTCTTCAGCAAGCTGTAGCCGCAGTGGCAGCGTGTTAATAAAGAACCCAATCAGATTCTTCACGTCGGGGTGTTCGCGACCAGCAATCGGCGTAGCCACTGCCATGTCACTCTGCTTGCTATAACGGTACATCAGCACCGAAAAAGCAGTTATGAGCGTATTGAACAGCGTAGTACCCCGCTGCCGACTAAAGGTTTTTAGCTGCTCAGAGAGCTCAGCCGAAGCCTTTTTGCGCACCACCCCCCCTCTAAAGCTCTGCACCGCAGGACGAGGAAAGTCAGTCGGTAGCTTAAGCAGCGGGGGCGCATCACTCAGTTGAGATACCCAACTTTCGAGTCGAGCTTTGAAGTCTTCTGATTGCTGCTGCTGCTGTTGCCAAACGCTGTAGTCAGCATACTGAATGGGCAGTTCTGGTAGTGCAGAGCGATCGCCATCTTTGTAAAGCGCCATCACTTCTCGAACGATCAGGCCCATTGACCAGCCATCAGCGATAATATGATGCAGCGTCAGCAGCAATATGTGCTGATTTGGCGCTGTTTGCAGCAGCTTAGCCCGCAGTAAGGGGCCTGCTTCTAGGTCAAACGGGATCTGTGCTTCTATTTGCAAACAGTGAGTCAGCGCCTGTTCACTAGCGATCGCCTCAACGGGCATCTCTAGAATGAAAGGTGGCTGCACAACTTGCATACCCTGACCAGCAGCTTCTACAAAGCGAGTTCTTAGTGCCTCATGCCGCTCAACAATTTTGTTGAGGCACTGCCTGAGAGCAGCAATATCTAGCTCGCCAGAGAGTCTCAGCGCGAAGGGCAAATTGTAGGTGGCGCTAGCACCCTCAAAACGATCGAGAAACCAGAGCCGCTGCTGAGCTGAGGAGAGCGGAAATGTGGTTTTGGAAATGTCTGTTCTTGGCTCAATTTGCTTAGTCTTAACCAAGCGGGGAACATCTGTTGCTGAGCGCCGCGACGGCTGGAAATCTATTGACTCAGACCAATCGATATCAATCAACTTCTGTTGAAAATTTTCGATAGCTTTCTCAGCAGCTTTATCAACAACCTTTCTAGCCTTTTTCTGGCCGTTATCATTGCCGTTGCTATAGCCAACCGCGCTATCACTGCTATACCCATTTGAATAGCCGTTCATCGGCTTCCTATTCAATTTATTGGGCCTGTTGCCATTTTGGCGGCTTGGGGTTGTATTTTGAGCGCAGCGCCGCAAGACTGTTAACTGCTGCTGCATAACGCTCTGCATAACCGAAAGCTGCTGCTGCATAATATGCGCAAGCCGTGGCGTTGTATGGCTGGGCGATAGCGGTTGTGTTGGCGAATGGAGTTTAGTGTCTGCAGATAGCGGCACAGCCGTTTTTGATGACGGTTTAGCGCCTTGAAAGGCAGGCAGTTTGGTGTCTTTATCATTAGCCCCTTTGTCAACAGACGGCTCTGTAGCTTCAGCAGCGGCTTTACCGGTAGCAGCTTTACCAGTAGTGAGTTTATCAGTAGTGACTTCAGTGACAGCAGGGTAGGACTGGAAGATCTCTGGCAGAAGCCAATCGTCCGCTAACGTTTGATCGAGATGCTCAGCGATTGAATTCAGCGTCGTTAACTCTTCAAATAGCTGGTGCATAGATACCTGAATATCAAATATCTGCTCCAGCGTTTGCACGGTCTCAATTAGGTTGATAGAGTCTGCGCCAAGTTCAATCAGCGATGCTTCTGGATCAACCGGAGCTGGATGTCCCAGGCTTTGGCTGACATACTTTTGCAAAATCTGCAAAATTTGTGACTTCCGGCTCGAAGATGAAGAGAGCGATAGTGAAGGCTGCATAGCAGTTCCAGAGGAGAATGTAGATGGCGACGATGCGTAAGAAAATAGCTGTCCAAAACTGGACAGCAACGTTTGATAGTCTTCTTTTTCGCGGTGTAAGCTGGGCAACCAAAGACATTTTGAGCTTTGCGCTGATTGCAGTCTTTGACCCAATCGAGTGAGAACGGGAGCGGGGCCTGCTTCGATAAAAAGGCGATAGCCGTTCTCGATTAGGGCGTTAAGACCCTGGTGGAAACGTACGGGCTGCCGAGTTTGCTCTACCCAGTAAGTAGAGGTTGCAACTTCTGAACTCAGCGCTGAGCCAGTCAGACTAGAGAAGAACTGTAGATGTGGAGTGCTATATCGAATAGTCTTGGCCATTTGCTCCCAATCTGCCAGTATCGGCTCGATTAAGGGCGAGTGGTAGGCGTGAGAGGTTCTGAGCGGCTTGGTGCGAATGTCGGCTTGCTGAAGTTGGGCTATGGCTGCTGCGATCGCACCCTTTTCTCCAGATATGGTGAGGCGATCGGGTCCATTGTAAGCCGCGATCGCAACGCCAGAAATGCCAGCCAGCCTCTGTTCAACAGTCATTTCGTCTGCAGTCACAGCAACCATACTGCCGAGCTTCGGCAAAGATTGCATAAGCTGCCCGCGACGGGCTACAAGCTTAAGACCATCTTCGAGACTAAAAACACCTGCTGTACAAGCGGCAACGTACTCTCCCAAGCTGTGGCCAAGCACCGCTGTCGGAACAACGCCTAAAGATTTCCAGAGTTCGACAACAGCATACTCAACGGCAAATAGCGCAGGCTGAGCATAGCTGGTCTCATGGATTCTCTCTGATGGATGATTAGGAGAATATAGACTCGGATAAAGCAGCTCCAGCAGCGGTACATCAAGAATATCTCTCAAGATCTCTGCACAATTTGTTATTGCCTGTCGAAACACCTTATGAGTTTCGAACATCTGCTGGCCCATATCGGGATACTGAGATCCCTGCCCTGGGAACAGAAAAACAATCTCCCGATCACAGCCTGCATTGGCACTAGCTAACTCGGAGTGCAGTGATTGAATCATCGCTATATACGTAAAAAACCTAAGAATAGAGTGATTTAAAGTTGAGCGCTGAGGTAGAAGTCCTTCCTCTTGCGCCTAAGATCTCAGCAAATGCTCAGGCGTGTAAGCGATTTCCTCTTATTTCAGCTCGTGCACGAGCGGTTCATCTATAGTCGGCTTATTTTTTAGCGGCTTGTCTTCAAACGGCCCGTTTTCAACAAGGGGGGAGGTCGGCAACGAGATATCGCCTGCTCCACCTTCTAGAACAGCTAGCTGCTGAGTCATTAGCGTTTCTAGCACGCTGAGCTGACTGCTAATCACTTGCTCAATATCGTTCATAGCCTCAGCAGAGGTTGCTGCGCTACTGTCGACCTCCAACTGTGCTGTCAAATGAGTCGTCGGTGGTGCGGCGTCAGGTGAGGTTGTTTCTGGTGCTGACGGCGACAAGCTTGAGCCATTTGAGAACGTGCTTAATTGAGGTGCTAAATGTATCTGTGACGAATCGACGGCTGTTGCGGTTCCTGGTGTTACTACATCACTTGATGTTGATTCCTGAGAAGCCGTGCTAGCAGTCACGCTGCTAGTGTGATTGCTATTGTCAAACCAGTAACGCCGACGCTGGAAAGGATAGGTCGGCAAATTAGACAGCCGATTTCCATAAGGGCCATCAATTTTGTGCCAGCTCAGGGGTGTTCCTAAACGATCTAGCGCTACTAGCCCCCTAAAAAGGGTCTTCCAATCTTCTGAAGCTTTGTTAATTGCAGGAACAAACAACAGCTTTTTCTGTACAAAAGGCGGTCGTAATGAACTAGGTGTTATTTCAATGCAGACATCACAGCCCGTCGCTTCTAATTGAGTCAGGTCGTATGCTGCTCCGGCTTGCGTTTTCTGATCCAACCGAGCGTTTTGCTGGTCAGGTGTAGAAATTGCTTGCGGTGGCCTTTCTTTTTGAGCGGCTTGCTGTAGTACTGCCTGTAAATCTGTTGCGCCTGCTGCGCAGGCTGCTATAAGTTCGCTAAAGCTATCTCCTGCTACAGCGCTAGGAACTACCCCCCAACTCATCCAAAGACTAGCGATCGCATACTGCACAGCAAGCAGCGCCGGACGCCCGTAGTAAGCGTCTTGCAATAGCGACTGCCCATCTACGTCGGTATAGAGCAGTGATACCAGCGATCGCTGCCAGATGGGCTGCAAAATCTCATCGCAGCGATCGAGCTGCGCTCTAAACTGAGGCTGGGTTGCATAGAGCTGATAGCCTACCTGCCAAGGGTTGCCCTGCTTGGCAAAAAGAAAAGCGCATCGGTTGGCAGCGGCAGCTGCCGGTTTGTATCTTTGCTGAATATTTTGTGAAGCAAGCTGCTCTAGCAGATCGTCACGGGATTGAACGATTAAACTAATTCGCCACGCCAGTCGCTCGCGCGTAGTATTAACGCTAAAGCATAAGTCGCCAAGCGTTACCTCTGGATGCTCAAGCACGAACTTTCGATATTGCTCAACTTGCGCTTGCAGTGCCTCAGGCGTTGCTGCCGACAGCGTTATTAGGTGGTAGGGACGCTTTTTCTTCTTAAGGGGCTTCTCGAAAGACGCTGTTTTCTCAAGAGTGTCTGTAAGAGGCTGCGCGGGCAGTCTGTCTGCGTCTCTTTTGAGAGACTTTTGGCTAGATGACTTCTGGCTGGGTAATTTTTGGGCTGATAGTGTGGGCAAAGAACTTGGCGATACTGCCGGTGCTTCGCTTACTACTAGATGGGCATTTGTACCGCCAAAGCCAAATGAACTAATACCGTGGTAGCGGGGGGTAGACTGCTTTTGCCAAAGCTGCTTGCTTTGAGCAATTTCAATCGGTGTGTTGGCGATGTCAATCAGCGGATTAATTTGCTTACAGTGCAGCGTTGGCACAATCGTCCGATGGTGCAAAGAAAGTATCACCTTAATAAAGCCAGCTATACCCGCAGCCGATTCCAGATGACCAATATTGGTTTTGACAGAACCGATATAAAGCGGATTTTGAAGCGATCGCCTCGGCTCAAAAACTGCTTTCAGTGCGTTCACCTCAATCGGATCGCCTAGCGCTGTGCCAGTGCCATGAGCTTCGATATAGCTAACTCGATCGGGATAAATTCGGGCCGCCTTCAGCGCTTGGGTAATCACCGCCTGCTGAGACTGAGCATTGGGCGCGGTCAGACCGTTACTACGCCCGTCTTGGTTTACGGCAGAGCCTTTAATGACGCCAAAAATTGTATCGCCATCGCGCCGCGCCGCGCTCAAGGGCTTTAGTAAAACCATGCCGCAGCCCTCTGCTCGCACATAGCCATCAGCTGTTGCATCAAAGGTTTTACAGCGACCGTCAGCCGCCATCATTTGAGCCTGCGAGAAAACAACGGTTAGATCCGGATCGAGAATAATATTAACGCCGCCTGCGATCGCCAGATCGCAATCTTTCATTTTCAAGCTCTGACAGGCTTGATGAATTGCCACCAGTGACGAAGAACAGGCCGTATCTACAGTGACGCTCGGCCCTCTCCAGTCCATCACATAAGAGAGTCGATTAGACACAATGCTCAGCGCGTGACTTGTTCCAAAATAGGCGGTAGGCGGTAGCTGTTGCTTTAGCTTTAGCCGACTATAGTCATTACTGCTCATCCCCACAAACACACCCGTTTGGCTGCCTTTGAGGGTGCTGGGCGCGATGCCAGCCTGCTCCAGCGTTTCCCAGGCGACCTCCAGCAGTAGCCGCTGCTGTGGATCCATGCTGGCTGCCTCGCGCGGCGAGATTTTAAAGAACTGCGCGTCAAAGCGATCGACGTTCTCAATAAATCCGCCATAGCGCGTCGTCATTTTACCTTCGATGCCCGATCTTGCGTCGTAGTAGGCATCAACATCCCAGCGGCTAGGCGGCACCGATTGCACCGCATCCTCACCGTCTAGCAGCAGTTTCCAGTAGTCGTCCAAAGTCGCGGCACCCGGGAACCGGCAGCCCATCCCGATTACAGCAATATCATCATTGGCATCTCGCCGCTGCGGATGGCTAGGTAGTTCAATCTCAGGTAGATCGTCTGAGGAGGATCTCTTATCTGCTGTATTTTTAGATGCCGTATTTTGCTTACGCTTCGCAAGTTCTTTTGAAAGCGCTTCAATGCTGGGATAGTCGTAAAGCAGCGTCGGATCTAGCGGCAACTCTAGCCAGTCTTGAAGTTCCCCCGAGAGACGCACAGCCACCAAAGAACTGAGACCATAGTCGGCTAACGGCTCTCTAAGCTTAAGCTGATCGGCCTCAATCTTTAGATGCTTAGAAATGCTTTCTATAAGCCAATCTTGAATGAGCTGTTGCCACCTCCTAGATCCTTGCGTCTCATCAACTGCTTGAACACCGCTGGGTACGGGAGCCTCATCTAAGGTAGAACTGCTGCGTGGCGCAGCCTCGTTACACAAATCTGGCAAAGTAGACCAGCTATGCACCACAGTTAGGGACCGATCTAAAAGCTTCTCTCGGCAGCGACCACGCTGTATTTTGCCGCTGGTTGTTTTGGGTAGCTGCGCAGGTTTAACGAGGATAATCGCGGCTGTCTGTAGCTCAAACTGTTCGGCCACGGCTCGTCGGATAGCTTTGATGGCTGCGTCTTTATCTAGCTTTCTCAGTGCGGTGCGCTCAACTTCTTGAACAACAACCAGCGCCTCTTCGCTGTCATAAGAAATCGTAAAGGCCGCGCCGTTGCTGGCCCGTAGTCCGGCATAGCTGGCCTGAACGGCCTGCTCAATATCCTGCGGATAAAAGTTTCGCCCTCGAATAATCATCAGCTCTTTTAGCCGCCCGGTGACATATAGTTCACCCTCGTCTAAAAAGCCCATGTCCCCAGTTCTAAGAAATCGCAGCGAGTTGTCGTCCCTATCGATAAACGTTTCTTTGGTGAGTTCAGGCGATCGCCAGTAGCCCACTGCAATGCTGTCGCTACTAACCCAAATCTCGCCAATCTCCTCCGGTTTGCAGGGTTTGCAGGTATGGGGATCGACAATTTTCACCTGCACTTTGTCAATCGGAAGCCCACAGCTCACCAAATTTTCTGCTTTGACCGCTTTCTCTTCTTGACCTGTTTTCTCTTCTTTGGCTACTTCACTACGGCTAACACTAGCTTTTACTACGCGATGTTCTCTTAACGCGGACGTGTCCACTCGTTTCTTGCGCAGCCCCTTTCTTCCCGTGACCATTAAAGTTGCTTCAGCCATGCCATAGCAGGGCAAAAAGGCGCGCTCTCGAAAACCAAGCGGCGCGAATTTTTTAGCAAATTTCTCTAATACCTGCGCTTTAATCGGCTCTGCGCCAACAAACGCAATTTCCCAGCTGCTCAAGTCAAAATCAGCACAGTCATCTAGCTTTATCGCATCGCTACAGAGGCTGTAGGCAAAGTTAGGACCGCCTGAAACAACGCCTCTATACTGATGAATGGCTTCTAGCCAACGAATTGGGCGCTGTAGAAACGCAACCGGATCCATCAATACTGTAGAAGCGCCAACCGTCAGCGGCTGCAAAATGCCACCGATTAAACCCATATCGTGATAAGGCGGCAGCCAGCAGACGTTAACCGCAGCATTAGCATCGTGCGTCTGAAAGCACTCATGAATTAAAAAAGCGTTGTGCAGCAGATGCTGATGCTGAATCATCACACCTTTAGGTTGCCCGGTCGATCCTGACGTATATTGCAACATCGCCAGATGATCGCTTGGAATATTCAAATGCTGCCATTGCGCTGCTAGCTCAGGCTGAACACTGTCTGAGGCAATCCAAATGGCGTGGCCCAACGCCGGCCAGTTTTGAGCCTGCGTTTGAAACTTGTCTATGTTCTGCTGATCGGTTAATACGAACCTGGCCTCAGCGCTGGAAAGAATGCTTTGCAGCCGCTCAAAGTGATGATTCTTCCGAGGTGGATAGGCCGGAACTGCGATCGCGCCAGCGCACAGGCAACCTAAATACGCCGTAATAAAACCAATCCCTGGTTTTTGAATGATCAGCACTCGCTCGCCAAATGCCTTTTGCTGCTGAAGCATAGCTGCGATCGCAATCACTTGCTGCCATACCTGCCCATAGGTAATATCAGAACGTAAATTCGAGCGATCTATTGCCTGATCTTCTCGCCGTGCGCCATTACGCCAACTGACCCCTTCAGCTAAAACAAAAGCAGTTTTATCAGCATATTGATGTGCGCGAGTCCCAAGCAGGTCAACTACGTTCGAATATTCAGATAAATAAAAATCGGCAGATGGCATTTTATATCGATGTGCAATGTCTTAAAGAACTCACAAGAACCCGTCAAATGCGGTTCCTCGGTGAAAACTTGCCGTGAGAAGTCATACAACAAACCTTGGCCTTGATAAAGGGAATAGCGGCTCAGCTACTATTGCAACGTTAAAGCTTAGTTGTTGGTTAAGTCTTTCCTAGAGGCACTACTACGAAAGATTTACAGGTATCACTTGCCTCACTTTTTAGTCTTGACTCTCCGCTAGCCCATCTTTCCTACAGCAGATCAGGAAAGAGTTCTGATTAAAACTGACGCTTGTCAGTAAAATAGGTTCCTACTAGGGTTACATCTATAGACCTGTTGCGAAATAAAGCGCTAAAATGGCTGAAACCCTTGTCGCTTCGTAAAGCGGCCTCAACGCTGATGCTGGATCTCAACCGCGTGTTCAAAAATGACCGTCTAATGCGCTCCCTCACTGGGATGAACCTGGCAGCGTTTGACCAGCTTCTAGAGAGCTTCGAGGAGGCTTATCAAGAAAGTTATCCGATGACCGCTGGCCGCAAGCGTGCCCCTGGCGGCGGTCGTAAACCCATTCTGTTAGAGATTGAAGACAAGCTTTTCTTCGTGCTTTTCTACTTTAAGTGCTATCCGACGTTCGACTTGGCTGGCATCATATTTGATTTCGACCGGTCTCAGGCGTATCGCTGGGTTCGTCGCCTGCGGCCTGTTCTGGAAGCTGCGCTAGGAAAGGAGCTGGTGCTGCCGAAGCGTCAGCTGCATAATGTAGCTGAGTTCATCCGCTGTTTCCCAGAAGCCGAACGCGTCATCCTCGATGGGGTTGAGCGTCCGATTCAACGTCCCAAAGACAAAGACCGTCAGCAGCAGACCTATAGCGGGAAGAAAAAGCGTAATAGCCGCAAGCATCTGGGTCTGAGCGACCAGGATAAGCGGATTTTGCTACTCACCCCTGCTCACGATGGCAGCGTCCACGATAAAAGCATACTGGACTGCATTGAGCTGGCCGAGCATATTCCGATTGATGTTCCGATTCAGGTAGATTTGGGCTTTAAGGGGTTCGAGAGCGAATATGAGAACATCGAGATCCCGCACAAAAAGCCGAGGGGTGGCAAGTTGACGCCAGAGCAGAAAGAAGACAACCGACTATTCAGCGGCGAGCGCGTGGTCGTCGAACATGCCTTTGGCGGGACGAAACGCTACAAAGCTGTGGCGGATATCTATCGCAACCGCAAGCCGGGCTTTGATGACCAGCTGATGGTCACAGCAGCCGGGCTATGGAACTTCTACCTACAGGCGGCATAGGAGAAAACGGAAGGATGGAAAGAGACAGTCAACCTACCTCTGTTCCTAGTACTATTTCGCAACAGCTCTTATATAAACCATTTGAAATCTCTTGATACTTACGTCATATTTACGTCACCATAGTAGAAGACGTCAAAGCCAGGGAGAATGAGCTACTCAAGCAGGGACAGTTCAAAAGGAGGTGACACTTTGGGGGATCAGATCGTCTAAAACTTGGTTCCTACCTCACCGCATTGTGTGATAAGCCTACGGCATGGCTTCGCTTACCGCCAATATGAGCCCAGCCCTATCCGTCGCCGCCCGTCTATCTCCCGCTATGCGTAAGGAAATCGGACTCAAAGCGGTCGCATATTGATCAATTACATAGCGTAAAAGTTTCTTAATAGCAGCATTGCGCGA
The DNA here is from genome assembly GCA_038527325.1 of Cyanobacteria bacterium J06614_10. Taxonomy (GTDB): domain Bacteria; phylum Cyanobacteriota; class Cyanobacteriia; order Phormidesmidales; family Phormidesmidaceae; genus Phormidesmis. Next base: position 13,932 of record JBCBFY010000002.1, read on the forward strand.
GCCAGAATTCGTCACTTGACAGTCAAAACTTACCGCTTTATTAGGCGTACCTGTTACGTTTTTTTCTCTTAGCAGTAGTCGCTTGACGAGTCTCCAAAGTAACACACCAACTGTTTAGATTCTTTATGCCATTCAACAACTGGTAAGTGTTTTCTGCTCGTTCCCTTTGTTGTAAGCGCCTGCGCGCAGAACTTATACAGCATGTGGCTGAAGAAAAACTGACTCATCCGAGGTAAAAAGAAATGCTTGAAATTATTGACAATTTTGTAACAAATGTACTGACTCTCACAATCTACGCAGGCCCTATCTGTATTGGAATTGCATTCGTCCATTTCGTTATGACGCATCCAATATCGGAGAACAGAGAATCTGCTGCTATTCCCGAAACAACAAAACCTCAAGCTGTAACGGAGAAGCTCGACGAATCTAGTGCTCAGGTAACCAATTCACCAGTACAGGCCGAAAAGATTCCTACTTCGTTGCAGACAAACAATTCTGAAATCGTCTGTGAGCCTATCAACTGGCGTATCTGGAAGGTAAAAGAGTTGAGAGGAACAGCGCTGAGAAATATCTTCAACATCACAGTCCGTAAAGGTGGCCGTGCGTGTCGAAAATGTGAGCTGATCAGTCAATACGAGAAGGCAATGCAGTGTATCGAAGACTCCAGACTCAGAACTATTTCCTAAGTCCGGGGTTTATGTGCTTTAGGTATTGATGCGATAGCTGAGTAACGCTTTCGCGATGGGTGAGACGCACATCACCTATCGCGAAAGATGAAATATTCAGAATTGAAGAAGCAGTTTGTTGCTTCGCTTCGAGGCGCTGGTAAAGGCAGACGTTCACTTCATACGCTGTTTAGTAATTGGTTGGAGATTGCTGCGATCGCACTCCACCAGCTTCCATATCAAAGCGGTGATTTGGATAAAGACACTGCCTTCGAAGCCTTTGAGAAAAACTACCTGGAGCGAATCAAACCTTACAGTCGTGAAGAGCTGAATGCTTTCTCGAAACTTCTGCACATCACCACATTCGCCCATCATATCGGGTATGGCGACTTCCTGGGTGAGATAGCTTCAGAGGCGGAGTTGCTGAACCGTCGTGGTGGTCAATTCTTCACGCCCTATCATCTTTGTAGAGCGATGGCGAAGATGACTTTCGGTGATGTAAGGGCGCATGTCGAAGCGAAAGGTCTGCTCCTTGTTGCTGAGCCAGCATCAGGAAGCGGGGCGTTGGTGATTGCCAGCGCTGAGGAAATTGCTAGCCAAGGTGTTCATCCCTGCTCCTGCGTTCAGTTTGACTGCACGGACATCAGCCGCGATGCCTTCAATATGACGTATATACAGCTCTCTGCGCTGGGTCTGCAAGCTGTCGTCCGTCACGGCAATACGCTTAGCATGGAGTTCTGGGAAAGCCGCCCTACGCCTCAGCTGCGATTGTTTGATAAGTGGTTGAAGCAGAAGCAACGATCCATGCGACTAGAGAAAGCTCTTCGAGACTTGCTCATGCTAGGGGACAACAACCGTAATCCGCATACCAGCACGGCTCAGGAAAAGACAGCGACAGCTTCTGCTGAGCCTATGCCCCAGCAAAACGCATCTTCTCAGGATGACAGTCTCCCGGTGCGAACAACGCTGTTTGACTTGGACGCTTTCTCGTCTGGTGGTGCGAAGCGCGATCGCCGTTGTCGTAAGGCTGATGTCGTTCTCAGAAACGAGCAAATGGAACTACCGCTGGAGTCATGAAGGCTCCAGCGCTGCCCTTGCAGCGGGGTGGTGACTATATTCGGAGATTCACCATGCAAACACTCGAACAAACAAAGCGTGAAGCCTATCAGGATCAGGCCGCAGAAGAATGGGAATTTGCCCTATCTGAACTGACTCAGCTCGTGCGGCGCTGGGGTAAAGCTGCGATCATCAAGGAGCTATCTAAGCTACCTGAGATCGATGTAGACATGTGGAAAGATTGGGTGCCTAGCTGCGACGAATGCGTTAACTGGCGCTGCGCCCGTACTTTCAAGCTGTCCGATGGTTCTCTCTATGCTGCCGATGGCTTCTGCAAGACAAGAGCGGCAGCGTCTTTAGAGCAATTGCCTCGTGATTACGCCAGAGTCTGTCGATTATTTGAACTAGACTGCCCGTTTTGACGCAGCGGTAGGAAGTAAATGCTCGAACGTCTTGCCGAATTCTGAATGGGTTCCAACTTAGCATTCATGTACGTCTTTCTCTCCTAGCTACGGCTAGGAGACTTTTTTATTTAGTCAAGCAGACAACAGCTTTCGCTTTGAGGCATTGCCCATCAAAGCGTTGAGCTATGTTTAAGCAATACTCTCTTTTCGATATTTCTTCTAAACAAGAGCCTGTTCCGAGTTTCATGAAAACTGTTTTAGAAGAAGGCGCAGACCTGGCTATCTCTGTTAGCGGTGGAAAGGACAGCGATGCAATGCTGCACTTTCTGTCTACTCAGCATCGAGAAAATGACTGGCAGGGAGACCTGTTTGGGCTCTTCTGCGACTTGGGCCGTATTGAATGGCTGGGTGTCAGCGAGCATCTGCGTCGACTTTGTACGGATCTGAACATCTCGCTAGTTAAACTGTATCCCGCTCGACCTATGATTGACGAATGGCAACGCCGCCACGAGACGCTGCTGGCCAAGCAACAGGATAAGCCGTTCTGGAGTAGCGCCAGCGCTCGCTACTGCACCAAGCACGAAAAAGTGCAGCCCTCAGATAAGTTTCTGCGGCAGTACGATTTTGTCGTTTGTGCCATTGGCCTACGGGCGGAGGAATCGTCTGCCCGTGCCAAGAAGCCGCGCTATCAGGTCCGCAACGATATTGCTTCTGTCTGGTACAAGACACCTGCGAGCTGTAAATCAGCTACGGAGAAAGAGGCATGGGCTGAGCAAGCATATCAGCACTGGCTCGACTCTGGTCGGAAAGGTCGGTTTGCGCTCACTTGGCACCCTATTCATCACTGGAGTCTGGGAGATGTTTGGCAAGAAAACGGCACTTCCTGCGATGATGTTGCTCGTCGAGTTCGCCTTTATCAGTCGGGTGATATCGAGCAGGCGGTCGCAGGCTTCCCTTGCCACTGGGCATATGTGTCTGGCAATACTCGCCTATCTTGCTCCCTGTGTGTACTCGGCAGCAGTCACGATGTTCTTAACGGTGCCTTGCACAATCCGTGGACTTGGGCGGAGCTAGCGCTGATGGAGCTGATCAGTGGCTGGAGTTTTCAACAGGGACATTGGCTAGCTGATTTGAGTGTCGGTGTCTTGGAGGTATCGCTCGCGCAGCAGAGGGTCATCAAAGAAACCTTGCAATCCCTACAACTCATCGAACCCTTAAAGCCAATGTTCGTCCTTATCCTGCTACTCACCTGCCCTGTTGAGCTGCTGCTGTTTTGGACGCTTGAGTCCGTGCAGGCGATCGCCTCTCTGATCCAGAACATGCGGCCATTTCCCACTTGGAAAAAGTAGGCGGGGTTTGCGTTCGCAACGGGTGTCTGAACAGGACTTTAGCTTAGCTGGAGTCCACTTGGAGGACATTCATATGACCAACAGACAATGGCATCGTAACATCGGCATCGCAGTTACCCCTGAGATGAGCATTGATGAGCAGCTTGAAGCCGCTGGGCTTGCTTGGACGGTAGAACAGTCTCCCTACTGCTACGGCGATTACTTCCAGTTTGAAGACGATAAGAACACCATTGCCTACCGCTCTGATACTGGCATGGTGCTAGATCGCTTTGGGCCGCGTCGCAATGCTTTTCAGAATAAACAGATCGTCGAAGCCTTTCACGACTTCTGCGCGAGCAGCGGTGACGATCTTCAGATAGAGCGCCTGGGCTGCTTGCACGGCGGTAAGTCACTGTTTGCGACAGCTCGCTTGAAGCACCAGATCGATGTCAAGCACGTCGGCGATATTCTGGAGACGCGCCTGCTGCTGACTGAGCATCACATCAGCGGTAAGGCACTTCAGATTCGCATCTTCTTCAATCGTCTGGTCTGCACTAATGGTCAAACTCGATTGGTGAAAGTGAAAGGTCGTACCCTCAATCATATGAGAGAATTTGACGCCCAGAGCGTTCGCGACTATCTCGAAGCCGCCTATCAAGGCGTTGAAAAGTATGAGCAGACGTTGAATCAGCTGGCCGAAGTTGGAATCGAAGACAGTGAGGCGCGGATGCATCTGATCAAAGCCTTTGGCAACGTAGATCTTCCCTGGGAAGACCAGCCTCGTCCCGTTCAGGTTTGCTTCAAGCTGTTCAAAGGTGCTGGCGCTGGCAGCGAGAAGTTGTCGGCATACCAGACGCTATTTGGCCTGCGAGAAGCGGTGAGTGAATACCAGAACTGGCACTCCAGAGGCAGCTACGGCGAGCGAGCATTCAACTCTGTTTGTCACGGTAGCCGGAGCCAGAAGCAGGATGCCTTCACCAAACAGCTTGTCAGCGTTCACCTTCGTTAGTGCCTGATATCCCTATCCTCGTTCAGCCTTGCTTTCGCCATGAAGCACCGCTGAATGAGGATTTCTTTTATGGAAACTAGATTTGAGGCTGGGCAGATAGTTCGCGTGAGCTGTCCACATAGTCTTGCTTACGGTCGGATTGCGCGGGTTCTCAAGGCTAAGCAGTATCGGGTGGACGTTCAGTTCGTCGATTTGCCCAAAGTCCTGAGCGACTCGCAGCGTTCTGATTGTTATTCGACGGTGTTTACCAGCAACGATCTGACGCTTATTCCTGACATTACAGAAGCTGCTTTCTATCTTCTGGTGACTGTTGTTGAGCGCGATAGCGATCGCAGATATGTTCACCGCTGTCTTGCTCATGGGCAAGCTGGCGAGTCGCAGGCGGAAGTGGCTAACGGTGTGGCTAAGGGCTGGTACGGCGTTGGCGGTAAGTGGGACGCGGACGAGCAGATCTATCGATTTACGCTCCATCGTTTTGTTCTATCTGAAGACTGGCACGAGATTTCGCTAGCAGAGTACATCAATTTGCTTGGCATACTTGATGACCGCACTGCCAACGACATCTCAACTTTCCCTACATAAGTACATCAACGTGACCGGCCAGAGCTTCTTTCCTAAGAGGCTCTGGCTAAGTTTGCGTTCGCAACGATGACTTAGAGGGAAGAGCGTATAGCCGCCTCTCTTATGACTCATTCAACAGATGTCTTCAATCTGTTGTTTCAGAGCTACTCAATCGCTAACTTCAAGGAGAAAGAACAATGGCATTAGTTCAGGCTGCACCCATCATGGCAGTTGTCGCTCACATCATGGCCGAGAAAACCGGCAATTATGGCCCCTATCAATCTGTTCTGTTTGAATCATCCAGATTGCAGGACGGTAAGCTATGGTGGGCGCTGAAACCGAATGAGGCGAAACAGCTACGTATAGGACAGGCTGTAGAGTTGACGCCTACAACAACTAGCAGAGGCAAAGATAGCTGGAACATCCGCCCGCTGGATACGCAGCAGGTACAACTGGCTCAGCCCCAGCAACCCCAGCCAGCAGCCCAGGCTCATCAACCTACGCCGCAGCCTGCTGGTCAATCACTGCCGCCCCATCAAGCTCAGATTACCGAGAACCGACGCCAGCAGATTGAGACTTTTGTCTTCTCAATGGCCAATCTTCATGCTGTTTGCTACCAGGCAGCTGAACAAGCTTATGCCGGGATGAATGCCCCTGATGAGGTTATTAGAGCAGCAACCAGTAGCGTCTTTATCTCGGCTGAAAGGCGCTTTCGTCTGTGTAGCCCTGGTGATTAGACATCGCTGGCTATCTTCACCTGGAAGGGCTTCTTCATCGCACTTCGTTCATATCCAAAGATGCAGACCTCACTAGATTTTCCTAGTGAGGTTTTTCCTTTTGCATTCGCAATGAGCCGCTGACGTTTAATGAGCAGGCTCATGCATGTAAGAGAAAAAGAAGCAAAATATGCCGCTTCGCAAGTTAGCAAGCTGATAGGCGAGATTGTTGGCTCTACAGAACTTGGTGGACAAGTTGTCAATAGCATCCTGTCAACTGATGAAAATCCGACAGCAGCGAATATTCGATGTCGCTTGCGTGAGGCCATTAGAGTGGGGACATTTAGCATACAGGGGCTTGGACCAAAGCGAACCGAGCGTCTGCGAAGTGCATTGGAGCTTGGCAGAGCGCTGTACAAAGATCTGCCTGATGTTGGTACTGTTATTGATGGCCCAGAAATTGCTGCTCAAGTTGTCGCCGATATCGCCTGGGAGTCGGTTGAGCAGTTTGCAGTAATTGCTCTTGATGTAAAGCATCGGTTGCTGTCGATGCGGGTAATCGCAACTGGAACAGCGACGGAGACATGCGCGCATCCGAGGGAGATATTTCGGTGGCTACTCCAAGTGAGTGCTACACGGTGTATCGTCGCGCATAACCATCCCTCTGGCAGCTTGGAACCCAGCCGCGAAGATTTGCACCTGACGAAGCAGCTTCTTGAGGCCAGCAAGGTGTTGGGGCTTCCTGTCTTAGACCATCTGATTGTCTCAGGCGGTGAGTTTGCCTCTATCCGCCAAAACACCTGCTTGTGGGCAGAGTCTGATTGAGATACGAATTCATATTCATAGAGCTGGAACTACCTGACATCGGGTGTTCAGCTCTATGAATTTTTAATTTTTCTGATGTATTTAGACTGCTGGTAGTTAGCTAAGTACCATATAAGATGTCGCAATTTGGCACCAGTATGAGCAATGTAGATCCATCACTCGGCAGGGATGCGGAACTGCATCAGTATGCTACGAGCGATTTATCTGTGGAAGAGAAGCTGGCTAGCGGTGCCAGCATCGATGATTTAGTTGCTGCGGGGGTCCTACACGATGACTACGATCCCAATAGCGAGGAATATGACTTCACCCCGTTGCCACCGGAAAGGGATATTCCTGAAGGTTCTTCTGTGTCAGACGAAGAGTTTGATGCTCGTATGAATGCCTCCCTTCGGTATTGCAATATGGCTGCTGAATACAGAAAGAAGGCTGCTCGATTGCGAGCTGAGAGATTGAAAGAGAATGCTTCAGATACAGCGGTTTGACGTCAAAACTGGAAAACCGATTCAGGAGAGTCTTGAGGGCAGACAGCAGCCTGCAATCAAGCAGGTAGAACATGCCTATCTTGAGCAGTGGCTGAAGACAAATGAACTGGATGCTCAATTCTCTGTTGCCAAGTTTTACGAGGGTGTCAACGACTCAGATCGTTTGCGCTTAGAAGCTGAAGGTAAAGTGCTCACTTTCAGTAGTGGTAGTGATGGTTACTTTACTGACCCCACAACCGCTCAGCTAATAATGCAAGGTAACGAGACGGTCGCGCCTATCTATACTGACGACCGTAACTCTCCTCATAATTCTGTTGCCTACGGTGGCCTAATTGCATCAGATGGTGTTGCCTCCACAACCATTCCCTCTGCTCGTATTCTGGTCATTGACGATGAGCATAGAACTCATGGAAGCGCACAGTTGCAAGACAGAAATGGAAGATCTATTTCCGCCCAGCAGTTGGAATCGCTCTATGACAAAATGGGCGACGGCACAATGCTGGTGTCTGAGGGCATGATGCAGGCATTGCAGACTACGGAAGAGCGTGATGAAATCGCGAGTAGGGCTGCTGAAAAGTCGGGCGTGAGTGGCGATATCTCGGCCTTAGCTCAGGAGCTGTCGCAGGCGGATGAGGCAATCGCCATCGCTGAACGCCAGGAGAAAGCGCTGGCACGGCGAAGCGTTGTTCAGTTCAGGGCCGCTAGTCCGGACCTGCCCGGAATTGCAAAGGGAACGATGGCCAGCAGCCGGTGGTGCGATCGCCTCGGCGTGGACGCGATCATCTCTAGCAATGACATCAAAGGAGACGACGGTAGACTATCTACGCTAGGAGTAAAAGAGCTTTCTGATTTCTGGGTAAATAGGAAGTCAACGGGCCAGTATGGTCAGCAATCTGTGGGACCTCAGGTTAAATACACAATCCCAGAGGCGACCAGGCTGGAGATAAACCCGAAGGTTGAAGCCCAGGCTGAAGAGCTAGCTCAGGTGACGGGGGATTTTATGGCCCTGAGTCAGCGCTACCTGGAGCAAAAAGAACGCGAGCGATCGCGTCCATACGAAGACATGGAGGAAGACTCAGTTCAAGCGACCCGTCCGGACTGGCTGTACGATACGCTAAGTGCTGATAAATATGGTCAACTGACAGGTCAAGCGAAGGTCGTCGATGGCCTCTCCCGCTACGTGCGGGGAGAGTGGGTCAGACTCGCGACGAATGGTACGTCAGTGCCATCAGCGATGGCTCAGCACCACAGCCAGCTCAAGCCTTGGGAGGTCTGTAATAAGGATTTGCCGCATGGGGCAATCGTTGCCTACTACCGCTCGCCCTTTCCGAACGTCGGCGCGGCGGCGATCGCCATCAACAATACAAAAGCCATTCAAGAGCAAGACAGGGAAGCTTTTTCTAAGCACGGTGTTGCTTATCTGCCACCCTGGACAGCGAAGAATATTGCAATCACCGATTTTGATGGTGATATGAACGGTTTCTTTGTTGGCTATCAGGCGACCGTAACTGATTTGCCTCAGCAGATTCGAGATGAATTAGCGTCAGTTCAATCACTACCGCTAGACCAGCAGTATGAAACGGGGCGAGCGCTATTCGAGCGGATGATTCATCAGATGGAGCAAGGGCAGGAGAACCGTATTACGCCAGATGAGTATCCAGCAGCAGTCAAAGAATTTACCGAACGGAATGCGCCAGAGATTAAACCTCCGGAAATCGTTAAACAGCAGAAGGAGAAACATTCCTGGCGCGAAGAAGAATCTCGCTCTGCTGCCACTTGGCGAGCCTGGGAAATCACAGCAGATAACCCAACCGGAAAAGTGGCCAATGCAGGTATGTCATTGCAGGCACTGGCACTGGAGATGGAATATGCGCCTGCTGATAGAAAAGAAACTCTGCTAGAACAGGTTTCAATCCACTGTAATAAGCTGCTAAATAATGTAGATATAGGAAAGATTTTGATTCCTGATGACGATTGGTTGACCTCGCAAGAATTCTCTCCTTTCTATAGAGAGCAAATCGAGGAAATTGCGGGAGCATGGAAAGAGACATCTGCATACAGAGACCCTAAACAGAGGCAGAAAGCTACAGAAATCTACTTACAGAGATCTGCTGAGCTGTTTATGGATGTCGCCAACGGCCCCAATGCTGTTAATCTACAAACTGCTGTAGATATGGCGAAAAGCGCAAAGGGTATCGATGAAGATCTTCATAAGTTTGTCGTTGCGTTGCAGTATAAGCCAGATATTTTCAGAAAGAACAAGAATAATCCAGAGGTATATGTAGGTGGAAAGGAAATGCCTACCAACACTGAAGAGCCGGTTGCCTGGGGAATCCGAAGCGTAAACACTGCCTACTGTGATGCTCAGCTAGAAGAGCGTCTGCACCAAGACTTTCAGGCACTCTTTGCAAAAGCTGCTACGAACCAGCAGGAGTGGCAAACAAAAGCCATCATCCAGAACTACAACGGCCTGATGGCTAAGGCAATCAAGGGCAAAGCGAGATTACAGCAGCGGCGACCTGAAGACCGAAAGCCCACTCTGGAGGTTGCGTTGCCGGATAGTCGGCGATTCACGCTTCAGAATATCAGAGACGAACGGGGCACACTCCCAATTTGGCGAGCTGAAGGGATGCAGTCCGATTGGAAGATTCGGGTGAGTAAAGACGTTCAGGCTAAGTCTGCGGCAGGACGTTTCCCAGCAGAGCTGAGTTTTGTCGATAGTGAAGGCATCTTCAGGACTCAGGCTGTGGGCTACGTTTCTCAAGCGTCGGTTCTGGAGCATGGCTTGGAGCAGCGGCTACAGCGGCCCAATAAAACGCTGAGTGTATCTGCGCCGAGTGTGACCAGTCATGTACCGTGGGCGCAGCAGAATGACACAGATATGCTTTTTGACGAGGCGAATCGATACATTGAGGAGGCGATCGCACCTCTAGCCGGAAAGGACACAGAAGCACACCGACAGGAGCTAGCTACGGCGCTATGGCGACAGCATAGCGGGCGGCATATTGTGATGAAGCAATTCCCGGAGGTTCTGGGCGATCGCTTGCAACATGTGCCTGAAATTCAGGTTGGTCGGCTTCAAATTTCCAGTGGTGTCGGCCAGGAGCTAATCGAACATAACCCTCATACGATTCGCTTCGGCAAAGATGCTTTCCTTACTAAAGCGGGAGAGGAGATTACTTTGTCGTCAGTCTCGGTGATGCAGCCTGATGGCCAGCAGCGGCTGGTCGGCGCGGTGGCTGCCCGTTCGGTTGCGCTGCCAGAGGGGGCGACCTACATGGCGGCTTTTTCTAAGAATGCAAAGAGCGATCGCGTGATTGATATGCAGGTGATGGACTTGCCTGCGATCTCGCAGACTCAGGCTGAGGTTGCTGCACTGGGCGAGGGTCGTCGTCACTTAACGTTTGATTTTGAGCCACACGCTGACTATGGGATTCGAGAGGGTGATATTGTCATCGCCCAGGCCGAGCAGGGTGGGGAGCAGGTTGCGCTTCGAGTGGGTGGCCAGCATCTGATTGATGAGCAGCTGGCGGTGAATCATAGCGAGCGTTGGGCTGAGGTAGAGAAAGCGCCGCCTGAGAAGCTGATGACGCAGCTATCTACAGCTCGCAGCGAAGGTAAGGTGTTGTGGGGCATGAACGTTGAGCCGCTCGGCACCTATCGTCAGGGCCAGATTACGCCTTTCACAGTGGCTGAGGAAGTGCAACAAATATCGCCTAAGCCTATTTCTGAAAGCGTCGTAGTACAACCTAACAAACAACCTGTCGTTTCTTCTGTATCTGAATCAGTGCAGCTGTCTGAACCTAATCAGCCGCCACAGGCAATCTCTCCTTCACGCCTTTTATGGGATAGGTATAGCGCTCAAAACAGCGGTGTCTTAGCGGGGGTGGCTGCAGGGAATCCGTCTGTTCAGCGATCGCTTGATCAGGCAATGGCGAAGCAGGCTATTCAAGATGGTCATTCTGTTCAAGAAGTTGAGGAAGCGATCGCGCAGCATAGCCCGCTAGCAAAGCAGAGCAGTCAGCCGGAGACGTATGCCAAAGCTGCTGTTGAACAGGCGGCTAGCTCTCTGCCTAAAAAGCATTCGCAGGCTCAGAACAAGGCTAGAACAGTCAAGAGGCGCACGAAAGCCAAAGACACTGGAATCAGCTACTAGAAGGGCATTGATGAGCTGGAAGAAGACGCTCTAGTATCTACGTCTTTGACGGGTTTACTCTTCAGCCAACCCTGAAATATTCTCTTGTTTCTGAATTGAAGTAGATGCAAAGCACTTTCCTGTCTGCATCAAAGAGGCTTTTACTGGCAATGGACAACAATCTTTCTCGTTCTGTCTGAACACAATCAGGCGGAATGTGCTTTCGCACTGGCGCGTTGAGAGAAGCGTTTTGCTGCTTCTCAACAATCCAAATGCGAGGATTTCTGATGAAGAAGAGATTGTATGCTATACAGGCTTTCGCTGCTGTGTCTGTGCTATCAGTAGTGCTGCCAGTCAGCGCTAATACTGGGGTGTTGCTCCAAGACCTAGAAGATTTCAGCACCAGCGCATCCTACAGCCAGGGCACTGACGGGCATGTCATTATCGATTGTTGGCGTCAACCTTGGGGTGATGGTGGTGAAGCTGTCATTGCAGAGTGGCGACTTAGAAGCTATCGAGGCCCCTTCGTATATGTGTCGGGAGCTGTTAGCTTCACGGAAAGCGCTGTGCCTCTTCCACTGAATGGTTCCCCGGTAGGTTTCTCAGTGCCCTGGAGTAACGTCACTTCTGGTAGCGAAGAACTCTACCTCGATGAGCCCGTAGGTTTGGGCGTTGTATCCGCTTCAATCGGTGGATATGTCGAGCTGGGTATAGAGCGAGGCGTTATCATCCCAACTACTACGAGTTGCCCAGTTCGAGCGAATTAGTCTGCGACTGAGAGTGCTGTAGCCGTCTTATCCATCGACGGGCAGCGCTCTCGCGATCTATCCCAGCTCTTTTAAAGAGGAGTGCAGCTGTTTCAAAGGCAGCGATCGCATCCTCTTTTTTTTCCATAGCGACATATGTTTGGCCTTTATAGAAGTAAAGGTCTCCGCTGTCAGGAGCTATTTCTAAAGCTTTGTCATAGTCGTCAATCGCATCTTGGTTTCTTCCAACTACTCGTCGTTGCTGAGCGCGAATCGTATAACCGTCAACGTTCTTAATGGGTAGCCAATCGCCATTGATTAGCTCGCTGCGATCACCAGCGGGGCCGAGAATCTGAATATTACTTAGCGCGACACCAGACTTGAATGGATCTTCCATAGTTATTGGCTGAATAAAAAGGGATACTTACCTTTGCCTCTTACGTATTGTAGAGTGTCAATTATGTGATCAAGGTTTGTAACTAAATAGAAACTTTATCAGCACCCACTTTATGTTTAGCCATGAGTGATTGACGATGGCTGCTTAGAAAGTGGCTGATATTTGGCTAAGTATAGAAGTTTTCTCTAAATCAACTATCGTTGCCTAACGAGGAGGGTGATTTAGCATGATTTTTCTCATCTATGAAACCCTTGTGTAGCAGGGCTCGTACTATTACTTATTAGGTCGGTTCACTGAAGGGTATGAAATTAAGCACGTCAATCGTTAGTGAAACCCTTTGCGCCAGCCACAACAATACTCACGGCTGGATGATCAACTAGCTTTTCTAATGCTGTAGAACCGGCCTCTTTTAATGCATTGATCACTCTTTTTTTCAATGCAGGCTTACTATCGATGACTTCAATCGCTTTGGCACCAACAATTGCCGAATTATTGGGGTATTCCTTTGAGAGTTGGTTCAGTAACTCTTTAATGTCCTGTGCTGCTTGTGCTAGATTCTGAGAGTTGTTAATTTGAGTCCCAATCTTGTCTCTCATAACTTTATCTCCAGCAATGTTGTCTCCATCTCCGAACTGATTGATGTTTGACATAGAATAATCATCCTTACTTATAGTTGACTGGCCTTGTAGCTGGGTTAAGTTAAAAGTGGGGTTGACAGAGATAGTGTTTGCTATTCTATCTTTTTCAGAAACTAAATTCTTCTTCGAATCTCCTATCACGTTGTGAATTAACCTCGGAATCTCGACTTTTTGAAAACTTTTGCCGCAATCAATAAAATATACTTTTGCCTGGAGCCGTCTTACTATTTCGTAATCGTAGTCAAAGAAATGCGGATTCATACTTGCGAGACAAGCCTCACAATTGCAAGGGATTTTCTGATGGAAAAGAATATTTCCAAATCTCTTATGTATGTCAAATAATTCTTTTCTGATGATAGCGAGTAGTTCTTTTTTCTCTTGATCTAGTCCTGAAATCCTAATATTTATTGAGCGGATTCCATCTTTGTTGATCCCCTCTATTACTTCAGCTTTTGTTAGTTCTTCTTCGTCTATATCTTTTTTGTTCCTGATGTCGTCATTTTTTATAAAGACTACTCCTTTTTGCCACACCAGATCTGTATCTAGGTTGTTCTTACTGATGAAGCTTGATAGCCTGACGATTAGATGAGGTATAATGCCTTTCGGCATAAAGGGATATTGGAATCGAAACTCTAGATTATGCTTGTCGTTCCACTCATAGTCAGGCTTCTCAGCAGGTAGAAGCTGAGGAAAGATGTACTCATCTTTGTGAGAAAAGTTCATCTGATAACAAAGATCAAGATTGTCTTTTCTCATTAGATTTAGCAATAGGTTCTTTTCTTGAAAGGAATATCCCTTGGTTGTCCACAGCTTGAATAACCAAGTTTTGCTAAATCTTCCGTTATTTTTCTCTATCTGTTTATCAGAAAGAATAGTATATATTCCGTGTACTACCCATTGAGGATTCAAAAAGATTGTGTTGGATAAGCTGCTATCATCTTGAAAGTGAAGTAAGACCCCAAGGTTATGCAGATACTTGCTTAATAGTAGTTTTTTGTCTTCTTCTTTAATCCCGTGGCTATCACATATGCGGAAATACTCTTCTACAGAAATGTAGTTTCTTCCCTTCAGTTGCTCTAGTTCTGTCCGAATAAGTATCCACTTCGCAGGCAATTCATCACCTACATGCTCTAAGTTAGATAACATTTCTTGGATCTTTCTTGATAATCCTTCAAGCCTGCCATCTTCTACTGAAAAGTCCACATCTCGGCGTTCTATATTTAGTTCAGGATAACGCTCGCTGTAAGTCTTTAAACTGAAATTTGTAATTGATTTGTAGTTTTTTTCATTTAAGACAACTAAGATTGAGCTGTTTCCTCCAAGAATTCTAATGATGTTAAACCAATAATCAAATTCTGTATGCTGCCTGCGATCATCTACAAGCAGAACATAAAGCGATTGAGGTGTAAGAAAGAAATGGTGCAACGTATACTGAATCTCTTGTCCACCAAAATCCCAAATACTAGCATTGAAAACGATATCGATGTTTTTAGGAAAAGGAAATTGCCAACTACAAACATTGATGCCTAAGGTAGAACTTTCTTTTGCTGGCACTTTATGTTGTGGATCTATCAACTTTCTCATAAGTGTTGTTTTGCCAGCATCAGGTTCTCCCACTAGCAATATCTTCGCTTCGTGCAACAAGGCTGAGCCTTGAGTATTCATTTGCTCTATATAATTACGTGTTTCAACTGCGTTCTGATTGACTATAGAAATAGGTGTTTTGTTTGATTCAACCAGGAGCAGTTCACGCTCATCCAATACGCTATGCAAGATGCCGCTGATACTGACATCCTCATAACTTATTAGACATTGGATGCTGCTGAGTTGCCTCTCCGCCCCTTTTAATAGAAAATTAAGATCATAAAAATAGGGAGATGCGCTATTCGCACAAGTTTGACAATTACATGGGACAAGTTTTTTGTACTTGATCTGTTTGTAAGAAGAGTTGATTTTATCTATTTCGTAAGTAATAACTGATAGGAAATCACGCTTTGATATACCTCCAACTCGAATTACTATTTCACGTCTGTGGTAATTCTCAACTACTTCTGCTAAAGCCTGGTCTTTAGATAGAAGTACACCATTACGCCAAACGTGCTGTTTCGGAATAAGACTATGGAGATTTATAATGAGCTGAGAGAGGATGCCTTTTGGCATAAACTCGTACTCATATCGGAGACTCAGGTTGTCTTTCGTTTCCCAATCATACTCAGGTTGTATAGATGGAAGCAGTTGAGGAAATACGTATGATTCTGACTCGTCGGCTATTTTGTAGCAAAGCTTAAACTTTACCATCAGCTGTAAAAGTTCTTCTTGCATTATGGAGTATTGTTGATTACTCCATATCTCTCCTGTTGTAGCGCGGTTAAACCAGCCGGAATTATTGACAACTACAGGACTATCTAATAGTTGATATATAGCAGTTGTTGCCCAAGTCGGTTTGATTATTATTATTTTTTTTAAGATTGGATCTTCTTGAAAGTGTAATATGATTCCTAGCTCATGCAAGTACTTGCTAAGCTGCAATTGTTCTTGCAAGTGATTCAGCCCATTTTCACAACATATGTCCACGTATTCATCTAACGTAATATAGTCGCGCGGCTCTTGCTCTAGAACTTGTCTAATTGTCACCCAAGCTTTAGGCAACTGTACTGCGCCATAAGGCAATTGCTTAATACTGTGCTTTATTTGTTCTATAATTTCTGTCAATCCACGACCCGTCGCGAGGTTTGTAGATAACGTGGCTTTCAGATTTATGAATTCTCCTCTTAACTGTCGTTCATTGATCTCACAAGAACGATCTTGCTTTTCGTTTTTTATAATTAATATTGGACTGTCTTCGCCATACATTGAGATGACACTTAGCCAGTAATATATGTCCGAATTCTCTCTGCGTGTATCTACCACTAGCAGATAAAGTGAACGCTTTGTCAAGAAAAATTGGTGGGTCGCATGATAAATTTCTTGCCCTCCGAAGTCCCACATATTGACCCGAAACTTCTTCCCGTTCTCGAGTGAGAAATACCACGGCAGGATATTGATTCCTGAGGTAGAGCTTGTGTCGCTTCTCAGAGCAGTGTCTGAGCTTAGAATCGATCTTGCTAGACTCGTTTTCCCTGCTCCTCCTTCGCCAACGATAAGTAACTTTGCTTCATACAGGTAGTCTACTTCTGCTTTCTCCAACTGCTGTACATAAGCTTTGATAGACGCAACACCTTCACTCATAACTTCAGGTGGCATTTCAATTGGATTGTTATCTATATTAAGCTCAGTCAAGTTCTTCAAACACAGGATCTCCGGTGAGATAGTAGTTAACTGGTTGTTGCTTAGATTTAGGCGCTTGAGCCAGTTGAGCTGAAAAACCTCAGTTGGAATTTCGAACAATAAATCCTCTTGATTAGCCCCGTCTAGATCCAGCGAGTCTAGCTGTTTCTTGATAACGTTATTTATTTTTTCATTTGCCCATTGAGGAACTTTGTTCATATCTGTATCTGAAAAAACGACTTGGCTATCTTCTAAATGATTTAAGTGTTAGCGCGCAGTTGTTTCCCTGATGTATATGCTGGCCATTTTCTCTACCCCTGTTTTCGATTTCTGGACTTGGTTCTTACAAAGATAGCTTTATTCATATCCTGTATACGTCCTAGCCATTTCTTGTTTTGCCGCAGGTGCTCTATTTGCATTCCCAATGATGTGTCAGCGTCCGTCTGAGCTAAGTAAATTGGTTCAAGAAGACCGTGAGCTATTTGTGTCGCTGATACGTGGTATGTGTTTCTCTATTGTCTTGACCGATTCATCAGCCAGTCCTGAGCCTCAGAAATATCTGAAAAATCAAGTAGTGCTTCACTAAGCTCTCCTAGCGTTGACAATGGTAGCTCTGAGATTGATGTCTGAACATCCTCTGACAGATTCCCAAAAAGTTTTCTCAACTGGCGTAAGATGACATCTACTTCTCCTTCTGCCTTTATTTCCTGGTATATCTTAGTCTCTTTTAGAATGATACTTAACATCTTTCCAACTTCCTGACGAGTGTC
Organism: Cyanobacteria bacterium J06614_10; assembly: GCA_038527325.1. Classification (GTDB taxonomy): domain Bacteria; phylum Cyanobacteriota; class Cyanobacteriia; order Phormidesmidales; family Phormidesmidaceae; genus Phormidesmis. The sequence continues at coordinate 30,931 of JBCBFY010000002.1, forward strand.
TTTGATATCTCCATCTATGCCTGTGAGATTTGATGCTCTTTGACATATTGACGGAGCGCACGATTGACTGCCTCTGAATCTGGAAAAATTTTGTGCAAGTCGGGTTCTATCACGACTACATTCGTGCCTTCTTTGTAGCGACTCGCATACTTCCCGCGCACACCAGATTTAATTAGGTCTGCTGAATATTCAGTTCTTAAAGTATCTTCACTGCTCATAGGCTTTCCTCTCCTGTCGGGTCATACGTCGCGCTGAGATAATTCGGATAGTCTCTGGCCTTTCGGTGAAAGACACGACTATGTAGCTGCCCTTTGAGGATAGCCCAAAGAGTAAGTATCGGTCTTCTCCATACGAATGATCGGGGTCGGGAACGTAGGAAGAATATTCATCTGCAAACACCTCCGTGGCTTCGGAGAATGACACGTTGTGTTTGGCCTGATTAGTACGTGCCTTCGCTTCATCCCACTCAAAATTCATAACTTATTGGTACTTCGAAACCCTATTAGGCCCTGGTTATGCTAACTCAGCAATTGCATTTTCTCGATCAGATGTCTACTCTGCTTCCGCCGGAACCTCAATATGGAAGTTACAGGTATTAAGCCCTGCTTCAACGCAAGCCTGTAGCTCTTCCCGGTTCCAGCGCTCAAAGTCAGCCCAGATTGATTGACTTGCCCTAGTGCTATGCCCAAACCATCCGAATGCCCAGCCAGTTGCGAATAGTAAAGACGCACCCAAGCAGGCAAAGCCAGCGGCTTCCATATAGTAAGCCTTGCGAAACCGTTTCGATATGTCCTTCACCTGCTCAGCAGCAGTGGCTTGAGCACTAGCGATCGCATGAGCCGCTAGCTTCTCTGCCTCTGCCCTAAGCTGCTCAGCCTGCTCCTGAAAGGCTTTTGTCAACAGCTCAGCCTGCGAACCCGCCTGCGTCCGGATCTTCTCCTGTTCCACCGCAGATGCCTGCTGGATACCTCCAAGTGCCTGGGTTAACTGCTGAGCGGAAGTGCTGCTTTCCTGAGCTGAGATCGCCCAAGTCTCCTGCAACTTTCCCCACCGCTGATCTAGCTGGGTGAGCAGCTGCCCAAAGAGCGTCTCAAATTCCTGCGGGTACTTCTCCAGAAGCACTTCTAATGTCGAGGTGCCGACGAGCAGAATAAAAGTTGGGTCATTCTCATCAATATCGTATCGCTGCACTAGGGCGCGTACCTTATCTCTGAATTCTTGAGATCGCCCCTTAAGCAGTAGCTCCAAAGAACTGTCTGTCATGCCCCTACTCCCAGCAGATGTCCCGCCTTTGAGAACTCCTTGCGGACATTCTCACGCCACTGGTAAACCATCGAGCGTCGCATCGTCGGCAGGCCGCTTTCCTTTTCGATAGCCTCCGAGTAGGTCAGACTTTTTTTATCAATGCTGTCGGTAGCGATCGCACCCAGCTCAGGAAAATCCACGGTCATCCCGCCCCCCTTCTCCAGCTCAGTTTTGATGCTTGAGCGATTGTACGCATCGAAGTAATGCGGCCCACCGAAATGCAAATTCCTGACTGCGACATGAGCGACGGGTAACCCCTTGGCATTCGAGATTGCATGTTCGAGCAGGTTGACGCTTTCGAGCGTTGTACTCATTACTAAAACTCGCGTCAGCCTTGCGCCCATTTGTCTCAAATTGCTGACAAAGGCAAAACGCTTTTCTAGCTGTCCGAGCATATCGACCTCACCAGCTGGAGAGTCGATGATGATGTAGTCGCTTGCTTTATTTTCTATGCGCTCAGCCAGCGTCTCTACGGCAATATCAGCCGTCTTTGTATCAGGACTCGTGATAGGCAAAAACTCAGCGCCGTAGAACCGCTTAAATTGTGGATTGATAGGGTCGCAGTCGTAGCCGTAGATGTGATCCGTTTTATCTGAAAGCAGGTCTGCCAGGATGCGAGCAGTTGTCGTTTTCCCAACGCCCCCTTTGCCACCGCTGACCCATAGAATGAGTGGCTCAGTAGGCTTTGCTTCTAAAGTTGACGTGGCAGCAGCTTTGCTGACTTTTGCTACAGATGTTTTTTGCTTACTCATGTGCTTGCTTATAAATCTCCGTTCATTTCAACAGGTTCACCGCGCCCGCCAGGATAGCGGGCTGAGTTGTCTTCAGATTGCAGCCTGCTCTTCCCAAACTTTTTGGGCGATTTCTTTGCTATGGTTTCTGAACTGTCTGCTGACTTGTTGTTCTGCCTGTGAGGGGTTTGCTCGGGTAGATGCTTGCTATCTTTCGCGCTCTTTTCTTGATTAGCCTTCTCTCTTCTGGCTTCACTCAGGTACTGGCGGAGTGTTGTCTTGCTTATCTTAATGCCATCTTCTTTTAGAATGTCAACAAGATCCTCATAGTCGTATCCTTTTTCTAGAACATTATCTAACTGCTCTGAATTTTCGAATATCAGCTCCTTGGTCGTCAGCTCAGTCTTTTTCTTCTCAGGCAGTTGTTCTAACTTCTGACTAAATTTGTCTGCGACGGCTCTACTAATGGTTGTCCGTTTGGTTCTCTTTGTAGCCATTTCTTCCTGCTCTGGTCTATGCTTTTGATGCCGCTATCAGCTGGCTTTCTGGGCGTCCCCCTACGGGTCGGGCTGTCCGCTACCAATCAGGCGGGCATTTAGCCAGATTCGCTAAGGCTCTGGGGTCTTCGCTCCATCGCTCAGCCCCCATCACCTAAGCTCAGCTAGGGCTTCACACCGCGCCCGATTCCGCTCCCATCCCTGACGCGGCTCTCGGCGAGTGGCAAAAAAGGTACACCCCCTAAACGTTTTTGGATTTACCTGCTGTTGTTCTTCTACTAATTTTGATGCTGCGGGTAGAACGAGTTCTTTTTTGAATCTGGTAGAGCAACCGATATTGATTCTTATAGCAAGTAGAGATTTATTGTTCAACCATGAGTAACACTTCTTCTTATGCCATTGCCAGGGTAGGTACGCGATTTAAGACAAATGGACAAATATCAGCTTGTGGTAAGCACAATGTTCGTACTCAAGAAACACCTAATGCTGATAAAAACAAATCAGTCAATAATGAGTGTTTTGTGGGTGATAACGATAAGTCCCTAACTGAATTAGTGTGGAATCGTATTGGAGACAATGGTGGTAAGAAGATACGAGCTAGCGCTGATCCAAAACATTCAGCAGTTTTAGCATTTGAACTGATGCTAACGGCGTCACCCGAATACTTTAGACCTGATAATCCCGGCGCGGCGAGTGAATGGCAAGCTGATAGATTACAGGCGTGGGAAACGCTCAGTGCCCAGTGGTTGAAAGATAGATACGGCGATAATATTGTCCGCGCTACGTTCCACAGAGATGAATCGACACCGCACATACATGCTGTGATAGTGCCGCTGAACGAAAAAGGTCATCTTAATGCGAGAGACTATGTGGGCAATAGAGATAAGCTGACAGCGCTACAGGACAGCTACGCTGATGCGATGAAGCCATTAGGTTTGTCGCGAGGTATTCGCGGTAGTAAGGTGCAGCATGAAAAGATAAAAGACTATTACAAAAGCGTTAGTCAAGCCGAGACGCTAGATTTATCCTTAGATGAGTTAAAGGCGCTAGCCGCTGATAGGCAAAGGCAGGTACAGAAACGCGACGAACTTGAGAAAACTGCGTTAGGACTCTCTGAGGAAAACTTTCAGCTAAAGGCACAGCTATCAGCGCTACAGGGAAAGGTAAGCCAGCTTCAAAAGCTTGTTGATAGAAGCCAAGAATTCAGAGTGATTTCTTTACCTGAAGTCGCGCTGAAGCTCGGTATGCAGCCAAGTGAGTTTGATTCAAATCGTTGGTACAGCGAGCAGCATTCTATTTACGTAGACGGATCTCAATTTTCTATTGCAGGTACTGGTGATAAAGGGCATGGTGCTATTGATTTAGTAATGCGAGTGAGAGCGTGTAATTTTCAGGAGTCTTTGGTGTGGCTAGAGCGTCAGCTAGGGACAGGTACAGCGCGAGCAGCCACAATCGAACAGGTTGATGCTGTGGTCGCTGAAGTAGAAGCTACTCAGTTTAGACCACCAGTGCAGTCAGAAGAGAGATGGCCAGTGGTGCGCGATCGCCTGCTTAAGCAAACATATTTGCCTTCTCCGTTGATAGACCAGCTGCACGAACAGGGACTCATTTATGCCGATGCTCAGGGCAATGCCGTGTTTATTGAGCGTGATGTTACGGGTGATATTGCCGGAGCGATTCAGCGTGATACGTCTGGTCAATATAGGCGAGTAGAGGAGAGCGCTGAGAGTGCAGCGTTCTATGTTGTTAGTCCTGATAGCGAGCTGCTGAAAAAGCCAGATCGACTTGTGATTACGGATAATCCTGTAGAGGCGCTAGCAAAGCTGACTCTGGAGAGAACAGCGCAGCCAACGCAGTCTATTCAGTATCAGTCGCTGGGTGGGAACAAGGCATATTCAGCGCAGGCTGAAGGTGTTGTTCAAGTGTCAGTTGCTTTGAGTCGTAGCGCTGAGGGCGATCGCGTGGCGCAGGATATATTCAAGGTGATTCCCTGGGCGACCAGTGACCGACCAGAAGGCTCGCACCAGGCGCAGCTTAAAGCTGATATAGAGCAGCTACGGGCTGCGATGAAGCGGTCAAATAGTAAAAGTCAGAAGCCAGCGAAGACTCAAAAGAAACCTCGTAAGGCACAAGATAGAGGCTTGGGAATATAGGCTAGCTTAGGTTAACCATACCCCTTAGATAGTGCTACCGGACTAGCTACGATTAAGCAGATGCAGGATGTATTTGGGGCTTCTTTTCTCTTAGCTTCGCCCGATGCAAAAGAAAGTACCAGCACTGCTAGCAGTATGCCTAATCAACCCCCGTTACAGGCTACCGGTAAGAGTGTAATCGCAGTTGGGCAGGTTGCAAATAGCTGTAGTGAGGTTTACACAAGAATGCCCACATTTATCTGACTCACAACCAATCCACTTTTCTCAAGAGTCTCTTACATGCGCTTTGAACCCCACACTAATTGAGACTCTGCTTTGCCAAGAAGCGTTATAGAGCAGCTCCGGTAAATTTCTACTATTGCATCAATTAGGATGTCGATAAGCTCTTCTATTTCTTGATGCTCAAGTGGCACCAGTTCTCCATGATTGATCGTACCCCAACGATTAGCATTAGTGATGAAGAATTTAGTTGCACGACCTGCATTATGAACGAGAAAATTACGTACTAAAAATAAATCGCTGAGAGCCTTTTTCTGCTCCTCTGTAATATTCAGAGAGATGCCATGAGTTTGCTCAAGTGTGCTAAGTTTTTCTGTAAAATTTCCTCCGCTTTTATCAAACAGGTAAACGTCAAGTAACTCTTGATCAGTCTTTGAACTATTCTTAGCCTTCTTACTTATCGTTTTCCATGCCTTGAAAGGATAGGGTGGCTTATCGGCTAAGTAGCGAACGGTATTTGAGTAGAAGCCTTCTGCAAAACTACAAACCGTAATTATATGTTGAGTGAGAATAACTCTCTCAAAGTCTGGAAAATCAGTATAATCAAGCTTCTTTCCCCATCTTGATAGGGAATATATGCTCTCAAAGAGAAGAGATATTTTTGTTTGAAAATCGTCTAGTGGTTTAGAGGCGATTTCTCTTGTCTTCTTGTCTAGGCTTGCAATAAATTGAGCTGCTTCTGGTTCCAGCTCTAGACCTCGACGGTCTCGTTCGTCGTCTTGTGCTTTATACCGATGGGCTAAAATCGGTATGATTAGTCCCGGCGGTAGGTTGTTCGGAAACTGTGAAAAAGTACCTAAAGATATATATAGCGTAAGTAACTGTTGAGAGTACTCTAGGGCAAAGTCGATATAAATATGGTCAAAATCATCCCAATTTTGATCATACGAGGTTGTAGGTTCAATATCGTTTCTAGGCATAGTTCTGGTCGTCTCTCCTCTCTAGTACTCGTATATTTCCCTAATAGGCTTTCTAAGGTTCATTCTGCTGATTATGCCGATATAACGGTGTTCTAAATGCACTTCAAACACTTGCTCTGAAAACTGTGCTGCCTGGGTAAAATGCGCGCCTCTTAACATAGCTAGTTTTAGGATTTAGAAGAGAACACTGACGCAGCGTATTCTATATACTCTGCGCTAGCAAACTATGACAAAAGCACAAACTTGGCTGTGATCGCGTTTTTCGTGTCCGTTGGTTAGTACTTTTCTGAAGACCTAATTTTTTGACGGCTGCGAGGTAGTCACTGTAAAGCTTTTAGCCTATGGCCTAATTTTTCAGAAGTTGGGGTCGTACCCAGGCTTATTGATCAGCCTGCATAGCGCTCAGTAGCTTATTCCTTTCTCACGAGCTTTGACCTTCTTTTTCGATCTGTTCTTTGTTGCGGCTCTGGTTTTCGATCGAGCCTGATTCTTCTGGGCTTCCTTGCGGCTGGGTCTATTCGTCTGGTCTGCGTTTCTGCCCTCTTCGGTCTGCTGAGATCGCTTTGCTTGAACCTCTGGCAGCTGTTCTGCTTTTTTCACTGTTCTTCGCCCGTAGTTCCCTGGACGGCTGAGCGTTTTGGCGTGAGGACTGTTTTGTGCGATTGCCCGCTGAATGTCTTTGGGATTCTCGCCTGCCAAGAGTGCTTCTTTCGCAATCAGCTGATCGCTCAGCTGCTGCATTCTGGGATTACCCTTCGCCATACTTTCAAAGACACCGTTCTCGCCGCTGTGATACTTGTCCCATATCTGCTGCGAAGGTGAACTTTCGCTAGAATGTCCGCTGCTGGCTGGGACGCTGTTCTGCGAGCGGCCTGTATCAGGAGAATCGGCAGCGCTATTTTCTTTGCTAGCAGGCGCTTGGTTTTGAGTTGTCTCTCTTGGCCGAGGATACTCGATATTCGCCAGCGCTTGATTGTGTGCCTGCCTCACGATGTCAGAACGATTCGCACCGTTGCCATGTGCCAGCTCGTCAGCAGCCTGCGAAGCAAGCTCGGAGGAAACGCCGTGTTTTTCATACACACCTTGGTACAAGTCCTTGAGAATTTGATGGTGCTGAATTTGCTGATGGGCTAAGGCCGTGTAAGGCCCATCCGTAGCTCCTTTCCCTTCCGCTACAACCTCATAGCTGGCCAACCTCGCAGTTTCAGACTTAGCGCCTTGTTTCTCGAATGCTGCTTGATTATCTTGTCTGAGGGTTTCTTCTGCTGACTGGTGAGCGGGCAGAGGTTGTTTTTGTACTCTATTCTGATCGCCTTCTGAGCGATCTGCTTTCGGCTGAGGAGTGTGCTGCTGCGCCTGATTGTGCGCTACTGGCGCTAATTCGTTAATGGTCTTCGCCTTAACTTCAGGTGGCTTCCCATCAATGCCTAGCTCTTTTTCGATTTTGCTCATGCGAGCCGCTGCCCGCTGTTTCTCGTCTTCTGAAGTGCTCGGATTGGCGACCTTCTCCACTTCAGTGCGGTAGTTCTGAGCCTGCCGCTGAGCATTCGCCACGACTTGCGCTTCGGCCTGAACAATGGCCGGACTATCTTTTGAACCCACTCCTGTCGCAATATCCGCTGCGGCATCTCGCGCAGTGCGTCTGTCTGCGCCTTTCTCTAGATACCGTTTATAAGCAGTACGAAAGAGACCTGAATTGTATGTTTTTTGATTGTTCTTCTCCGCTCTCTGTTGAAGGAGAATCCTAATCATGCCTTCAGTCAGCTCGCTTGTTTTTCCAGCGGCAGCTGCTTCAGTTTCCTGAACAGATCTGTGATCGCTCACGACTGCTTATCCTCCGTGGTTGTTCAATGTATTCGCCATCACGACTGCATTTTGCATCGTTGCTTGCTCCGCCGCAGTGTCCGTGACTGAGGCAGGATGTTCAGTCGCTTCAACCTCATCTTCCTCATCGTCGCCTTGAACAGTTGGCAACAACGCATCGACAGTGGCCCTGCGCTCTGCCAGCGCTTTGTCTGCATCGGTAATGTAGTGAGGATCGCTCTTGCGAATCGCGCTCAGACGCTGCTTGCCCTTTTCATCCCAAATAATGCCAGCCATTGTCTGCTCATCAATCTGGCCTTGGTTGAGCTTGGGTCTGGCCATAACGGGAATAGATGCCTGCGTACCATCCTGGCTCTGGTAGCCGGGGGCAAACATAACGAACTTCCCTTTGCCGAATCGATTGATTTCGTCTGATGTTACCAGCGGTGCTCTTTGCCGATGCTGGGTGCGCGTCGGTTTCATTAGCATGGCACCGCTGCGACTCCAGGTATGAAAAATGCGATCGCACTCCCCAATCCGCGCCGATACCTCCTTCGCTGTGTCTACATTGTTTGGATTAAAGAACAACGTATTACGACAGCCGCTCATGATAGAGCTGGCCATCTCTTTTCCGTAGGTTTCTCGTAGCTGTGAGAGTGACTGAACGCCCAAGAAGGCAACCAACCCAGCAGAACGCAGCAGGTTTACGTACTGTGAAATCTTGGGGAGATAGAGAAGTTGCAGCTCGTCTAAGAACAGAGCAAGTATATTCTTCCGAGGCTCAGAGAAGTTGTGGGCGATCAGCAACTCTATCTGAGCGGCTATCAACGGTAAAACAGCATCCTGCGTCTCTTCATCAACCTGTAAGAACAGAATTTGTTTACCGTCCATTTTGAGCGGCACCGTCGAAAGCCCGCAAAAAGAAGGAATCAAATCGGCAGTCACAAATCGTTCAAAAATAGACTGCGCGGTCACAATCATCCCGACGAGCTGCTTTTCGCTTTCTTCTGAAGATATGAGCTGACCGAACTGTTTAACTGTCCAGGCAGGCGCTTTCTCACTCGCAATCAGCGCTTTTAGTCGTCCAATCAGGTTGGGCAAGCAGATGATTTCACTGACCGTCATCAAGTCGGACTGTGGCAGCAGCTTGCTGAGCATGATTGATGCCTGCACAATGCCGATGCCAGTGCGCTGAAAGAAGTCGCTCTTGCCCGATTTATTGGGATTGAAGCCAGCAGTGTTCTTTTCAAGAATGTTGGCGAGTTGCAATGCTCTAGAGGCATCGGTGGGCGATCTCACAAAGTCATGTGGATTCAGACAGTCTGAGTAGGGCTTACCAGGAGCAATGACACCCACCTCGTAGCCCTCGCGGGCGGCAATAGGGGCAAAGCGCCGGGTGATGCTGTCTTTTCTAGTTCCTTTGGCGTCAAAAACAATCGCAGGCAGACTCCGGCTAATGACTTCCATTAGTCCAGGGTCGCCAACCGTGGCTGATTTACCAGAGCCGGGAGAGCCAACAAAGAGAACAGATTCATTAGCGTAGGGGATGGCAATATCACCTATCTGAATGGACATCTCTAACCCTTCTGCCTGCTTCTGACGCTTAGCCAGCTTACGAGCCCTTTCTTTTTCTGCTTTGGTCGCAAAACGGCCAGTCCCAAGCTTCTGTTTTTTAGGGGCCGCGCTTATGCGAACAAAGCCCAGAGCACCAACAAAGGCCATCATGAGCAGCAGCGTGACAGCAGAGGCAGTCGGATGCTCCTCGATAGCTGTCTCAATGAACTCTGAAGGTGGCTGAACCCCTATGATGTAATGGCTTACTGAATCGTCCATGCGCCATCCTGATAGCACAGTGTATCTTTATCTGTTTCTTGGAAGATGCTATTTTCGTCGGGTGCTGGTGGAACTAGCAGGCAAGGTAGCTCAAATCCTGTTTGTTCAATTACTTCTACAAGCGGCTCATCAGCATTGGTTCTTTCTACATAAACGGCCAGAATCCTCTCTCCGGTCGATGTCTGATAGCCTGCCAACGCACAGCCGCCGATGCCGCATAGGGTAGACGCGTTGAAGTCTACCAGGAGTAGATTATTCTGTTCGTAGCCGAGTGCTGATTGCGCGATCGCACTTCTATCTGCACTGGGCGCTGTACTTTCAGCTACGATTTCTGCGAGCTTCTCTGGGGTTACTATTTCAGAAAGTGGTCGCCATGCTTGACTGCTAGCCGTGACAGCAATTGCGCGATAAGAGACAATGCCCACAGCTAAACTCAGCCCAGCGATCGCGATGGCCACAGACGTCAGTAAATTACGTTTATTCATTGTCCAGACAAAGCCTCAAGAAAATTAGCATATAGAGCCTCAGCAGTAGCCGCCGGAACGCCGCATCTTTCTGTTATCTCTTCCGGCTGCATAAGTCCACCTGCTCTACAAACAAATTGCCAATCATTATTGACTTGCTTTGTAACAGCACTCACGCCGATGTAATTGAATAGCACAGTAGAGAGTGCATAATCGCCTTGTTCTACTAGCGTCTCTTCAGTAATCTCTCCTTCATCGGCTGATGCAGCTTGAATAGCTTCTAGCGGGGTGTCTCCCAGCGCTTCTGTTGCATTTTCAATGAGTGTGAAGGGAGCTTCTGAATAACCAAGTCCCGATTCTTGAGCATAGGAAGCCACTCCTAGCAATAAAGAAAGTCCTAGTCCCAATAAGATTTGAGCTACAACTCGACGCATTTTGTTAGTGATCATGACCGTCTCCTTCTGTCTGTTCTACAGGTATCATCTGAATGCCTTCTCTTCTCAAGACACCAAGGTTTTCTAAATATTCGACTGGATCGTAGGTGCCTTGATATCCAAACCCGCCTTCATTGTTCGCTCCTACTGGTGGCCTATACTCCAGGTGAACAACGCCAGTTGTTTGTGTGCCCTGCCCGACGACTTGACCCGCCTGAATCGTGTCACCTTCCTGCACCATGAGGTTATCTAACTCAGCAATCCGTTCTACGACATCTAGTTCCGGATTGTAGATATCCACGTAATGGTAATAGCCGCCTTCATCGTAGCCAACCCTGACAACTTGTCCGCCTATGTATGACTGAAACGTATCGTCAGGGCCTAAGTCGAAATCCTGCCCAGCGTGGAGCCGTCCGCCAGGACGGGGCGCTCCATACTCCTGCGCACTCAAAGTGCCCGTAAGGTGCGTCTGAAGCGGTTCTACTGGCGTGGGTGCAGAGCACTTCATACTCGATTCTGTTGAACTTTCAACAGCGTGATAAGTTTCCGCTAACTCCTCTCCATAGGTCTTGAGCGTTAATCTTCCGTGTACATCAGACCATCCACCGTCAATCGGCGCATCAGGGCCACCAAAATGAATCTGACCGATTCGCTCAATGATCCGGCTACCTGTAAATCCTTCAGACATCGCCTGTTCTATATTGCGAGTTTGGTCAGCTCTAAAGATGGCGTCCTGATCGGCTGCTGGAAAGTACTCTTCCACCTCTGCCGGAGAGACAGCTGCACCCGCAGCGGCTCTTCTTAGGAAGGCTTCACCGCCCGGTTTCTGTCTGATGGAAGCTTTGACATCCTCGCGGTAGGTCATGTACTGGTACCTACCTAAGCCCCGCCCTCCATCTGTGTAGGCACCCACAGAATTGTAGTTGCCCTCGATGCTAGAGAAAGCCGCTGCCAGTGACTGAAAATTGACGCCGCCTGGACCTTCCCCGCATAGTCCAAAACTCCCTCTGCTGCCTCTAGGCGTGTGGGCACCAATTAAAGCCCGGACTTCTTGCGGTGTTTCCGGTCTGAGGTCTTCCCATCCGTCAGGCGCTTTAATCGGCTGAGTAGAGCCGCCGAGTCCATCCTTTATGCCCGTTAAGATAGTTGCCCCTTCATGCGTTGTGATCGGAAGTGGCACCTCCATGAAGTAAGCCGTACAGCCCAGGTCGATGAAGCCGCGCTTGCAAACTCTGAAGGCGATACCCCAGTCAGCAGAGCCGGTGGCTTCATCTGTGCCTCTCACCTGTAGTGCAAAGGTTGGACCAAAGGGAACTCGGTAAGCACCTGCTTCATTGAAGACTGCTCCTAGAATGCCGAAACCATCTCTTACGCGGTGCTTATTTGTCATCCAGTTGCTACCGGCCCAGGCACCTTTGATGGGGCTGATATCGGAATCGTACAGCTCAATATGGGCACAGCCACCGACGCAGGCAATTGGCTCCCATGTCTCTTTCCCGTTCGTACCGCCGCTAACAGGCTTTGGCGTTGCCTTTTGGCCAGAGTATTCTCTCTCTCCAAATGAGATATCCTGCTTGGCAATTGGGATGAGTCCGCCAACCATTTCCAGTCCAGGGTAGCTGCCAAACTGCATGATAGAAAGTCCCGGTACGTTGGCAATCACATCGTCACCGACCTCTGGAATCTCTCCTAGTTTGGTTGCGCCGAGGTTCGGTACGTCAGAGACTTGAAGAGAACCTAGCCCACTTGCGGCAATAGACATGTCAGCAATGTTAGGATTGCTGGCAAGGTATTGGGAGAGCATTTCCTCAGAGCCTGAGCCTCCAATCTGCTCAGCCAGGTTCGGCAGATCAACCAGCGCATAGTCACCCAGAAAAGGAACATCTCCAACCAGATCGCCGAGTGTCAGATCTCTTAAGAAAGGAATATCAGCAAGCTGAAAGTTTTCAATGTCGATGCCAGTTAGCTGTCCGATGCTGTCCATTGTTAGCTGTTCAATGCCTATCCCTGTGTACATTAAATCGCCGAGTTTAATGACCTCACTCGGAAACTGCCCCGCTATCCATTCACGGGCTGGGTCGTAGGGTTGTTCATATCCTGCGATCGCCTCATCATAGCGATCTACACCAGCCTGCCCTTCGGCTTGAAAAATGGTGTCACGGTAGCCCAGCATAAAACCACCCTGTTCAAAGGCAGGCAAGTCATCAAAAGAAAGCTCAAGAATCTGAGCTTCCAAGCTGTCAGGCACATTAGATGATGAGTCTTGGGCAAATGCAGGCGTACACCAAATGCAGAGACATATTAGAGAGGCTAAAAATAGATAGAATAAGCGTTTCATCAGACTGACGCAGTGAAGTTATCGCCGCTATTAGGTGCTGTAGGTGCCTTCTACAAGGTGATCGAACTGGGGTTGACCGGATAATTCCATAAGATGCTCCCAGTCAACGCCTGCCTGTTGCGCTGCAAGCCGTTGCCCTGTGCCGCTATCTACTAAAGAGAGAAATATTGCTACTCGCTGTAGAAACGTATTGCCCTCACCGTGCTGTTCAACAGCGGCATCATATTCGGTGCGTAGAGCGTCTATATCAATGTCTTCACCGCCTGGAAGAAGGGCGGTTTGTGCAAGTTCTGAATTGGTTTCTGGTACAGCGCTCACTGTGTTATGAACTGCTTGATTCCCGAAGGAGATATTGAAGACATAGCAACCACGCTCGGTATTAGCAAGGAGTGACGTTGTTGCTGTCTGCGGTAAACCAGGAAATTGTTGAGCTTCTACCTCTGTTAATATAAGCGTCTGCGTCCCCTGCTCTGGAATTGGCTCAAGAATGAGTTTGGAGACATCAAATACCTGTGCCTGATAGACAGGTTCCTCAAACGTGATGCTGGCTCCGTGGCCGCGATTGACGACAACATTGGGGCCGCGAGTGCAGGCCGCTTCAGCAGCGGTCGGTAGCAGAATGGCTGACATGACAATCGCCATCTGTTCTAATTTTTTAAGCCTCGTTATCATGATTTTTTCCTGTGTTAAACCCGAGCGTTAGATATTGGAATAAAGTTGTTGAAAGTGAGCTTGACGTTTCGAGTATCGAGCGTCCAAACAATAGGTTGGGAAGAGGCGCGTGAGGCTCTAGCAGCTGCATTCGCTTCAGAACGTTCTATTTGGTTGTCAATTATCGTTTCAGCCATGCCGCCTGCGATGTCAGTCACGAGATTGTCGTCGCTATCAATGACGTTGGAAAGACTATTGCCAAGCGACTCCATCAGGAATCCATTTACGTTTGGCCCAGGTGACGCAGGTCCACTACTGGCATCGGCAGTCAGGATAGAACCGTCTTCAGCTCTTACAAGAATGCTAGAGCGAGGGATCTGGATATTTCTGGTTTCACCAAATAGACCCACAATTTGGATAGTGACTGCCCCAGAACTCGAATCTATCTGGGCTTGACCTAGAAACTGAGTGCCCGCTGGAATGACCGCTAGTTCTCCAGCCATAATGTCTTCTGTCGTGAGCAGCAATACTTCTGGTAACGGCGTTCCCTCTTGCCAGCTAACGCTGTGGGACAGTTCGGCTCTCGCGCTAGTCCCTGGCATGATCGCTACTGGTGCTGTGCGGTCGCTGTTTGCCTCCGATGTCTGCTCTGTTTCTTCTACAGCTTGAGTTTCATTAGCCTCAGCAACTTCAGCTTGGCTATCTTCTTCTGTCTCGGGAGGCAGTGCGGCTGATAGTACAGCGGCGGCATCCTGCTCGTATTGAAGCTCTTCTATTGTTAGTGGCTTTCTCTCCGTAGGTTCAGCCACCGGAACAGAGGATGTTGAGATCGCAGGTTGTGCTTGCGGGGACTCCAGCGCGATCGCCTGAATGTACTCTGTGTCAAACGGATTCGATGCCCTGATATAGCCAGCTGACTGAATTGCTGTACCTCTTGTCCTTGGCGGCGGCGAACCGTAGCTGCCGAGGGCCTGCAACTGTGCTCGGCGCTCGAAGGGATCTACTGGCTCGGCTTCGCGGACTGAACGTTGGGCAAAAGCAGGCGCAGCAACGGGGGATGGGCGTGGTGCAACAGCGGCTCGGGCAGGTGCCGGGGCGGGCCTGCTAACAGTGACTGTACGGGATTGCGGTGGCGGTGAAGGTCTTGGTGTAGCCGATGCCGTCGTTGAAGTTGATTGTGCTGGTTGCGTGGCGGCCACAGCTTCCGCATCGGGCTGCTGACCGGCTGCATTAATAGCCGCTGCATCGACCTGCTGATCGGTAAACGCTTGCTGGCTGCGATACTGCTCTAATTCAGCCTGCTGCGCGGCATACTCTTCGGGGCTAATGTAAACGCTCCCTTCCTCACGAGAAGCCTCATCTGATTCAGCTGTTCGCTGATTGTTTGAAGAACCGCTGCCACCCATGAAAGCCGCAGCCAGTGGGAATATTATCAGCAGTGATAGCGCTGCACCGAGTAGAGCTTTAGGCCCAACCTTCCGGGCAAAAGGACGTTCTTCTTTTACCCGATTAAAATCTTCAGCAGTGGCGATCGCATTGCTTACTTTGCCTCCATTGTCAGTCTGTTCCTGCTGAATGACGGGCGCACCTTGAAGCAGCGTGGAAATATCACGCAGTTGAGTATTGCTGTCGCTGGGAAAGGGGACAACGCTACCATTGTTGCCAGTCCTGTTCTGTTCTTTAAGATTGTTATTAATACCGTTATCTTGCATGAGCTTAGCCTTCTTTGAGAGCAGTTATTTTGTCGATGCGAACGCCCGATTCGAGTAGGCGATAGGTCGTTTTGGCCGCGTCAGTGGGGTCTTCTTCCAACGCCAGCAGCGGCACCTCAGCTGCGACCATCTCTAGGCGAACGTTGGTGGGTACTAGCTCGCCTGACGGATTTTCAGGTGTTGAGATTAGCCGAGATCCGATGACATCTACTTCCCAGCGCCCTGGCTCAAGCTGCCTCGGCGCGGAGATGCGATAGGGCATATAGAGCGAGCTAATTCCGCTACGCTTTGAATCTTCTGTGTAAATGTTGCTGGCAAAACCTCTCAGATAGGTGTCTCGGGTAGTGTCTGTAAACAGATAGCTGGCGGTGACCGTCTGTTCGGGCAGACTGATGCCTTCATACGAAACTTCCTCGGTTTGGTGATTGATTTGAGGAAGTTCACCAAAGGAAAAGTTGAGCAGCGCCCACTCGCGGGCGACATTCTGTAGAACCTGCGGGTCGCGGTAGTCGTAATCCACTGGCCTAGCAACAAAGGCTTGCCCGCCAACCTGTTGAACCAGCGTTGGTGCCTGACGGTTGGCAATCCTAGAGACACTTGCGGCCAGCCAGAACATCATGAGCAATACCAGAAGATTACTAGCTGCAAGAGCCATCATTAGAAAACGGCCCTTGGTCGGTGCTTTGGTCTCTGGTAAAAGCTTATTGAGTTTTTTCAGACCTAGTTTTGCTGTCATTTGTGATGTTTTGCCTTCGTAACTGTAGGGAGATTTCTATCTTCTCGGGACAGGCGCAGGGACGACGTTGACGATGGCTGTTATGCCGCCAGTCATAGCATTTAGAATTTGAACACTTCCCCATCCGGCCATAGCAATGGCGATGATGGGTGAGAGAACCCCCATTGCTATAAGTAGACCTGTGCTGCCAAACTCAGTGGCATCGATGAGTGAAGCGACAGTGGCGATCGCGCCAATCAAAATGTTGTAGAAAGCTTTCATTAACCCACTGGTGAAAAAGCCAACCAGCCAGATGAAGAAAACTCTAGGTTTCAAAGGCGCTAGGGAGGCTGCAACAGCGACAGGCCCCATTAGCGCTGCCAGGTATAGACTGACATCCATGAGCGTAACCATCGCATTCTGAAAGCCTTTAATCAGCTGCTGTGCCATTGCTTGCCCAGCGCTTTGAAAGTAGAAATTGGCAAATTGTAGGGCTGTGTCGCCAAGCTCTAATTCACCATTTCTTCTCTGCTCGCCGAGTGCCTTGAGTAGGTCATCTAGCCGTTTCCCCATTCGGGTCAGTCCTGGAAGCTTCAGGTTGGGAAGGCCCGGAACATAGGTGAGATCCTCTAGCTCTTGAATCTCTTCCCTTGCTAGTCTCGCACCTTCTTCAAAACAATCTAATTGCTCCTGACCTTCCTTCGCCTCGCACTCTGCAAATCTCAGCTGAATCTGACTTCTGGCACTTTCTGTTAGCAGTGCGTCATTGAGTGCATCCTGCATAGACACTTTCCCTAGCTGCTGTTGAAGAATAGTGAGTGTTGTGTCATTGATAAAACCTCTCAGTCCATAGGAAATCTTTGTTGTTAGAGCATAGTTATTTGCTGTGAGCATGATGACCAACACTAAACAGGCAACGTGCTGAAACATCTCCTCATAGCGGTTGAATACGAATGCGCGTGTAATCGGGATGAACAGCCAGAAAAAGGGAATGACCATCAGCTTTCGAGCAAAGTCTATAGTGGCTAAATAGCCTGGAGAATAGCTGCCTGTGAAGGTCGTATCCCATAGCTCATCAAGCCCCTGAGCGCTTTTAGTTGAAACGATGATGGCGTTTTCGATGATTGAGCCTGCGCCCTGCACACTGGTAATATCGCGACTTTCTTGAGCGATCGCAGTAGAAGCAATTGACATCAGCAGAAAAAGAGAGAGCCCAATGCAAAAACAGACCGTCAAAGATTTTCGATAACGAGAAAAGAACAACATAGTTAGTCTGAAGAGAATAGGCTACGTGCTTCGGGTGGCCTCTCAGAAGCCGATGAGTCAGCTTGTGCAACAGAGGAAAGCGTATTGCCAATGCCAGGAATAATCATGGCTTCGTTAGCAGAGCCGTAGAGATTGATCGCTCTACTGGCTCTATCCCGTCGGTTCTGCTCGTCAGCAGCCTCACTCGCGTTTGCTGCTAGCTGAAGCTGAGCGCTTTCGAGCCGCTGCATGTTCCACAGCGACTCGCCAAGCATGGCATTCTGCTGCATTTCCTGCATTTGCAAGGTTGCTGCAACGCCTGCTATCTCAGCGCTACGCCTGACGATTTCCTGCGTAGACGTTGCTTCAGTCGCCTCACCTGCTTTGGCGATCGCACTTTGTGTACTGGCCAGCCCTGCCTGCATCATGTCTGAGCTGGTGGTAATCTGCGCCTCCAGCCACCTATTGCCCTCCTCAGCCAGCATCGGCGCGGCCATTGCGCGGCTTAACTCCTGGTCGTACTGATTAGCCTTATCGCGTCGGAGGACAATCGGTGAGCGGGTGATCAGGCCAACTTCTTTATCTGCTTCATCCTGTGGTAGCCGAACTCTGTATGGATTGGGAGGCGTCTCTGCGTTCCCGTCTCCATCAGCAGCTTCCCAGCCGTCACCCAGAACGACTTTGGACATCTCATCAAATATCTCATTCTGGCTGGTTAAGACACCCAGTAGCGTCTCCAGAATGCCCATCATGTTGCCATTCAGGATGTCCTTGAAGATGCTGGGTACAGGAGAAGACTTTCCGCCCAGTACGCTTTCGAGGCCACCATTGACAATATCTCCAACGGAACCAGGTATTCCTCCTGGTGTCGAAGGAAATCCACCATCAGGTAAGCCTGGAAAAGAAGGCAGAATGTCACCGATAGAAGGCTCACCAACGTCAATCCCGTTTACACCGCTGCTACCGCTGTTATTGATAGCGCTAGGGATATCCGTTTCAAACGGATTCTCGGTTGAGAAGGGTTGAGTTGAGGCGATTGCCTTTGGAATGGCTGCCAGACCTGCTATGACAACAGCGACAGCGACAAGATGCCTGTTGAGTTTCGATTTGTTGTGCTTAGACATTGGCATAAGGGCTAGACATAAGTACGTGATGGTTGCTGAAGTTTCTCTCGGTTGCTGTACAGATAATCAATCCGACCGGCCCGGAGCGCTTCTACGTAGATGTCGGTAAAGGCGCTGTGTGCCTGATATTTGTTGTCAAAGCGAGCGGTGACTGTATCCCGTAACCAAATCTCAGATTTGTTGTTGGCTAGCGCTGCTAACCACTCTGGCGGCAAATAGTGATCGCAATGGACAAGTTTGGAGTCAATGTCTACAAGCCAGCTAGACGAGAGCGTTTGAGCATTCGTGAAGAACTGCTCGGTTGTATTGGGGGCTAGCACTGCTGGGTCGTACCCTAATAGCCGCTCGAACTCTTTGGCCGCATTGCGCGTAATCGCCCCGATAAACCGGACTTTCAAGTTGTTGGTTATTTGACTGGCAATGATGGAGTTGGCGATAGATGCCGGATCTTGAGAGATAACAACAGGTTTGATTCCTGATGCCATTCCGTTTGAACACATCATGCCGACAATGCGGGCGAGTGCTTCAAACTTCAACAGAACCGGAGCTTCATCAACGATAGACACGCAACTGCGTAGCTCAAACGCCTTGCGCAGCATAAATGACTGTGCGCTTAGGGCAATGATGGCCGCGTCGATGTCGTCGTTGACGCTATCGAGTGCAAACACTGTGAACTGCGCGTCAGGGTCGATGGTAGAAGGTGCAGAAATGGCCTGTCCCACACGGCTATGTAACCAGGTCCGCAGCTCCAGAACAATTAAAGCCAACGCTTCCTCGATCATCTGAGAGCCGACTGGCATATCAAAATCGAACTGTTGAATGAAGTCTAGAAAGTGGTGAAGTGTTGGCATCCGCTGCCATTCAGGAGAACCCAGTCCTGCTGCAAACGCCTCAGCAAACGCGGTCTCATAGTGCTTGTAGAATGGAGCGATAGTTTGCACCAAAAGCGATCGCACTCGCTTCCCGACTGAAGAGGTCTCATTCCCCATGACCATCAGCGTCATCGCTGTGACGCAAAAGTCGTAATGCTGCTTCAACCGAGCCTCGCGGACTGACTCAGAGAGTTTTGCCAGCTTGAACGGGTTCGGTGGCTGCAACAGATTGTTCTTTTCTGTGGCGACGTCAACATAGGCACTGACAGAGCCAAACATCTTGGCAAGGTAGCCCAGACTGTGAATGCCTCCTGGTTTGGGATAGTCGATGGCCAGAACATTTAGACCTCGAACTAGCGCGTCCACAATAATTTGAACGCCGAGACCCGTTTTACCGCTACGGCTTTCCCCGAAGCACAGAATGCCAACTGTCTTTGAAAAAATATCTACATGGACAGGAGCCCTCCCTTGCTTTGTAATAAACTCGATGCCCTTAAAGTCACCCGCGTATGGCTTAATGACGGGCATCAGCGCCGGGACTTCATCTGATAGATAAACCTTTCGCCGATTATCGTTGTACAGCGGTGTCATCGTGATAGGCAGCGAGTTCAACCACAGCATCCAGGCCGCATCGGTTTCTCGTTGCCACCGACTTTGAGTAAACTGTCCCAGAAACTCCCGGCAGCTATTTGTCAGCGCCTGCTTTGTTTCTCGATGTAAGAAGGCTCCGATAGAAACACTGACAGGAACCGCGCCTGCGTAGATTCGACTTTGCGCGTCCATTGCTTCATCTAGATGATGGCCTGCTTCCACATCGACATTATTTCGCTTAGCTGCTATCGACTGACCAGCCATCGACTCTTTTGCAACTCGCTGCAAGGCAATCTTGGCGATAAGCTGAGGGCTAGGAGAGAGTTCGCAAATAATCTCGCAGTTGGGTGTATTACAGGTTGCTTCCCAGAGGAACAACAGCTGTTGGCTAGGTGAGGTAAAGGCAGATGGTTTCTCCTCTAGTCCAATTGCTCCGATGAGCTGACCAGCGAGTTCGACATGCGATCGCCCCGCTCTAGGGAAGCTCTCACTGACGGCAAGCGATAGCGGATCAATCTCGCTATACTTTTCGTCGGCATAGTCCTCATACAGCACCAGCCCTGCATTTCCTTCAAAGTTGTCTTCTAGGATGAGGTGGTAGCCGAGACCCGGAGAAGCTGAGTTAAACTCCTGCTTTGGGTTGAAGGTGCGCCAGAGATCTTGCCACAGGTCATAGGCCGTGAATGTTCTCGTGCGCAAGCCCATCGCAGCCAGCATGGTTTTGAAAGGTAGATAGCCGCTGTTGAACGCATCAGATAAGAGCGACTTCAGCAGCTCCACAGGAACCTGCTTCTGTTTGCCAAACACTTTGTGATAGTAGAATTCAGCGTTGCCCAGAGTCTTTTCCAGCAAGTTCCGACCTTTATTGTCGAATTCCCCAAGCAGGTAGGAGGCAAAGACCGTAATGGACTTATGCTGCCGTCTTCCCTGCTCGGTTAGCCGCCGAACGTTTCTGGAGCGAGCAGCCTGAAAGTACTGATGCTCGACGCTTTCTGATTGGTTCATCAGACTGGCGATCGCTGATTGCTCTGCGGTATCGTCAGCGACTGAACGGAAGCGAAAGGTCAGCCGCTGTCGGTCGTGCAATCCTTTTAGCGACTGCTCGACCCGCTTCAATATGGCTTCGGCCTCGCCTGGGTAAAGCAGCGGATGAATGCCTCTAACTTCAAAGGCGAAAACAACAGAATACTCCCAGAGCTGTGTGAGCGAATGACGCCGCCGATTTAGATAGCAGCCAATATCTTCGCCCTGTAGCTTGAGACGACAGTGTGCGAGCAAATCGCATTGGTCTTCGAACTTCTGGAGCTTAAAGACCTGCGATCGCTTGCGTTTTCCAGAAATTGATACTTTGGCAATCATGGGTCTTGTTCAAGAATGCTGATGACGGAGCAGCGCCCTCTCACCCAGTTGGGTGGTGGCAGCAGTGAGTAGGCAAACCGAATAGGGTCTTGGCCGACGACGAATAGCCACGTTAAGGAGAGGAACATTCCTAGAATGATGACTGCACCTATTCCCAGTCCTAAGAACAGCGTCAGTGAAATACTTGTTCCGAAGGCAACCAGGAATATGCAGAGTAGTGGAATAGGCAGAAATAAGAAGCCGGGAAATCGACCAATAGCACGGTTTACAACGAGGTAAAGTTCGGACGTTTGCATAGAAGAGACGTCTTGTTATGTAGTGAACAGTAGACCATCTGCGAACTCTAGAACGCCAATCAAGACCGCCATACCGAAGAACAGAAGCAGGCCACCTGCCAGAATTTGTATCTGCTGCACGATCCCGCCAGCGACTGCTGCGAGTCCACCAATAGCTGCTATTGCCCAAAAAGCGAACAGAAGAGTATCGATGATGCTAGTAGATTCGTCTGTACCGATATACTTGCCTATACCATTATCAGCAGCGCTTTTTGCACCTTCAAACACAGCATAGGCAGGCTGACCGTGAATCAAAAGTGAAATGCCAAAAGCAGTGGCTAGTGCCAGGAAGAGAACGTTCCAGCCGCCGATGAATGTAGCCATTTGGTTGAACAGTCGATCAGTGCTTTGCTTTGTGAGAAGAGAAGTTGCTGTAATCCCTCCAACAATCGCCATCAGCAGTAGTGGTAGCGCTCCGCATAGGCTCACCGCCACAGTGCCAGCCACGAAATAAAAAGGTAGCGTTTTGGGATGCAATGTTAGCGTTAGGAAACGTCTTCTCAAGCTAGAAAGAGACTTCCCATCAGTAAATCTTCTTGGGGTGTACTTTTGGCTCACCTGCTGACTCCTTTGAGTATTAAAAAATACAATTTTGAGCGAACTAAATCAGTAGTCGTTGGTAGAAGCATCTCAGCCGAAAGGCGAATGTCTGCATAGTATGGTTTGCTCTTAGCTCGTGCAATCTATGGATTTGACTTTGCTTCTCATAGCTTTTTCCAAAAAAAGTATGAATTTGACAGTCAGCCTAATTATTTTTTGATTGTCATGCTGAAAAATAAAAATAATCTATGCCTCTTGTGTAAGAAGCAATGAGTTCTTAAGCCGCAGATAGGAGGTGTGCAGTTGAAAAAACGTTACATTCTTCGCCTAAGTAGACCATCGAAAATCTATTGGCATTTTCCCGACCCCAAATCAGGTGTACAGGGCTTTCTCAGCGACTTTGTTCTATCACTTGGACACTCCCTGAGAGCCTGTCACCATGTGACCTAGCTGTTTTTAAGCCTCAAAATGAAATTTATTTAGGATTAAGCTAATATTTTTTATATCTTCACGCAAAAAATATTGGCAGGAATCCATTGCATCTCATCCGTCTGCTATGGATTTTTCTCAAAAGTGTATGTGCCTGAGCTGCTGGGAACACATATTTCTTGCTTGTTGATGAGTCCTGGAAATCTGCTTATGGAGTAACCAAAGACCACAGGGAGATAGTTCGTGATCAATCTCAGTACAAAAAGAGCTAGCGGAAAGCTGGTTCAGTTCTCCGCATATACGGATGAGCTGCCACAGCAGCTAGAAAACGATGTTGAATGTTCAGGCTATAAGACTAGAACAAAATACATGAATGTTTTGATAGATAGGGTGCTGTCGCTTCAACCACGATTTGGTAGTCAGTCACGGATCGGTGAACTGTTCTACCTACTCGACATTATAGAATCACTGCCGCTTGAGTCCATACAGTCAGTAGCGCCAGAGCAAAATCGTAATTTCGATCAGATGCTGCGCCATCTAGTGAAAACAGCGCTGAAAGACTATCAGCAGCATCCAGAGACAGTTTCAGAAAAGAAGCACTGAACTCTCTTGTAAGAAATAGCGCCGAGTTCAGGTTAAAGGGAATGCATCTACCGTTCTTCGTCTTATGCCGTTTGAGTTTCAGTGTCCGTCCGATTCCTTTACCCGGAGTGCGATCGCTTCTAGCAAGGCTGCAATTTGTACTTCGTTCATCAAGTTAATTTGATGAGTTGTTCTATCTTTGTCTGTGTCGCTTCTGGGTTGGCCCGCTGATGTGCTGTCGGGTAATCCCAAGAGACGAGAAATAATTTTGGCTTGGTCTATGTCTGATAAAGAGTTTGCCGTTTCGTAAACTTGTTCAGCTATATCACCATCGCCTGTTGATATGAGTTTGTAAAACACTAAAGGCTGCTCGCCCGTGTTCCCTTCCATCCTTTACTTCCTAGAGTTGACCCAATGGTAAAGGTAGATGCCTGTATATATTGTTACACAACGCAAACAACTAATCAGATAGAAATCAAAGCGACGAGACTGCTTCTGCCTGCTTCTTTAAGCCCTCTTTACGTATTTTCTGGGCGAGGGCACTCAGTAGCGCTGATGTAGCATCACTGTCTAGCTGCTCTACAAACTGGTCGAGTGCAGGCGGATATTCTGTAACGTTGTGCAGTTTTCGGCCATGTAGTAACTGCGATACCCAGAACTCGAATGCTTCATCCGGTAGCGCTGCTAGAATTTTTTCCAAGCTATCAGTTGTGATAGCTTTTGAGCCATTTTTGAAAGTGGATACCATGCCTGTCGAAACATCAGCCTGCTCTGCCATCTGAAATCCCTTGATTCCAAATTCTTCCAAGGTTGCTTTGAATGCTTGGCTGAGAAGCTTCATGATCGGCATAGTATGTGGCCACAGATACCATATAGCTCCACAATACAAGGGACGCATTACCGATGATGTAAGGTTCCAATGATGAGTGTTTGAAGCTTATGGTAGTACCCCTTTATACAACCGAAATAGCGCTTACTCAGTCTACGATAGTCAGATCATTTGACTGGCAGACTTTGATCCGCTGGGGGTACCTGTGCCTGAAAATGTGGTTCGCAGCCGCGAGGTGCCGAAGATGACGGCTGGTCAGGCTGCGTTAGTCGGACTCATGAACCGCTATCTTGAAGGGATGCTTGATCCTGCTATTACCCTTTTGGAAATACATAAGCTGATGTACTTTATGCAGGAGGCAGGTGAGCCAATGCGACTAAAGTATCGAAAAGCTCACTATGGCCCTTATGCTGAAAACCTGCGTCACGTCTTGAATGCCATTGAGGGGTATCTCGTTTCTGGCTGTGCGGATGGAGGGGATGCACTGGATAACCCACTTCAGCTTGTGCCAGGAGCAGTGGAAGAAGCCATTGCCTTTTTGCAGCAGTATCCAGAGACACGCGATCGCTTCGACAGGGTAGCAGCGTTAGTTGATGGATTTGAGTCTGCGTTCGGCCTGGATCTGTTATCAACGATTCATTGGGTTATGAAAAATGAAGCCGTTGGTTCTGTTGATGAGGTTGTTAGCCGTACTTACGCTTGGGGCGAGCACAAAGGACGATTTACGCCTCGACAGATTAATTTAGCTGCGGATGTGTTGACGCGAAAGCAATGGTTACGGCACCAATCAGCTTGTAATAGGTGACATCATGAACGCCATAGTCCTTCACTTATCTGGAAGAATGAAAATAAGCGCTAATACTCTTCTTTAAGAAGTAATGCAATTTCTTTCTCATTCAATGGGTTTTTTCTTTCTCTCAACTCCTCTATCCAGTTCTTCCGCCGCTGCCTTATCCTCTCCATATCTGGCAAAGCTAGTCTCTTAAAGTCCTCACATTCTAATGTTTCTAACAATAACTCTATAGCAAACTGATATGGATTTTCCCTTGCAATATATTCTTCGTCCTGCCCACCATCTCCAACGCTTTCAAAAGGCTGAGGCATGTAGTATCTAGGGTAAAGGATATAAGCAATGGCAAGTGTATCTTTATAATTGCCACTTTTGGGATTGAGTTTAGTGGCTTCGTTAGCAAGAAAAAATATTTTTTGTCTACATTCTTCAATATTTTTCTTTTCCATATCACGAGGCATTAGCAAAGAGCATAACCACGCAAATCTGTTGTAAATTCGAGCTTTGTAGTCGGAATCCTTCACTCTTTTCGTAATGGCTTCTGCAACCGCTTCACATTCTGATAGTGCGGAAGAGATATCGCCCAGATAAATCTTTTCGTAGGCTATACTTAGTTGAATAGCATCCTGAAATTCTAAGCTAGCTCTTAACCTTTCTGGAGCGTGTCTGACTTTATGCAGCCCTTGTGAGTGTAGAAAGCTTGTACCTGTATTCCAACTAAGTTCTCTAAAGTCAGCTTCCTCAAAGTTGGCCGAAAAAAGGCTAGCATTTCTAACACTTGCATTCAGAAAAATTGCTTGGCTGAAATCTGTATTGTAAAGGTAAGCCCGACATAGATCCGTACCTTCTAGTTTGGCTTGGAGAAATCTTGCGTTTCTACAATCGGCTCCTCTCAGATATGCGTTTGTGAGAAAAGCCTTTTCTAGATTCGCTCCAGTTAGATCGCATCGGCACATATCGGACTCAGACAATTCTGCTCCTGTTAAATTAGCATCTGTCAAGTTAGATTGCCTTAGGCTTGTATTTGCTAAATTAGCTTTTGATAAGTTTGCGCCAGATAAATCGACTCCCGATAAGTTTGCTCCGGACAAGTCAACCCCTGATAGGTTTGCTCCAATAGTTTTAGTAAAACCATCAGCACCAAGACAATGACTCAACCCGATAATGTGAAGTAGCCTGTCTTTATCTTGGATTTCATATACATCTTTGGTTTGATCTATGTCTTCATCAGAATTTCTCTTCACTTTGCGTCTTCCGCATGGGTGAAAGCTGATTACTGGTAGTTCTCCATCACTTCTTTTACAAAACCGTTGCAATTCTAGTATTAGAATTAATGCGTTTAGTACTGTGAACACTTCAACTTCATGCTGACCTAAATATAGGTTTTGATTTGGCAAGTCTTTTTTAAGCCTGTTCATCATTTTTTGAGAAAAAGTTGTTCCTTCTGCATCTATGAACTTGCCATCGCACCACCTTTGATAGAAATTCTCTAACCGTGCAAACAACCTTTCTAAGAAGAGATTGCCTTTCTTATCTATATCTATTAAACCAAACAGATATTCTACGATTTCTTGAGTCAGACCACCATATCCGAATGTACTGTACATCTCAGCATAGAACTCTTCATCTTTGACCGAGAAATAATCAGTGTCATCGTCCCACTTAGCCCATCTATTGATGCTTTGCTGTATGCGCTTTGCGCAGAAGAATTCTCCGAAGCTCGTGTGAAAGAACTCAAACCTGTCGTTATCCTCATTCTCAAATTTTGGTTTTAAGTAAAAAGTTGATAGTGCATTTTTCAGGGCATCATCATCCTTCTCTCTTCTTATTCTCTCAAGCTTCTTCGCTATGGCAGGTCGCCACTCGGACAGCTGCCTCTCAATAGTAGTAATCTTTGCAGATTCTCCACCTGATTGCGTGACAGCTAACCCAGCCTCAACGAGAATTTGCTTCAACTCGTACACCTCTAGTGGAATGATCTCTTTCTGTATAGCTCGCTTCCTTTGCTTTGTTAAAACCCAGTTCAAAGCCCTTTCATAGATAGAGATTTTATTCTCAATTCTATTTTTCCCTGTTAGTTCTGAAATGCTAGTATCTTCATCTCGGTGCATCGCTGCTAATAGATAAAGGAGTAAAGGTTCACGGGATAACTCTTCTCTAACTTCAAGAGGAACCTTATTGGAGCTAAGGAAACTCTCGAAGCTTTCTACTCCTTGCTCACTTATCTCAGGATTCAGCGCCTGCCATTTATCGAGCCACAGCTTTTGTAGCTCATCATCCATAGCTATAAACTCTACTCTTTCCAGATTGTCTGGTAGATAGCTGATTCCTTGAAGTGCTAATTGGCGACCAGTAACAATAAATCGGTGTCGTTCTTCTGTCGAATTGTAGTTCTCTTGAAAGGAAGCTAGCTGTTTTATAAACTTTTCAATTCCCCCTCGTGCTCTACCTTCTAGTCGTAGTTCATCAAATCCATCAAATATGAAAAGGAATCTCAAATCGGAACTTCTTAGCCAGCGCTTGTCTTTGGAAAAAGGCTGTTTGACAGCTGCACTCAGCGTATTCTCGAAAATATTGTCGAAAGACTCAATATCTCGAAGTCTAATAAATATTGGTATCCACAAAGGATGAAAATGTTTTCTAATCCAGTCACAAAAGATTCGACAAAAGACTGTTTTTCCTCTTCCAGGCCCCCCTTGAATAAACATGACTTGTTTGGACTTCTCGGAGTTTTGTAGTAGTGACTTAGCCCACTCTTCAACTTCTTTCTCATCTGCTCCAGCCTCAATGTTTCCATCCAAATCAGTTGATCTGATTTTTAAGGATACATATATATCCTCTACATTGAAGCTTTCGTCAAAAACGGGAGCTTTTGGTGCAGCAGCGATAACCTTATCCAGATACCTTGTGATATTGCTACATATGCACTGCTCATCTTGTTCACTCGCTAGCGCGTAGATGTTAAGAAGATCTATGTCAGAATCTACAATATTGACCTTATTATGAGTCTGTATATCTTCTATTGTTTTTCTCAAAACAGTTTTGCTTTTCCAGCATACCCATCTGCTAATTATTTTGGCTTCTGTACCATCGAGCCCATTGGCACTTAGATGATGCAATAAAACTGTATTGAAAGCTTTTCCTATTGCTGATTCTTCAAAATTGCTAATGGCCCTAATTGCTATGTCTCGGCTTAAAACCAGATTGCTAATGATAGGATTGACTGAAATGGTGCTTCTTTCATCTACGCCTATTCTCTCTATGTCGTTTTTCTCTAGCTTTTGCCTTAGTATGTCATTGTTTGAGATCCAATAATCATAACTTTCTAGATAGGCGAGTGGAGCAGCTACTGCAACAATTTCTTCAAGCGTGAGAGCATTATCTTTTCTTCTAAGAGCAATTTCCGCTATTTTCTTCAACGGACTCACAAAAGCAAGTCCTGCAACAGTCAATGGCAAGGCAGGACTTGCTATTCCGAGCGCTATAGCTAGGCTAAGAGAAGCACTAACACCAGATGCAGTCCATTCGCTGGCTTCCAGTGTCTGCTCTAGTTCCGGGAATTCTTTCCAGAAAGATGAAAGTCTTTTTGCCATAAGAGTTTGTGCTGGCTACTGAAATTTGTTGATTGAATCTTAGTATTTATCAGAGTATTAATCTGTATAGCTCGAAGCTATTGTCATACTGTAGCCATCTGCAATTTTTCTCTTTCTGAAAAAGCTTTAGGGTTGACGATAACTTAGCTATAACATTCAGCCACCTTCTGTTCCAGACTTTGCAGCCACTTACCCCGTTGCTCTTTGGTTAATTCAAGGATTGTAATCTGTCCAAAGCGCTTCTCTATTTGAAGTCTAACCTCTTGTGAAGAAAGTTTTAGCTGGACTTGGCAAATCGCTATCCTGACAAGATCGCTTAGCAGTATGTGCTGTGCATTATCGCCAGCCTCAGTCAGTACAAGATGGACTGACTGAGGTTGTTTTACTAGCCACTGGCCTACCTCAGCCATCAGAATGGGTTCTCCGGACAGCAAAAACTCCTGCATTCTCTGTATGACACGTTTGTGAATAGCGATCGCAACCTCATCAACCTTGGGAACCGGGTTTTTCCGCGCGATCTCCCGAGCTTTCTGCGCATCTGCCAGCTGTTTTTTAATCCGATCACGTATTGCTTGAGCCGGATCAGGACGATTATTACCCTCAGCCCCATTGTGTGAGGATTCTGAATCGCTCAAAGTATTGTCAGTAGGTAAGTTACCATCATTCTCTAATAATAAGCTTGTAGGATTTTTGAGGTCGTTTGCACCCCCAGTGCAGGCGTCCTCAAAGTCCGTGCTTTGAAATCCGGATTCTTCGAAATCGGTTTTTGATTTCAGCGCTAATTCAATTGGATGCCATAGTTCTCGATATCGATACAGTGAGGCCCCACCGATGTTGTAACCTAGCAGTGCTTTAAACCTCGCCGTCGCCTTGTCTGGTAAATTTCCTTTTTCTATCAGATCCTGAACCGCAGCTGCGATTTTTGTCTGCGTTTTCTGAGCCTGCTTCTGGTTGTAGTCCAACTCGTTGTCAATTTGGTTGGCCGCTGTCAGCTCCTTATATTTTCCCCTGGCTGTACCGTAGGCAAAATAGTGGCTGTTTTCTATACACCTTGCCCACTCCGTTGCTCTATCTTCGATCTCATGTTGATGACGGCACCAGTCCTTATACCCTGGCAGTGCCTTGGCGACGGAGACAATTTTCTCGATGAGCGCTTTTTCCTCTAGAGGTTCTCCACCTTCTGTGATGTGATTAAAGATGAACGAGCGCATCGTAATGCGACCTAGTAGGCGATTAGTTTGACCGTACCCTGTCCAGCCCTCTTCTATTTCTGTATTGAGATCATCTAAAAACTTGCTGGCCTTATTAGAAAGCTGGTAGCTAATCTGCTTAGCTTTCTTAAGCAACGTTTTGATTTTACGGCTGTTGAGTGCGTTCCTTCTTTGACACGCCTGCCACATGCGAACAAAGTGTGTCGGTGAGCTGTTAGTTGGTTGCAGCTCATCGTCCAGGATGTACGAACCCATCTGTAGGGGTAGCCGGTGGGCATTAAAAAGGCTCGGTGTTTCGTCTGTGCTGTAGGCTTTGGGGTTAGGGAATATCTCTAGCTGTCCAAGTTTTAGCTTGAAGCCCGAATTTTCTAATGCAACTGAAACTGCCTTGGCAAGCTTCCAAGAGTTGAAAGCCTTCGCTAGGGGAAAGTAGATGTGTAGTCCGTCGCTATCACTTGACGTGCAAGTGATATGGTCGGTGATTCCCAGCGGCTCAAGTGCTGTGAACAAACGTGCCAGGGCTAGCGGTGCATTTCGGGGATGGTAAGGACTGTGGCGATCAATATCGATGAGACAATATTGGGTTTCGCTCTCAAAGCGAACGCCGTAGAGATACTCGCCTTTGAGCAGCTGGCGGTCTGATAAAGGGTATCGATTCTCAGACCGCCAGTCTGGTTTTTCCTTCGGATTGGGATGAGATGCGTAGATAAAATCGTAGCGATGCGGAAATAGAGCAAGAAAGGTTTCCTTCTCCTCTATATAAACGAATGGGGTAGTCGCCGCTACGATAGCGCCCACCTCCGACAGCAGGTTAAATCAGTCTGAAGCTGCTGTCGTAAATTAGCTTTGTAATTGATATTATGAAAAGACACAACTAAACGACCCACGCCAGTGGGCTGTGTAATTAGGCAAAGGCTCTAAGCGAACTTTGGTAGGGGAGCTGGAGTCTTTGCTTTTAGAAAGTGATCGGAAGGATGCTCAGAGCGAGAGTTTTACCGATTTGCCAGAGCAATGAATTGGACCATAGGCATTAGTGCATCTGTTTTGATAGCCAGACACTAGCACCGGAGTGCAACAGCCTCAAGGTCTCAAAATTCTTAATACGCCAAAGCTACAGCTCAGAAATACGCCAAAGCTACAGGTGAATCCATACGCCAAAGCTACAGGCCAAACTGAGAAAATACGTTAAAGCTACAGGTGAATCCATACGCCAAAGCTACAGGTAAAACTGAGAAAATACGCCAAAGCTACAGGTGAATCCATACGCTAAAGCTACAGGTGAAATGTTGGCGTCCCTTCCAGAAAAGACAACGTACATCGCATACACAGAGATAGATACGCCAAAGCTACAGGTAAATCTATACGCCAAAGCTACAGGCCAAACTGAGAAAATACGCTAAAGCTACAGGTGAATCCATACGCCAAAGCTACAGGCCAAACTGAGAAAATACGCCAAAGCTACAGGTGAATCCATACGCCAAAGCTACAGGTGACAAGTTCAAGAACGTACGCCAAAGCTACAGCCCTGTTCACGCCTTTGTAGAACTCATATATATTGAGGGCAAAGTTCTGCTCAAAAACTTATGGCTGACCAACTGGATTTATTCAAGGTTGACGGAGAGCTGGTGCGTATATTGCCTCGGGCCGGTGCTTCTGTGCGGCACCCTGATGTAAACCTGCCGGTCTTACGCTCAGATGGCGACGGGCAATACCTGGAGATGCGTGTTGATGCCGACCCAGATGATGCTAGCGAAATGTCTCTCACGAGGCGGATTCCGCTAGAAAACCTTTCTGGAGAGGAGTGGGAGGAACTCAAAGAGCAGTACGACAACATCGATTTAAAGGCTTATTTAGGCGATGGCATCAAGGGCTTAGAGAAGATAGAAGACCGACGCATCCAGCGCCTAACAGCTGCCTTGCTGACGTTCTTGAATCCTCGCCAGGTCTCAATCGTTTTCTACCTCTACAAAGCCGCCGCGCAGCAAGGTGCTTCTCCTGTTGTATCTTTCCGTGCCAATGACCTGCTTGATGCAATGGGATACAGGCGTACAGAAGATGGAGGTTTTCCTTCCGTAACCCGCTCTAAGCTGCATCGCGACATCACAGCACTTCATCGCACTGAGCTTGTGTTCGCTCAGGAACTGCGTAAGGGCGATGAGCTGGGTGCAAAGTTTACGATCAAGAGCATTCTCAGAATCAAAGAATTTGAGATTGATAAAGTTCCCAGAAACTTCGACTTGGATAATGCCGCTGACTATACCTATGAAGCAGCTGATGCCTACACGGTCTCGTTAGAGTTCTTCGATACAGCTGCTGAAGGCGATGACTACGTACTCTTCGGAAACATTGACATGAATCAGCGCTTGGGCAGCAGCTCCAAGCACGACTACAAAACAAAGCTGCTGGTTTATCTGGCTAGCCGCTTGCAATGGGATAAGCCAAAGGACGGTCAGTTTCTGACTATTTCAAAGCACTACCTTTTCAAAAACCTGGAGCTGTTTGGTAGTAACTCGTCGAGAAATAACACGATATTCTGGCGCACCGTTGAAGAGCTACAGGAAATGGGGTATGTGATCGGTGCTAAGCAGCTGCCAGGGAAGCGCCGATCTGTATCAATCGAGTTTCAAATCAATCCTGAGCAGATTCGCTTGCACTCTGCGAAGTAGTGTTTGGATGGATTGTGGGCGACGCACTTGGTGGTGATTATGCGATCGCGCAAGTCGTGTGCCTGCATGAAACTGTCTGGATATGTCAGACGAGTACATGTTTAAGCAGCCGCGAACGAGGTGTCAAGCCCCGCCAATACGCTCTGCATCTAACCGCTGTCTAAACTTCTTTTGCGTCATCCGAATAGCGTCATCGTGCGCTTCTTCAAGGTCATCTAGTTCAAAGACGGACACTAGCTTTTCACAATATTCAACCATCTCAAGTCCTACTGTCTCAGGGATGTAGTTCCGTGCAACGTGCCGGGAGCCAGAGACGGGGGCCTCCCATATTTTCTTCATCTCTGAGGCATCCATTCCAAAGAGGCCGCGATAGACGTAGTTCGTCCATTTTCCATATTTGTAGGGGCTATTTCCGCCCTGCTCCGAAATGGCATATGCCCAGTCTTTCCTGGCTGGCTTGCCTGCTTGCCGTGCTACCAGCCACTGCTGAACTCGTTCGTTATCTTCGCGAGTGTATGTCTGCTTCAGAAAGGTATACGCCTCTGCATACAGACCTTCGGCGGCAAACCATGCCAAAAAGTCAATCAGACCATTTTTAGCTTTCGCGCCCAGTTTTCCAGGTTTCTTTGCCCAATCGCGAGCCAACTCCACCCAGTCAGTTGCTTCAATGACTTGGTATGTATTGTTATCGTTTCCCAGAATTTGAGTTACTTTGAAGAGCTTTCCAGAGGGCAGCTTTAAGAATTTCCCCTGCGCTTCAGCGTCTTCGTCCTCATCTGTCAGTTCAATGACTCGCTTGACTAATGTGGTCAGCGGTACATCCGTATGGCGGCTCATCGAGCGATAGCCCAAGCCAATAGTAGGCCGATTATATCCAAGGCCATCAGGGTCAATGATGACTGCCCTGAACTCCCGGTCTCGGAATTTGATGGGTATAATCTGGCCTGCTTCAAGCATGGTTCGAGAGCTGAGCTATAGATTGGTGCGGGTGAATTCGTCTTTTGTACAGTTCATCAGGATTGTCTAAAGGGAACACCCTTCAGCCCCCGTTGTACA
Source organism: Cyanobacteria bacterium J06614_10 (assembly GCA_038527325.1). Lineage (GTDB taxonomy): Bacteria > Cyanobacteriota > Cyanobacteriia > Phormidesmidales > Phormidesmidaceae > Phormidesmis. Next base: position 63,988 of record JBCBFY010000002.1, read on the forward strand.
AGGAATAGAGGTATTCTACAGCCTCTAAAGGGAACACCCTATAATATCCGTTATTTTTACAGGAAGGGAACACCCTTCAGCTGGCTTTTCATAAGGGTTCTAGATGATTTTTATCCCTTAAGGGAACACCCCCTTGATTGAACGCTAAGAACAGCCAACTATTCAGCAAGTTATTAATGGGGTTTGTGAGCTGCTGGAAGTCCTCACTGCACTAGGGTGGGTTTGAAGCTTCAACCTTCGAGTCTGCTCTAGGTTCCTTTTTTCCAAGTTTTCAAATTGGTTTTCCCTAGCCTTAATAGTATAATTGTATCATTAGAGCCTGCTATATCAATGAAGAGGATGGCCTAGCAGCAGTGAAGTTTGCTAAGGATATGGTCGTTAGAATGTGCGTCGATGACTTAGAGAAAGCACATCGAAAGGCTACTAAGCTGACAGTACGTAAATTTAAACTGCATCCTCAGTTTCATCCTTGATGTTTTTCTGATGACAGATTTCTGACAGTGCATTCTGTGTATTAGAAGGATGACCCAAATTATAGGTGCGAAATTGCTGAAACTCTTGTCAGAAACAGCTAAAAGGGTGACCCAAATACAGAAACGACCGCTAGAAGTCAAGGCCACAGCTGTGGCCTTTCCCTCAGCTTTCAGAGACAGTGCTATCCTCCGAGTCCGCTGAGCTGTAAGTGCGATCAGCGACAGTCAGTGATCGCCCCGTTTGAGCTTTCAGTGAGACGATAGCGCACATGGCTCAGCGCCTCTTCAGCTCAAACCTGCTGCGTCTGATACGGCAGCTGCACATCTTTGTGGTGGAAGGCAGAGGTTATGTCAAAGAAGCCGGTTACTGGCAGGGCATAACCGATGACATCCGCTCAATCAAGGGACTTGAGGAGAACCCGCTCAACTTGGTCGCCTGGATCAGCGGCTGCTTAGAGGACTTCAAAGCCGTAGAAGGCCCAAAGCTGCTGATATTCGATGCGGTAGCCTACCTCTACAAAGTCTGCAACCGGCGGAGAAAGAAATCTCTGAGGACTATATTTTTAGTACAAGATCGGGCTGTCTTCAATGGGTGACAGCTTGCAGCATTACATTTGGGAAATTGGGCAGGTGCGCAATGCTAAAGACTGGTGTTACGGCTGGCATTCGCTCACTGTTCAAACCCATCGCCATCGTCAGCAACCACGACCGACGAGCTGCTAATGCGCTACTGGGTACCAAGTTTGTGCCACTGCCGGAGGAAGGCAAGAAAGTCGTGATGCAGATGTGCGATCGCTCCGAGTGTGGCCGCGCCTTCTACGACTACGTGAACGACTGCTGGCAATCAATGCCACAGCTGCCGAACCTCTCAGGCTTCGACAGGGACACGCGCTCCTTCTCCCATGAGTCATCCGCACTGGAAGTAGCGCCGCAGCCAGCCATCAGAGCCGACCTAGAACGCCTGCTGTCAGTCGAAACACCAGAACCCAGCCGAGCAGTCAAATGCTTTGGACTCACTGCCGAGCAGATCACAGAAGTACAGAAGCGCCTATCTAGCCTGCAACCCGGCGCAATCTCATCGGTGAAGCGCATCCGTGAGAACAGCCGCCTACTGCGTGAGCAAGGCATCACCCAGGCTGACCTTACTGAACTGTTTGACTACCTCACCCGGACCCAGGCGATTGCATGGCTAGGCCGTGACCAACGCGACTTTAAGTACTTAGGCGGCTTCTAAAGCTGTCGCCTCATCTAACCACCTGTCGTAAACAACCCACAAAAGCATAAGATATGCAGTTGACCTCTGTCTTAAGTGTTGTGCAGAACTTTGAGTTCCAGCGATAACAACCCCTAATTTACTCGTCGCTGATAATGCTTGACACAAGCAATCCTGCACCTATACCTGTCAAAGCGGGGAGAACTAAAGGCCCGAATGTCGAAGACACTCTTGGAGTGGATAGGACTGTGGCCGTCTTAACCCATGCTGGAACATCTGAGTCTAGGATGCTAGCAACTTCTTGCTTACGAAGTTCAGCAGTGTGATTTATCTTGGAGTGAATGAAATCAATAATCTTAAGGGAAGAAGCCACAATCCCGAGGAAAGAAGCAGTAATACCTAACGCGAGCACGACAAATTCCATATTACCTGCCATATTTTGATGAACCTAGTATAGCCGCTTTCTAATAGATGTAGACATGTCCATAACACAAAACCCTTTCTGCATAAGCGTTGCGTAGATTCTGCTCAAGATAAGCACAGGTAGAGGTAGGACATGATCGCATTACTAATGAGCAGGTGAATTTTGGCTACCCAGATCTGATATTTTTGATCGAACGCCTAAGCTCAGCAGCGAAGACCTGCGACAAGCCATCATACGCTCCGCCGGTCAGTATCTGCCGAGTAAGCACCTCGCGTCCTTCTGCCCTGGTGATGTGGTAAGTCGCGACAGACGGCCTGTTTTGGATTAAAAGTATTAACTTACTCAAATTTATTCCTGAAATTAAGTTGTATGAGCGAAAATACAGAGAAATAAAGATTCTTTCCGTCCAATATTTCCGTACTTTCTTCTATATCTATGTAATAAAAAGTACAACTTATAAAATCTCTGCTTAGGTCAATTAATAGTTCAAAAGTTTGGGCATTAGTTCTTCAGCCTCGAAGAGGTGCAGAAGTCACTGCTTACAAATAGATACCGCATGATGCATTAGCTCCGACTGTAATGAAAGCTCAGTAAATTATTCTTCCGGTAAAGAAAATTGTACGATTTTGATCAATTGTCAGACGTTAAAAGTGAGTTTATTCAAGCGCTGAAAAGAATCCCCGCAGGATTTTCTGTATCTGTAAATAATGGTGGGACTAGCCCAGAAATAATTGATGTCTCTCAGATTGTTTCAGATGACATTAATCACTTAGAAGATTTCTGGCAATCCGTAGATGATTATCGTTTCAAGAAGGTAATTGCCCTAATTGGGATGGTTAATGTCGGGAAGTCCGCATTGGGGAATTACCTTCTTTCTCAGGGAGAATCTGAGATTTTTCAAGAAGCTTCTATTCGAGAAACTGCTGATGCAAAGGAAGCATTTATTGACGACGAGACGCTGCTTATTGATTTGCCTGGTCTAGGATCTGTGCTGTGGGAAGAAGACGATACGGTTGTTAGAAATGTTGTTCGCAGAGCAAACTTACTGATTCTGGTTCTTGACGTTAGCTACCCTATCCCAAAATATTTATATGATTTTATTTGTAGCAAGGATCTAATAAAAAATCAGACCCTTCAAAAGATTATTGTCGTTATAAATAAGATTGACTGTTTATGCGATTTGCCTGAAAAAGCTCAACGCAATCAGATAGAAAGATATAAAAAATTTCTTAAAACTGGTGATGAGCGTATGGGATTTGAGGGAATCTCTACGCTATTTGATTATGAGATTCCTATGGTTCCATTTTCAGTGATGGATGTAAGATACAGAAGAACACGAGGGCAAGGAGCAGAATTGAGACGCCTTATCCGAGGTTCGCTAGAAGCCAGCGTTAATAACGCTGCATTGAGAGCCGACGCAGAACTACTTTCAGTTGGTGAAAAGTATAAATCGATAGTGCAGCGATATCATATGCTCCGTGAGCGACAGGTGCAGTATCGTGCAGAAATCTCTCAGTCGAAAAGTAATATAAGGGCTCAGGTTGTAGCCCTGTACCAAAAGAATTTCGCATCATTTGCTAAACGAATAAACGACAATAGGAATGATTGCATCAAAGAAATGAACTCAAATACGACTACAAGTGCTGAAAGGTTTTGGAAAGGAGAAAACTTTAACAGAAAAAAGAACAGAATCCGGAGTGCCAGAGAGAGACACCAAGACGCAGCTGAGAGGGAGTTTAAAACCTTTATCTCTAATGTTTCAAGTGGCTTTCTGATAACAGCTAGGAGCAAGTTGTCAAGTACATTTGACTTTAGCCTGCCCAACGATGAATCCATTATATCTGAGCTGAAGAAGTCTATCTATGAGGTATGGGACGCTTTTGATGATTATTGGTTTCTAGATAAAGAAAAACATACTTTAACTCGCAGCCTTAACCAGTCTGACGAGCATCGTGACAAAGCTATTGATTTGGTTGGTGAATGGGCTTCGGAGTTCTGCGGAAATTTTGATAACCGCTTGAATTCTGAGTTTATGAATACTGAGGAATATAAAAAACTTGTAGCCTCAGAATCGGAAGCCCATTCATTAGAACCTTTTGTTAAATCGCTTTTGTCAATCAGTTACTTTAACTCAGTTTTCAGTAGTTAAAATATTGTCCAGTAAACTAAACAGGTGACTATCATGAGCAGAGCAGAGGATTATAAGACTTTTAGAGTGAACATCGAAGCAGAAACATTGCTAGATGACTTTGCTCCTATACTAATCGACGACATCTCACAAAAGTTTGGGGCCATATTCGAAATAAAAGAAGACTACTGCCTAGAGATGAAACGTCATCGTGAAAGCTTTCGCGCCTTTCCTGAATTGTCACAGCTTTCAGATATCTTAGCCGAGAGAATTTCTCAGTTAAATAGTGACTTTGAAGACTGTAAAGACAATACGAACTATTTTACTCTGGTATTCATGGGGGCTGTGAGTGCAGGAAAAACATCGACGATTTGTGACTTGCTAAATCTTAATCCAGATCAACTCAATCGATCACTGAATTCTAGTAACAGCGATTTTGAGACTGGCTTAGACGATGTTGTTATTGCGGGGGAAGTCGCGACTACCAACGTTTATGAATTTCTTGTGGAGTCTAGCAGAATAAGACTTGTCGATATTCCAGGGACTGGAGGCGTGGTTCACGATAACTCAACAATCGCGCCCTTCATCAATAAAGCAGACTGTGTTGTCTTTCTTTCTAATGCTCAGTCTGATCTTACGCGCGATGACTATGATTTCGTCGTACGTCATATAGTTGGATTAAATAATGTGGGAGATCTCACGAGTGAGACAGTCTCTAATAAAAAGGCTCTCATTGTTGTGAATAAATGGAACTCGGTGATCAGGAATTTGCCTCCTGGTAGACATGAAAAAGAGTGGCGAAGAAAAGAAGAATGGATTCTCTGGGGAGACAGTAAAAAAGAGCGAAGAGGAAAATTCAATGGGTTAAGTAATCTATTCAAGTATGCTCTAACTATCGTTCCTGCTACGACTAGCCAGAGAATTTTAAGTGACGATGGTTCTTACGAACGATATGGTGAAAGTGATGCGAATCTGAGTGAAGTTACAAGTGCTCTAGAGAAAATTCTTACAGAAGAAGGGATTGAGATAAAGCTTGAACGGCCAAGAATAATACTTAGGAACTCTCTGTCTGATGCAAAAGAACTCTTGGCTAATGAAAGAACTAAATGCGCCGTTGATGAGTTGGTGGAAAAACTAGAGTCGGCAGGAGTAAGGGTTTCTATAAACTCTGCTTCTATCATGGAAAATCTAAACACACGGTTAGAAAACTTGCAATACCGTCTAAAACAAGATCTATATTCTCAAATTAGAAGAGGTCTTGATCAGTGGACTCCAAGCGTTTCCTTTATGGACCGTGTAAAAGGGGTGTGGCCTAAAGAATGGTGGGGGTCTGAAAAATTCGGAGCGAAAGTAGTTCAAGAAGATCTGAGGGCTCGCTGGAAGGACGAGATTGAAGAGCTGATGCGAGAAAGTATTGATCCTAGTCATATAGAGAGAACTATCTCTAATGAAGCTAATGCAATAAGTCGAACTCTGGAGTCGACTTTTCAAGCACAGCTAGCCGATTTGCCTAAGCAAATATCACAGAGTGGTTTGTCAGGGAAAATATCGTTTGACAGCTCAGATTCTGGATTTAATAAAATAGAATCTAGTCGTGCATTAGAGGACGCTATTGAAAGCGCAGTGTCGCAGATAAAGTATAGTATCGTTGATGATGTTATAGGAATTGTTACTGTTGATGCTATTGTTGCCACTCTTCTAGGTGTCTTCTTATCGCCAGTCGGTAGCGCTGCATTTTTTGCGGCCCGTCGTTGGATGAGCGGTCAGTCGGAGAAGAAGAAGGCTAAGAGAGAACTCGAAGATCAGATATGGAATATAGCGGAGGAAGCTTCTTCTGATTTGCAAGAGAAGGTAGCTGATAAGCTCCGCAACTCTGTTCAGGAATCTGTTAACGGTCTCACTCAGATTATTCAGGGTGAGAAAGATAGTCTGAGCAGTCTTATTCAATCTATTGACTCAGCTATCGAGACTGTTGCTAACATGCGTAAACGTGTCGAAGTTGTTGCTTCTTCTCCAAAAAAACTACCTGAAAAAGTAGTATAGCTAGACTGCGAAACATATCTGAGTCTAATAATTTGAAAGAGAAGTAGCTCCCTTCCGATCTAAGAAAGCGAAGATCAGAGGGGAGCGTCGCAGCAACAGTCAACACAGAGGGTGTAAAAAACTAAAATCCGGAAACTTTAGGGAAAGATTCATAGCAGTTTTTCGACTTAGCTAGACGTATACCTATCATGATCTGCTGTCTTGTTATAGAAAGAGGTAAGCCATGTTGTCACAAGCATTAGTATCGGTTGCCATTGGCTTATTTATGTCTGGGTTCAAAGGGGTTGCGCCTAGAGTTGAAGCCAGGTTAAAGGGCGATGCGGTTAAGAAAACGCTTGAAGCGGCCTTGAGTCGGGCTGTGTCAAACTATGCTCAGGGTGATCGCCTCGTAATTGCTAGAGCCCTGCTGGTAGAAGATGGTCTCTTGACAGATTCAGATGTGATTGACGAGCTAAGGACACTCGTTTCTTTTGAGCGTCCACCGAACTATAAATTGATTGCTCGAAAGTGGAAAAGCCTCTCTCAGCTTTCGACTGAAAAATTCGACTACGAAGGCCAGTCCCAGCTGTTTCTCTCTCTTTTTGAGGCGGCTCTTCGAGATACAGACGTATTTCGCCCTGTTTTTGAATCTAAGGATATTCAATATTTAGCCGAGACGACGGTAGGGCTTTCTACAAACGCCCAATTTATTGAAAACGACTTACATCAGGTCTTACGACTGCTAGAAAGTGAACTGATACCGCTCTATCAAAAATTCTTACAGACACAGAGCGGCATTCAGAACGAAATTGTCTATGACTTTAGTGACTATATTGCTCTTAAGACGGATTCATTTGTCGGACGCATTCACGTATTCGATACAGTCAACGACTTTATAAATAACCGAGATAACAAAAGCGGCTACTTTTTTATCCAGGGCGACCCAGGTAGTGGTAAGTCCGCGATAATGGCAGAGCTAGTGTTGAGGAGCGGCTATGTTCATCACTTTAATATCCGCTCAGACGTCAATTCGAAGCGCGCCTTTTTGCGAAATATATGTGCTCAGCTGATTGCTAAGTTTGATCTAGACCATACCGACTTACCCATTAATACAGAAGACGTGAGCCTTTTATTCAAAGAGCTTTTGAAAAATGTTTCAGCAAAGATGCAGGCTACTCAAAAAAACTGTGTGCTGGTTATCGATGCGTTAGACGAAATTAATCCAGCTGACATAGATGGTGCAACTAACCCCTTAGGTTTACCGCAGACACTGCCTGATGGAATTTTTGTAATTGCGTCTAGGCGCCGCGATCAGCAACCTTTTATCAGAATCGCGCCACAGACGCCCACGGGTACCTATACCCTTCAGCAAGATGATTCGAGGGATCAGTCGGATATTGATCAATTCATCGTACAAAGAAGCAAGCGGTCAAAAGTACAAGATTTTATCGCTGCGCAAAAAAGGTCCGATGCAAATGAGTTCGTCAGTACGTTGAGTGCTAAGAGCCAGGGCAACTTTATCTATACTCGGCTTGTCTTAGACGATATTGAAAGAGGGCGATATCGGGGGTATGAGTTCTCAGAGTTACCACAAGGCTTAGAAAACTACTATCAGGACCACTGGCAGCGAATTAAAGAAGCTGGGCGTCAAGACTGGATTGATTCAAAACTACCCGTTATTTTGGCGCTGACTGTGGCCAAGGAACCCATCAGCGTTGGCCAGATGTCAGACTATGCCGGTGTGGAAACAGAAGCCCCGAGCAAGCGCATGATCCGAACCGTTTTGAACGACTTCTCTCAGTTCCTGTATGAACGATACTTCCATAGCCCTGATGATCAGCATCGTGCAGAGAAGCTCTACCGCTGGTATCACGCTTCTTTTTTCGAATTTATTGAGAGAAAGGACGAAATTGAGGAAGGTGTGAGTCTTGCCCGTGCAGCAAGACGTGAGTTTCAGATGATGCAGTCCCAGATGGGAGATTTTTTCGATGAGTAATAATAGAAGATCGGCGAACGTCTCTGCGGCACATGAAGCTTACAATCTGAGGCACTATGTGGAACGCTGCGCAGAATTTCAGCAGTACGATGAGATCAAGCGGTGCCTATCTAGCTTTAAATATCTGCGGAAGAAGGTTAAAACAGTTGATCCGTATTCGCTGATACAAGATTTTGAACATGTGTCGGGCGATCACTTCTTTGATGAAATTCGCACAGCCATAGAATTGGTTGTATCCATTCTGGTGAGCGACCCGTCTCAGTTGGGCGGTCAGCTGATTGGTAGATTGGGCGAGCGGCGAGTCTTTGACGATCCTCAGCCAGACCCAGTGTTAGGTAGGTTCGCACAAGGACAGCTGACGGGGCGCATCGCCTCGAATATTCGACAGCAGCTGACGGGGCGTATGCCGCTAAAAATTCAAGAGCAGTCAGGAGAGCACGAAGAGCTAGTCTCAGCCATTCAGAGAAACAGCCGATTCCCTTGGTTTCAGCCACTGTTTGCCAGCTTAAATCCTGCTGACAGCATCCTCAGCCGACGTATCAACTCTGGGATTAAGTTAAGTGATTTTGTGTTGCTGAAAGATAGCAGGACGTGCATCACGTTGGACTCTTATGACCCATCGGCGGCTCATCCCAGGCGGCTCAGCTACTACGACATTACAAACGGTCAAACCATTTTCGAGACGGATCTGCCAATTCAGTCAGGCTCCTACAAGATGGAGCTATTTCCAAATAGAAGCAGACTGTTGATTTGGTACAAAGACCTTCTGGTTTGGGATGTTGAAAATCGTCAGCTGATGAGCGTGCTGCAGTACGATAAGTCGGCAAATCTGGAGCGTTTGATGTGTACTCCAGAGGGTGACAGGTTAGTACAGTGCTTTAGCGGTGGCAGTATCAGAATCTTGGATTTTGCAGGCGATCGCAACGTAAACATACAGGCAGCCAGCACAGCTTCAATGTCGTTTGGAAAAGCCATCCAGGTTTCTCCAGACGGAAGACTGCTGGCCGTAGGCGGTGAGAATCGATCTATAGAGCTATGGGATACGCTGACTGGCAACAAAGTAAGAGAACATGACAACCATCCCCATCAAATAATAGAGGTCGACTTTTCGCTAGATAACCTATGGTTGAAGACAGTCTCTGACCCGATGCTGATTGGCAAAGATAGAGACGACAGCAAGACGCTATATTGGAACTTACAAACATACGAAATACAGAAAAGTCGCCCGCCCGGTAGTTACTACCGTAGGGAGGTGCTAACACGAGATTTCAAGACAGCCTTTAAGAAAACCCATAAGCCGTCGAAAGGCACTGTTGAAGTGATTGATGTGAGTCGTCAAGATGTACTCTACTCTTTTCGTGCGCATTCTCACGTTATTGGAAAGCTGGAGATAACGGCTGACGATCTCTATTTGGTATCGATTGCCGACGATAAGGGACTATCGGTTTGGGATGCCCAAGCTATTATCAACACGCCAGAGAAGGTAGAGCTGTATCGCCATCTGTTGCCCCATAGCGATCAAGTGATGGCTACAGCGATAACAACAGATGCAAAGTATGGTGTGACCGCCTCTTGGGATGGCACCATTACGATTTGGGATATGTTGGCTAGAAAGGTAAAGCACCGCCTTCAGCAAGTAGGGAAAAAGGCGAACTATGTGGTTGCAATTACCCCTGATGATGAGACTGCGATTATCGGCGGTGATGAAGGGGCACTGTGCGGTTGGAACATTGAGCGGGGGACAGTTAGCTGTGTGTTTAGTTACCATCCCAAAATCAAACATGAAGGGAAGGTGAATGCGATCGCAATCCATCCATCCTCGTCAACACCGATTTTGATATCTGGTGCGGGAGAGGGCTTTTTCAGATTTTTGAGTCTTTCTGGAAAAGGTGAACTCAAACTTTGGAACTATTTAAACTCTAAGCATATTTATGATCTGTATATTGGTGATGAACAGATTAGGCGTGTTGTACTTTCACCTGATGGCAGTATCTGTGTCGTTGGAACCGGAGAGACGCTATCTAGCAGCGACAGCAAGAGCAGTCTCTTTGTCATTGACTTAGAACAAGGGAACAAAAATACTATTGAGCTAAAGTTCAAGGCCGTTGGTGATATCGCATTCTCAGACGATGGACGCTTCTTCAGCGTGTCTGAAGGGTCGTTGGTGTCTCACGAAAGAGAGATGCCGATTGCAGTTGTTTTGCGTACAGATACTTTGGAGATTGTCTATGAATGCTTCTTAGATGATTCTGCTGGCTACATCGAATCGCTGAAATTCACCCACGATTCTACCTTGCTCTTAGCTGGTATAAAAGGCATCTCGAAGAGCGATAGTGGACACGTAGTCGGTTGGGATGTGACAAATCATGAGCAGTACTCCATCAAGCCTTCTCGGGTGTATATCGGACATCTAGGCGAAGTCAATCAGATAGAGATAACGTCTGATGATCGCTATCTACTATCCACCGCTGAAGATCAAACGATTAAGCTGTGGGACTTGAAGGGAGCAAAAGCGTTGGCTACCTTCAAGACAGATGCTAAGATACAGCATTTTTCAATAGCATCTGATGATCAGACGATACTTGCAGGTAGTGCAGACGGACGTGTACACATATTTAAGTTTCATGTGTAATTGAGAAATAAATCAGTTGACCGTGGTTTGGTTTTTCTGAATCAGAAAGGGTGAGCGATTACTCTAAAAATCAGATCTCTTCTCTCTGAATCTGTACGTTCTTCCAAGCAACTCATTCGATCATGCTGGTTTACGCTCCAAACAGCCAACATGTTCGTAGCTTGTGACAATCTCAATTGTGTCGGATATGACTGCAAAAAATATATCTGTGACTGTAGCGTACTAAGAGACAAGAATTCTTACCTGAATTTAACGTAGCTTCTGAGAATCGAGTGTTGGATATGTCTGGAAAAACGATTGGTCTTGACTTCGGTACTACTAACTCCACAATTACATACATGGAGGACGGCAAGCTAGAAGCTTTTCGATATGGCGGTCCTGATGGACGCAAGTACATTCCTTCATTCGTCGCATACGAAGATGGGGACCTAGAAGTTGGTTTAGCTGCTCGTGCATCTGCTGCATTTCGAACTGACATCGAAAGCTACGGTAATTTCAAAATGCACCTCCCGCTCTCGGAATCTGGGTTCTCTATATACTTCAGAGAAGAACGAACACCATCCAGCGTGACCATAGACTATCTAAGAGAGATTTTAGTCTCCTCTGAAAATGAATACAGCTTTACACAGCAGCAGGGAGAGATAGAGAAGCTTGTTGTCTCGGTCCCAGAAATTTGGCATCGTGATGCTAGAAACATCGGTAGAGAGCGCTTACAAAAACTGATTAGAGAGGAGTTAGGTTTTGGAGACAAGCTAATACAGCTAGTAAGCGAGCCTGTTGCCGCAGCAGCATACTATGCTTGGGAAAACCAATTTAGAAGCAGCCAAGAGAAAGATAAGCTATTTTCAGGCAATCTATTAGTATGCGATATGGGAGGCGGTACTTTTGACGTGAGTCTCTGCAAAGTACGCGAAGATGGTTCAGTAGAAGTTCTTTACTTTGATGGAGAGGGCCATAGTGGTCTGGAATGTGCTGGTGTAGCTTTTGATAAGTACTGCGTTCAGTCTGCGCATATCAAGAAGCATGGGAAGCCTTTAGATGAGAAAGATCCGAAACTCAAGAATTTAGTGAGATCTTTCGAAGCTGTAAAGATAGATAGCCACAGCCGCTGTACTAAATCGATTAAAAGATACCTATCAAACCCAGAAAAATTTGCTGATAAAACAGTTTATAACTTTGGAGAAGACTACAGCCTCACGAATAAAGAGGTAAGCGAAGTATTTGAGCCTATCTCTATCGGCATTACTCGAGTCATGCATAAGATAGAAGACTGGTTAAAGACAAATAGTCAAACCTTTGATCGTCTCTTCCTTGTTGGAGGATTTTGTCAGTTTTCGTTAGTACAACAGGCAATATTTGATTCTCTCGGCATAAAAGAAGAAGATTCTAGATACGATAAGAGTATAAATATAGCAAGTAGTAGCTATGCTGTATCTTTTGGTGCTTGCGTGATAGCGAACGGACTGATAAGCCCCTCAGAACAATTTGTTCATGAGTTTGGGATCGAAATTCTAGACCCCGGTAGATTCAAATCAAATGCAGGCTTCCTGCATTCAATGCCAGACAAGCATATTGATCTATCTCTAATCAATGGAGACAAGTCTCTTTCTGAACTTATAGAACCTTCATTTGGAGAGCAGAAACTAACTGCATCATTTTCAGAGTTTCCCCTGACGATTTGGGTGGTTCCTCAGTCTACCGACTCAAAGTACTCTTCAACAATAAATATTACACTCCCTAATCATAGTCGAGAGGCAATCTATCAAGTCGGAATGAGAGTGGATCGTTCCCTAGTCGCTCATCTAGTAATTAAGGAAATTAAAAGTGATGCCATTTCCGAATATTCTCTGGGAGATATAATCTCAAAGAGTTTCACAAATGATTCGATAGAGACCGACTCAGATAGATGGTTGAAATTTAAATATCATGAGTAGATCCAAAAAACTTTCTATACCCCGAGGACGATGAAGGACTTACTAAATCTACATCCAGGTATATCCGCCGCCAGCTCCGTGATGCATTTAAGTTCTACTGGTATGTCTTAATTTCACCATACATAATACTTGTCGGTGTGTTATGGCTAGTCCAGACGGCTCTGTTTCAAGAAGTTATCGAAGATAGACATATCCCCCTGCTAGCATCCTGATTTTGAAGCAACCCCAAAGACTTGATTAATGAAGGCGATCTAATCTATCCCATAACATCTCCTTTATCTGCACCATTAATCTGACTCTTGCGAATAATATAGGACTTACGCAGGTGAGAACTGAAGCGAGGGGTTTCTAAGTTGTTCAATCAGATAGTCATCGAGTAGCTCATGCTTGAGTTGATAGACCGTCTTACCAGTTTGGGCAGCCATTTCTTTGAGTCTCACCCATACCAATAGCGCACAGCCAATGTGGTTGCGCTGTATCCGCGCCAGTCGACACTGACACTTCTCCAATCCCGTCATCTGCTTTCCCTCTCGGTGCAACTGCTCTATCCGCCAGCGATGGCTACACGCTTCTTGTGTTGCCCCCGTTGACTCCTGAGTCATATCGTTGGTCACGATATAGTCCGTGCGGCGGGTAGACGCCACAACCCGGAACAGTTTTACCTTGTGGTCTTTGGGAAAGCCTCTGAGTTTGATGACTTTGCCACGCTCTTCTGCCGCCTCATCCCAGTTCAAGCTATCGACTCTCTGATAGGGCTGCTCTCCGCCTGAAGCGTCTACTTTACGGTTACGCTTCAGCGGACAGTAGTACACTTTGTTCAACGACTCAATCAGTAACAACAGCTGCTTGGCAGCATACCAACTGTCCATCAGCACCGCATGGAACGGCACCTGCTTGTGATGCACGATGTTGATGAGCATCTCCTGAACATGGTCGAGCTTACTTTTGCCATCGCCTGCCGGGTCGTATATCCGATAGTCGATTATCCAAAACTGGTCAGTGTTTGGATTGACATAGACGCAAGTGACCACACCGATACCTTTGATGACTTGTTTGGCGTTGCCGCTATACTGGCGGCGAACCAGGTCAATCTCAAACGAATGACGTTTGTCGAGCACGGTATCATCGAACAGTACGTAGCCGTAGGCATCAGCATCGACTTGGGACTGGACGTTCTCCCACACCAGCCGAGGCGTGATGCGCTCTCGCTTCAGATAGCGATTTATCTGGTCATGACTCCAGTTATCGCTATGGTCTGCAAAATGAGTCAGCGTATAGTTGAGCTGGGTGACCAGCAGGTATTGGCAGTAATCGAGTCGGCTAAAACGGGTGCTCATACCGCTGATCTTACCGAAAACATGAGTACTGTTGCATCACTTTGCGTAAGTCCTATAATATATATCGCCTCGTACCCTGTGAGTGTTCGCTTAGCCGTATTGAATGAGCCAAAACCTAGCACAGGCTTGCTGCGCCGTTTGAAAAATCTATGATCCTGCTCAACCATATTCTTCAAATACTTACTCTGCCTTGTTTCCGTCGCTTCCGGCAACGCATCGTCTTGCTTCAGCTCTGTGATCGCAGGTGGATAAACTGCGTTCTTATCGACCCGTGACTACTCTCAGCGCAATTGTGTGTGAGGCATTGAGTACTTTTTTGAAAAAAACGCCTGGCTGCTTTGCTGTCAAGCTTGGCACCGAGCATAAAGTCCAGCGTCTTTCCCTCGGAATCGACCGCTCGATACAGATATTTCCAGATGCCTTTGACTTTGATATACATCTCATCCACCCGTGAGGACTCTTTGGTCGATTTGAGATGGCGGCGACAGCGCTTATCTAGCTCAGGGCTGTGAGCCTGCACATAATGGTAGATGGTGGTGTGGTCAACTTTGACACCGCGCTCCAGCATTATGTCCGCTAAGTCTCGGTAGCTCAGACTGTGGCGCAGATACTATCGAACATTCAGCAGGATGATGTCTGATTGGAAATGACGCTATTTGGACAGTTGTGAGGAGGGCATTGCAAGGTTGCGATCAGGGCATCTCAGCATACCAAAGCAGGGCTACCCCATTTTTGCAACACAACCATTAGAGAGGGTATATGTAATTCTATGCTATCTGAGGTATTGCATGAGGGTGCCCTAGACCAGCCGCCACCGAGGGAATGTCTGATTGGCCGACCTTTGAAAACAGCTCGGTGAAGTCGGTATCGTCAAAGATAGGGCCGAGTTCATCGTGCAGCGTTACGTATGGATTGTCTTTCTTGAAGACTGCTTTAGCGACTTGCTGGGTATTAGCAGACACTAGCAAGTTTGATGGGGTATTGCGCGACAGTGAGGGTAGGCGGGTGACGCCGAGGCGGTTGTCGGGTTGAGCCGAAAGAGCGTGAGACTCGGTTATTGGCGCGAGCGGCAGCTTAGTCAGGTTGTCAACCGGCAAAGAAAAAGGCACAGGTAGATCTCCTACGAAAGAGAGCTATGTCCTGTGCCCAAAGCCATTCACTTATACCAAAAGCGAGCCTATATGAACGCACGAAAGCTGGGGTTGACCCAGTCGGTATCGTCGTCGATAGCCGAAATATCAGAGCGTACTGGCCAACGGATTGATGCAGGGCATCACCGCGCCAATCGAGGCGCGGTCATCGAAGCGCCTCAACGCCGAGACCCCTTAGCCGAGGTCTGGGCCAGCGAGCTAGAACCGATGCTGCGCAGAGAGCCGAGACTGAAACCGACTACGTTGTTCGAATATCTTCAAGAAACCTATCCGGGTAAGTACGACAAAGTGCTGCGGACGTTACAGCGTCGAGTACGCGAGTGGAAAGCGCTGCACGGGCCAGAGCCAGACGTGATGTTCATGCTGCGTCATGAGCCAGGGGTAATGGGACTTTCGGACTTCACCAAGTTGAAGGGGATGGAGATCACCATCAACGGCGAACCGTTCGAGCACTTGATTTACCACTACCGGCTGGCCTACAGCGGTTGGCAGTACGCGCAGATCGTCCAAGGTGGAGAAAGCTTCGTTGCTTTGTCGGAAGGATTACAGAATGCCTTGGCGGCTGCTGGTGGTGCGCCCGAAGAACACCGCACCGATAGCCTCAGCGCTGCCTACCGCAATTCAGGTGGCCACAGGACTAAGGAACTGACGCGGTTCTACGAAGACCTGTGCGAGCACTACCGGATGGCACCGACTAGGAACAACAAAGGCAAAGCAAATGAGAATGGCTCCGTGGAAAGTCCACATGGCCATCTGAAAAACCGCATCAAGCAAGCCATCTACCTGCGCGGCAGCAGCGACTTCGATTGCATTGCTGACTACCAAGCAGTGATAGACCAAGCCGCCGCTGGCCTGAACCGGCAGTGTGAAGCCAAGTATGAGGCAGAAAAAGCAACCTTGCAACCGCTGCCCAAACGCCGCGTCGCGGACTACGAGATTCTCAGCGCCAAAGTCAGCTGTCACAGCACGATAGACGTGCGCTGTATCCTCTACAGCGTACCGTCACGTCTGATTGGACAGAAGATAGAAATTCATCTCTATCATGACCGGCTAATTGGCTATTTTGCGCGGCAACAAGTGTTTGAACTCACGCGGATGCGCGTGGCCGGGAAAGGGCGACGACGCGGGCGCTGCATCGACTACCGGCACCTGATAGGCGGACTGCGAAAGAAGCCGCGCGCCTTCCTCTTCTGCAAATGGCAAGAAGACTTGTTACCCACCGCTGAGTTCCGTCAGCTCTGGACGCAGTTGAAGACCCATTTTGAGCGCGACCAGGCGGCAGTGCTGATAGTCGAATCGCTCTACATCGCTGCTACTTACGACCAAGAACAAGCCGTCTGTGACTACCTCGCTGTGGCTCTGGCCAAGAACCAACTGACGTTAGCGCGACTACAACAACAGTTCATCCCTAGCTCGGTGGCCGCGCTGCCGGCGATAGAAACAAAGCAACATTCTCTCGATAGCTATGACCAACTCCTCAGTTCCTCAGACGACATCAACAACAGCGACACAGAAAGCAACAACGAAGGCGACAGCCAGTCCCTATCAACAATTGAGCGCTCTACTCAAGCAGCTCAAACTCACCAACATGCTTACCCACTGGGAAACTACCGAGAGCCGCGCTTTGCAGCAGCAATGGTCTTATGCGCAGTTTTTACTCAGCTTGTGCCAGCAGGAAGCGGACAGAAGAGATCAGGTACGGCTAAAAAGAGCAAAAAAAGAAGCTCAGCTTCCCGCCGTAAAAAGTTTGACCAACTTTGAGTTTGAACATTGCCCTACCTTCAATCCAGCGCCGCTGATGCAACTAGCCGATGATGACAGTTGGCTTGACAGCGCCACCAACTGCTTAATTTTCGGGGCATCAGGCGTCGGAAAGACACATATCGCTCTTGGGTTGTCGCAAGCCATGCTCGAAGCCGGACGACGCGTGAAGTTCTTCAACGCGCTAGCACTGGTACAACAGCTTCAGCAGGACAAACAACAACTGTTGCTGCAGTCCCGGTTGAAGAAGCTAGACCGCTTCGACTTGCTTGTCCTCGACGACCTGGGCTACGTGCAAAAGTCTGAAGCTGAGACCTCTGTGCTCTTCGAGTTGATTGCTCACCGCTACGAGCGCAAGAGCCTACTCATCACGGCAAATCAGCCGTTCAGCCAGTGGGAGAGTATCTTTCCCAACTCGATGATGACGGTTGCTGCCGTTGATCGACTGGTACATCATGCGGTCATTTTTGAGATTAAAGCCGAAAGCTACCGGCAGCAGCAAGCAGCGACGAGAAACAAAAGCTGACAGAGGCTTCTGTGAAGGCGATAGATTTTAACGATCGCCAATTGTCATTTTGATCGCCCGCTGTCATTTTGATCGCTATCTGTCGTTTAATCACTCAGTCTCAGTGTAAGCTTGCTGAGTCTCTATCAAGTGTCAGTTAGCTCGCCAACCCGACTGTCGCGACACGGCGACCCCCCTTGACACTTAATAATGGGGGCTTGAGGGACATGGCGAGCGCACTTCCTGGTAGCGATAGATAGCCTCAGCTTACCGATTCTTTCGTTCGGAATTCGCCAGCAGTGTCCTATACATAGGTGTTTAAGAGCTTCTGGAAAAGTAGATTTGTACGTGGTATTACAGATTATAGATGTATACCAAGGTGCTGTTCTCGATGGAAAATTCCCATGCTGAGGAGGCGATATTAACATGCCCTCACTGCAATCAGGTTACATATGTAGATATTTGGCTGATCGTAGATGCGTTAGAACGGCCAGATTTGCTGAATCGAATACTGACAAAACGATTGCATGAGGTTTCTTGTGATAGCTGTGAGCAGGTAATAGAAAAGGTAGATGCGCCCCTACTGGTGTTTCAACGGAATGCGAAGCCTACGCTTGTGTTCTCTGAGAAAACACAAGCATCAGACGCAGAAACTCAAGAACATGCCCAAGAATTAATAGAGCTATTGAGAATGAAAGTCGGGGATCTTTGGCAGGATTCTTGGATAGAAAATATCTTGTCTATCAAAAGGGAAAGACTGCCAGAATTCTTAAAGGAAAATGAGCAGGCAATCAAACATATACAAGGTCTTGCTTATCTATTCTCTCAGCTTCCTGAGGAAATGAAACCACAGATGCATGCAATCTTTCAACAAGCAAGTATGTCGGAAGAACCGGAGAAACTCTTGATGCAACTCTTGGAGAGCAATCCATCTCTACAGCGGGTTTTCATGTCAGTATCGAACACTGTTGAACCTTCAACGCCTCCGGTCAGCCTAATAGATATCCTACAAGAGCTATCACAACCTCCTCAAAGTCGAAGAGATCTATCACGGCGAGTTACGCAGTGTCGCCAGGGAATAGCTCGCGCATCGGAAATAGGTGACGCAGAATTATGGGCAGATTTACAACATGAGTTAGCCAAAAACTTGGCTATTAACCCAGAAGGTGATCCTGCACACAATATCGAACTAGCTATTGAGGCTTGCCAGCTTGCGCTAGAGGTGAGAACGCGTCACGCATTTCCTGAGGGTTGGGCTGCCATCCAAAACAGCTTGGCAAAAGCACACACAATTCGTATTCGCGGCGACCGTGCAGACAATATGGAGACAGCTATCGAAAAATATCGGCTTGCATTGGAGGTGAGAACGCGTCAGATGCTCCCTGAAGAATGGGCAGATACTCAATACAGCTTAGCTAGTGCCTATTCTGACCGTATTCGTGGTGACCGTGCAGACAATATAGAGGTAGCTATTAAAACCTTTAACTTGGCATCAGAAGTCTATACACGTCAGGCGTCTCCCGAAGATTGGACAAATATCCAGAACAATTTAGCAAATACCTATGTGAAGCGTATTCGCGGCGACCGTGCAGACAACATAGAGATAGCCATCGAAAAGTATCGACTTGCGTTAGAAGTTCAAACACGCAAAACATCCCCTGAAAGTTGGGCGCTGACCCAACGTAATCTAGCAGTTGCGTACTTGAAACGTTCCTACGGTGATCGTGCAGAAAATATAGAGGTAGCTATCGAAGCTTATCGACTTGCCTTAGAAGTTTATTCGCGTCAGGTATTTCCTCATGACTGGGCATCTATTCAGGGTGACTTAGCAAATGCATACTCGGATCGTATTCATGGCGACCGCGCAGACAACATAGAGATAGCTATCGAAGCTTATAAACTCGCCTTAGAAGTAAGAACACGCGAGACATCTCCTGAAGCCTGGGCAGACACTCAACATAACCTAGCGATTGCGTATTTGAGGCGAACTCGTGGTGACCATGCAGACAACATAGAAGCTGCTATCAAAGCTTGTAGACTGGCCTTAGAAGTTAGAACGCGCGAGACATCTCCTGAAGCCTGGGCGGCGACACAGAACAATTTGGCAACCGTATATCTAGATCGCACCCACGGTAACCGCGCAGATAACGTAGAGGCTGCTGTTGAAGCATATCTTCTAACACTGGAAGTATACTCGCGTCAGGCATTTCCAAGCAATTGCAGACAGACAGCTCGCTCTCTTGCAGATCTATATGCTGATGAGTCTCGATGGTCAGAGGCAATATGGGCTTACACAACAGCAATCTCTGCCTCAGAAGATCTGTATCAATCCGCAGTTTTCAAGGGGAGTCAAGATGCTGAACTAGAGAATAACAACGATCTTTATCGCCGTGCAGCATATGCATATGCACAACTTGACAGGAATGAAAACGCTGTTGCCCTATTAGAACAAGGCCGCGCCCGAGGACTCCGCGAAGCCTTAGAAAGAGACCGCGCAGATATGTCAACTATTGAACAACAAAATTCCAGTCTCTACAATCGCTATCAAACCGCTGCTGAACAGCTCCAATTCTTAGAAAAGCAAGAACGTACAGGAGGCAGTGGAGATACAACACAACAACAAGTCCAGCTCGCAAGCCTGCGATCGCAAGCTACCAAAGCCAGAGCCGATCTAAAAGCCGCCATCGCTGAAATTCGGCAGATTCCTGGCTACGAAAACTTTCTTGCCCTACCCGATTTCGCTTCCATTAAATCCCGCCTCAGACCAAATCAAACATTGGTATACGTGGTCGCCACACCCAATGGTGGTCTCGCGCTCATTGTCCACAAATCAGCTACCGGCAATACCCAAATTACAAAAGTCCCCCTTAACAACTTCTCCGAAGCTGATCTAAAGGCTCTGATTGATTTCAATCATCCCAACCGATGGTTCGGCGCGTACAACAACTTTCGCCAAGATAGCGGACGATACTTTCCCGCTTGGCAGCAAACCATTCAAACCTGCTGCCAACAGTTGCAAAACACCGTGATGCAACCTATAACTGCTGCTTTGCAATTCCAATCAATCACTACCGCTGCTCTCATTCCCTGTGGCTTGCTCAGCTTCTTCCCGCTCCACGCTCTCACCGATGCCATCCACTTCACCTACGCGCCCAGTGCCCTATCCCTTGCTATCGCCTGCGCCGAAGCCACTCAAATTCAGGCCAGCAGTATTCTCGCCATTAACAATCCTACAAAAGATCTGATTAATAGTGAAAAAGAAGTGACGATGGCCATCGCTCAGTTCCCTAAAACTCAAACCCTCATGCACGAGCAATCTACTCGCCAAGCTGTTCTGGATGATCTCCCTCACTACAGCGTCATTCACTTTTCCTGTCACGGTTCTGCTGATACAAATTCCCCACTAGACAGCTTTCTGGCAATGCACGGAGAGAATAATCTCACTCTCCGCGACTTCTTCAACACGCCCCTCAACGGTATCCGTCTTGCCGTTCTCTCCGCCTGCGAAACTGGCTTATCCGGCACTACTCTACCCGACGAAGCTATCAGCCTTCCCACTGGACTCCTGCAAGCAGGTGTTGCAGGAGTCATCTCCACGCTGTGGTCAGTTGCCGACTTCAGCACCGCCCTCCTGCTCACTAAATTCTACGACTTGTGGCGAAAAGAAAATCACGAACCCGCCGCTGCCCTCCATCATGCTCAACGCTGGCTGCGGGACAGCACCCAACAGGACATGATCGCCTATCTAAAATCATCTCAATCGAAAGGCACCGTTCCTGTTGCAACTGCCGAATACTTTAGAGTAAAGCTATCAGGTTATTGCAAGTCAAGTGACTGTCCTTTCTCCCATCCCTTTTTCTGGGCTGCCTTCACCTACACGGGTGCATAAAGACGCTGCCGATCCTTCTCACTAATTCAAGACATGCCCCGACCTGACCCATTCATCATCCTCGCCAACACCCTCTACAATCAACTACCCGACATCGCAGGCGACGATGCTCTTGCCATCCAGAAACCATTGAATGAGCTATTAGAAGCCGCTGCGCAAGACCCGCAAAACCCAGAAACCACCACCCGTCTGCGTCTATTGCTCAGCGACTATCCAACTCTCAGCGATTGGATTTTTGAACACAACAAAAAGCTCACCTTATTTCCTGAGAAATCAGATACTCAAAGTATAGGCGCAACTAAGGGCGGCATTTTCAAACCCCAACCCGGAAATCTCCCGCCCGTTGCCGCAGAAGAATATGTGTGTCCTGAATGTCAGCGTTACCAGTTCCGTTTTGGCTCTAAGCTGCCTACATGTAACTGCACAGACCCACCAACCCTTTGTATCCTCGTCAGCGATTAATTCTCCATTCGGATTAGCTGACCTGTCAGCATCTCAGAAATCTTTTTCTCATTCGCTATGCCCATTACCAAAGTTTTGTCTTCCTTCGGCAATAAACTCTCCGAGCGTTGGATAGCGACCTTATTCACACCTGCTTTTGCTTTCTGGCTAGGCGGCGGTGCAATATATCTCCAGCTTCAAGGCTGGAACAATCCAGCCAGAAAAGCCTTCAATGCTCTCTCTGACCCAATCAAAATCACTGTCCTCACTTTGTTGTTGCTTAGCATTGCAGCGTCAGGCTTCATCGTGCAGCGCTTTGACTGGATCATTATCCGATGGATGGAAGGCTATTGGCCCAAATTCATGCGTCCGCTGCGCAGCCAGATACTTAAGCGCCAAAACAAGCGTTTGGAGCGAGATGAAACCCGCCGCCAGCAGCTTGCCCTCAAAGCCAAAAATACTCCGCTCAACCCCGACGAACTTGAAGACTTTTCCCAGCTCGACTGGCAGCTTACACATCAAATTCCTGAAGACCCAGCCAGCCGTATGCCCACCCATCTCGGGAATATTCTCCGCGCTGCTGAACTCGCCCCTCAACTCAAATATGGTCTTAATTCCGTACTCTGCTGGCCGCACCTCTGGATGCTGCTGCCGGAACAAGCCCGTACAGATGTTGCCACTGCCCGCGCAGATCTAGATACTGCTGCTCGTCTGTGGTTGTGGAGCAAATTGTTTTGCCTTTGGTCGATTTCTGCCTTCTGGGCAGGCCCGCCATACATTGCCCTATGGCCTATCGTCGTTGGCGGATTCTGTGCATGGTTGAGCTACCGCTGGGCCATCAATGCCGCACAAAACTATGCCAGCCTTGTCTGTGCCGCTTACGATCTCTATCGCTTTAATCTCTATGAGTCTATGAAGCTTAAAGTTCCAGAAACTCGAACTGAAGAAATTCAGATGGCAGAAAAGCTCAACAGTTTCTTACTGAGAGGATATTGAGATCGCGCCCAATTCACCTGATACAAATTAGACCTCTTGCAAAAACGATTATGCGTTAGTTTAGGAGGCTTTTCTCTCCATTCCTAGGTCAAGCTGAGTTCATAGTTGTAGAGTGCCGCGATGATATTGAAGCGTAGACCATAGCGGTGCCGCCGATTGCGATAGCGTTGTCCCAGAATCCGAAAGATTTTGACTCGTCGATTCACATGTTCAATGCAAATGCGTTCCTTGCTGAGGATGCGATTGTCATATTGTTCAGTCTTGGAGAGTTCGTCGTTCCTGGGCTTTTTCGTCGTGATATAGCTGTTGGTAAGATAGCGGGCATTGCCCTGATAGCCGCTGTCTCCCGACATGCCTGTATCAGGATGAGTATGAATTGGGGTATGAGTAGTTTTGGATCCTTTTGATAATACCGGCTTCTGTCATTGTGAAGTTAGACTGCAAGATGCTAAAGCAGTCTAACATATGTGGAGGGCCGGAACCTAATCAAATTAGACAAGTATCGATAGTCAATAGGCAACCAATAGAAGCATTCTCTAAGCTTCACATCTAATCTTTTCAGAATCAGAGAATGGTTGCGTCTTCCCTTCAGCAAAGCGCTCACGGCAGCTAGAACAATCTCATCTCGTCTCAACGTCGAGATATCCTGTTTCCACAGCTTATAGATGAAACTAGCAAGAACATCTATGGACGATATGATTGCATCCTGCTCTAAGCTATCTCCTGCAATGATGAGGGTTCTATTCTGGTCAGAACCTAGATATCGAAGCAATCCTTCAAAGGGATGCCTGTTCAACCATTCAGCTTGTCTAGCCGCTTCTATCAATACATCGTCATCAATGCTAACGTACTGATAGTTGAGAGCTACAAGCTTGAGGAGCGAGTCGCTATATTGAGTGCTATCGAGCAAAGTCCTTTTTTGACATTCCCTCAGAATCTCTTGAGTCCAAATCCCAGCTACGCCTATTTGAGATTGAGAAAGTTGCCTGTAAACCATGTCATCTGAGTAAAGGATACGTCCATCCTCACTCGCAATTAGCGCCGTTTCTGCAAACGATACCCCAACTAACTTCTCGAACTCTTCGCTCTTTTGTCTACGCTCCGCGTTTTGAGAAAGCAGGCGATCGCAAGGAAGAATCTGGCAATGCTCATCGATCCAAACTAACAATCGTTCCAAATAATTTATATTCTGTTCTAACTCTACAGGAAGAACTGTCTGCATGATGATCTGATCGCCTTCCTTTCTAAGAACAGAGCTTTCTTGTGTCAGACGAGATTTGTCTTGTTCGATCCTTTGATGTAGAAGGTCTACGGTTGATTGAGCAACTCCTAAAAGCCCAAAGGCTTCTACAATAGCATCTGCAACTCCTATGTCGTATATCGTCACTAACGTTACTAAATCAATAATCAGTTCAACTTCCTTTCCAGCAACCAGCTCTATGGCCTGCATTCTCTCCTGATGGATTCCCAAGCAGCACTTAATGCCTAAGTCTGGTTTTTGAACTAAAGTGCTGCGTGTGACTAGAAGATTCTCGTCTACAAGCTTAGCAAACAAGCCTATCGGTATTCCTGGTTGCTTGTAATAGCTTTCTGCGAACTGAAGCGATTTAGCGCGCGAATCAAGAACGGCTTCTAGGCTCTGAGGTAACCCGTTCTCAAAGTCTTCTGGAGCTACTGGTACGGGCCAGACGCCCTCTGCATCGGGGAAACGTTTTTCGATCAGATCAAGACTATCCCAATAAGCGTAAACGTACTTACTGACTACTAGCGAGATTGTCTTCTCTTCTCTCGAAAAGCCTGTATCTCTAAATACAATCTTGTCTCCTGTCTGTTTTCCAATCAGCTTCTGATGCAGAATATTTGAAGAATGAACTTCTTTTCTGTAAGGATCATCTGGAGCTGAATCATCGACTAAGATGTGCCAACTTTCTTTTCCTAAACTATCTATGAGGCATACTGCCGAGTCTATCTTTACAGTTGAGTGCTGAAGTAAGCTCTTGGCCGCTGGGTGCTGGCTATGCTCCATGAAACGAATGCTGTAACCTACGTGAGTGCGAGGATCGTTAGGAAATTCTTGTCTCACTCTGTATAGAATATCGAAAAAATGTATAAATCTTTCTCTGAAAGCAAAAAGATTAGCTGCTTGAAGACTGACTTCTAGAGATAATCCTTTGACAGAAAAATCTGACGCTAGAAATTCATCTACCTTCTCGAAACAGCGCATACGATAGTTAGTTAGTGCTAGATCGAGCCTAACTGTTTGATTGTCAGGAAACTTTGCAAGATACTCAATGCATAGTTGTTTTGCAGCATTCAGATTGTTAGTGTGATGATAGATTGATAGCTCAGTGTTGAATATGAACTGGGAAATCCCGTGGATGGATCTAAAGGACTTACATATTTCTACGACATAGCCGAACTGACCCGATCTGTACAAGCAATCAATATAATTTCTAGCAATTCTTGTGTCGAGCGATGTATCGACAAAGTTCTTGTAGATGGAGACGGCAGCCTCATACTCTTCCATAGCATGATAATTTTCAGCAATTTCTATTGCTTCCTGAGAGATTGTCGTCCCATTCAGCAATTGTCTTGCTTCGCTAAGATAGCGTAAAGCGTCTTCTTTCTGGCGAAGCACACGAGCAATGATAGCTAGAAGCAGATAGTCAGAGATAGTCTTAGATTCTTCTGGCTGAGTATTGTTGTAGATATTAGCAAGAGATTGAGTATCCTCTGCCTCAACGCAAATTTGAACAAGGGTACGACGGGCTTGTTCCCGTAGCGGTGCTGGAGGAAGCCTGTCTAAAAAGCTACTAATCGTTGCTTTTGCCTCTTCATATCTTTTCTCTCTTCGAAGAACTTCTGCTAGTGCGATCGCTGCATCTGGAACTTCAGGAGAAAAGAGCAAAGAAGAAAGAAGACTAACGGCAAGCGTATGATCGCCTGCCTCAATAGCTAGTGCAGCCCTATTCCTTTTGAAGACAGGATGTTGAGGATTGATGCGTAACGCTTGATCAATGTCTAGAATTGCCTGTTCATTTTGAGATAGCAGCATGTTAGCTACGCCTTTCATCATGATAATCTCAGGCTTTACAGATGCTGTGTCAGTACCTTCTATCGCTGACCAAGCTTCTTCTAAGAGTTGGAGCGCCCGACGGATATTTTGTTGATCAGAGTCTTCCACTTGTTGCGTCTGAAAGACAACTTGCTTACCTTCAAATTCCTCTAGTATAAGGTTTGCAATTGCTATTCGTATGTTAGGGGTGTTTTCTTTATCGGAACGAAGCGCTACCTCAAACCAATGGCTCGCTTCATCTAGCCTTAGTTGCTCCTGTGCCATGCATCCAAGTGTGTACGAAACATTAACAGAGTCTCGGTATGGCTCAGGCACCATATTAACTAGCTCATCGAATTCCCTTTCATGTTCAACTTGTATGAGTAAAGAATACGCTTTCTCATACGAGGGGTTCTTCTCTATAAGCACATCTAAAGTCCTTCTTGACTGCTCAAGTTGTCCTAGCAAAAGATGGCCTAAGGCTGAATAATAAAGAGCTGAGTCTTCGCCTTCGTTGAACTGCAAAGCACCTATAAAACACTTCGCAGCCTTCTTAGACTCACCAAGTCCAAGGAAGGATAGCCCCTTGTAGTGGGCTAGCCGATGTTTGGCTTCTTTCCCACCAGAACGACGCAGGCGGGGTTCTATTTTAGTTATAAGATCTAGAGATTGCTTTGGGTTCCTACCATTGATCAAATCTCTTACATGATCCAATTGCGCCTGATATTCTGCATCAAGGCCGGTAGAATTGCTTTCTGCTATCAAGTCAGATATCTGGTGTACTTGCTTTTTGATATCTTGTATATCTAAACCTAGTTGGGCTTTCAAGTATTGGCTTGTCTCTTCAAAAACTTCCCGACTAGCCAGAGTTTCATCTAGGAGAACCTTATTGTAAGTATCTTGGTTTTTGATGATAGCGTCCTTAAACCGTGCCTTTACTAGCTGCAATAATTTCGAGCTCAAGGTAGTGTACTCTTCTGTTGTGAGAGAATGACCTCCCATTATAAGAACACTCTTCTCAGACATTGCTTTTCCTAAAGCAGATAGTTTTTCTTCGCTCGTTAACTTGCTGTAGGAAAGTCCGTCTACGTTGTCGCTTATATCTGCATGTAATATCTCTGAAAGACTTTCGAAGTCAAGAGCGACAGTACCATCGTCTGCCGTGAATTTCAGCAGTCGATCTTTTTCTTCTTCTATGACTTCTTTAAAGGAATCTAGTAGCAAAGCTTCTAAATCTTTGCTGGTTAATGTCCGATACACCTTCTTTATGCCATCGTAAACAAGGTTGCTCGGAACACCAGAGAAAGACAATCCTAAAAGTTCAGAGATAGGTTTAATCATTGATAATAGAAACACATAAAAGCTCTTCTATTATTTTAGTGCATACGTACTTGAGTTTCCTCAACAAGTAATGCTATCTGTTATAGAACCTTTCTCACATAGTTTCTCAAAACTCTGCCCCCGAAGCGCACTCCATTTAACTCTATAGCCGCAAGACAATCCATTTTCTAACAAATCCTTTTCTCTTTGCGGGACTAATTCCAAGTGCCCTTGCACCGTACTGCTGCTTCCGTTTCTCTGCCTCACAATTCATTCACACGCCCTTTCATAAGAACCTACCCAAACTTCTTGAGTCTGATAGAAATCGCCGCGCTGCTCCATAGAAAATCCACCAAGCAACGCCGCAATCCACACTTCTATCAGCGGCATCTTCGACTGTCTTTGAAGATCAACCAGCCGTTGCGGCGACTCCATCTGTATATCAGCTAACGCCTTCACCCAATCAGACACATTCTCGGCATGGGAGACGGCCAACGCCTGACTTTTAAGGTCAGCATCTTCTAGCGCTTCGAGCATGTCTAAGACTGACAGTTTCTCAACATCACCTGCTACCGAATCCTCATCAGCTTTACCCTCGTTCGGTAGACCGCGATGCGAATGGTACGAACGGTTTACTAGATCAGAAAAGTCCAGTTCCTGTGTCTGTCGTGTGAGTCCCTGGAGCCAGTCGCCCCCCATCACTGGCCCGTCAGCATTATGCGCGTCTTGCCAATCTTCCCAAAGCAGATCGGCCTTCGCCTCGCACAGCTCCGCTAGCCGCACCAAAATATCGCCTGCGACTCTAAGGTGATCGCGCTGCTCCAGGTCGGCCAGCTCACCTTCGAATTGAGACCACAAACTCAACACGTCAGCAGTTTCTGGAACCTCAGATGCTTCTTCCAAGGCAACTTCCAGATTCAGCTCCAACTGACGCACACTAACCATGAGCTACCTCCGACTTCTCCATAAGATGCGCCTGCGAAGCAGTAAAGCGATCGCCCCACGGACATCCCGCAATCGGACACTCAATCGGCTCCAGCCGAATCTCATCCGCAAAAAAGGTAATCCCAAATCGCGCTTTCAAGTAGCCCATCACATCCTTGTGAACGTACTTCTGTATCTGACTCCTGCGATAGCCTGCACAATGGATGGGTGCGACTTCCAGCACCTTGGAACCATTCTGAAATACGGTGGCCGCGATCGCATGAATCGGCGCATCCTTCCTCTTCTCCCTCCATATATATAGGTTGGCGTAAGGCATCGCTCCCTCTGCCACCGTCAGCGAAACCGTCTCCACCTGCCCCTCATCCGAAGCCCCAGCAGAAACCTGCTGCTGATACTGCAACCGTCGCTGCTCATTTAGCCGCTGACGATTGCGATAGTAGGAGCGTTTGCTGGGACAGTTCTTGTCATGCCAGCAGCCATCGCCTTTCTTCCCCTTCCCATGCAGCAGCCGTGCGTCTGCTGCACTCAGCTGCGCACACTCCACACACTTTTTGGAAACTCGACGGGCCATATATGCAGACGCTAGGGCGTAATCAGTGGGATGAGCGTATTGCGGTTCTTTCTGTAAATTTGAAAATCGCTATCTAATGTAAATACTGAACTCTGGGGATACAGCTCCGCCATTCTGACAAGCTCCGCATCGGCGACAGAGGCTGGAACTGATTGATAACGCCTCATCAAATCAATCACGGATACCTGCTCCACATTCAGATCAAACTCAACGCTCACTTGGTTTTGCTCCAGCAATAGAAAGAGGGCTTCTCTACCATTCCTAACTCGCCCAAGAAGGAACCATGCTTCAGAGATAACAGCTTCACAGGTCAGCAAAGGCGGTGAGATCTCACATAACTGTTCACGCGCCCAGTCATGGTATTGGTCACGCTGGTCAATCAGTGCAACGAGAATACCTGTATCAACGATGACCTGTCGAAGCATTACTGCCCATATCCCTCCATATAGTCTGGGTTCGTTGATAGATCCCCTGGGCCTTCTCCCATGCCGATGATGCCCCGAGCAGTTTCGGCAAAGGACTTAGGCTCCTCAACTTCATCACTAGGAGATCGCCCATTTGACTCCTGATGTTTGGCAATCAGGAACTCGACAAAATCCAGAATCTGCCGCTGACTGGCCTCAGGTAGCCCTTCAATTCCTTCCACGACTTGCTGAGTGAGCGGTGACATCGTTAGTAGCTCCTGACTATATAACGGTTCAACCAAGATCTAGAGGCCGAAGCAGGCAAGCTGCCCCGTGGCCCCAACCACCTGCTGTATCAGGATTTATCATACCTCACTTTACCGGATTATATTTTTAGTCTGATTTTTAGCATAGTCTAAATAAATGTAATTATTTGGGGTTTGATGTGGTACTTTTGAATTGGCGATGGGCCAGTGCGCGTTTCAGATTGGCTGGTCGCTTAGAAATCAGGAGCGTTTTTGCGGCGGTTTGGGCCGTGTTTTGAGGGGCGAATTATGAAACCTGATCCAGTTCCGATGTTCATTGAGGTGGGGGCGCTGGCTAAGCCTGCCGAGGTGGCTGAGGCGGTGCGGGATGAACCAATCAAGGGGGATTGGGTGGATGAGTTTTTGGGCGATCGCGAGATTCGGCCCAATACGAAGAAGGCTTATCTACGGCAGCTGCGAGGCTTTCAGGTCTGGTGCGAATTTAAGCACTGGGGTGAGATTAATGAGGCCGATGTGAGTCGCTACAAGGCGTATTTGAAGGGTAAGCCTACTAAATCAGGGAAGGTTGGGCTGTCTCCGGCGAGTGTGAATCAGGCGATCGCTACGCTTCAAAGCTTTTTCAAATGGTTAGCTACTAAGCGCTACGTCGCTTACAATCCGACGTTGAATATCGAAAAGGTGCCTGCTGCGCCAACTGAGACGAAGGATATGGAGGTCGCAGCGGTGCATCAGCTTGCAGAGGGGCTGGAGTATCGAGGGCAGTACGAGCAGCTTAGCGTCAGAGATACGGCCATCTTCGAGCTACTCAAGCATGGGCTCAGAGCAGAAGAGGTCAGTAAGCTCGATACCGATGACTACAATAAGCAGGCGGTTCACGTCGTTGATGCGAAGTGGCGCAGTAATGGATGGGTGCCACTTTCACCGAGTGCTCGATGTGCGCTGGAGCGCTATCTAGATTGGTGCGAAGAACAAGGCTTTGATATTGGCCCTAGCCAGCCGCTCTTTAGGAACCTATCTAGAAACGGTTATGGGAATCGGCTGGGTTACTGGGGCATTTACGAGATGGTTAAGGATCTGGGTGCGATCGCCGAATCGACTGAGAACATCCACCCGCACCGGCTGCGTCATACTTTCGGCACACAGCTTGTGATGAATGACATGTCGCCAGATTATGTCCGCAAATTGATGCGAATCAAGTCGCCCGTGACTTCCGAGCGCTACACGAAGCGGGCGCTGGAGAAGAAGGCTGAGGATGCGTTCAACAAGCTAATTGAGCGCTCTGAGGCTGGCAGCGGCTTGTTTTAGCTAGGTTTCGTCCATCTAGGAAGCGGGCTTTTGCACAGGGGTAGAGAAGGTCTCTAAAAAAATGTTTGGAAAGGATATGTAGTCATCAGAGGCGTGTGAAATGGTTGAAGAGCTTAAAGAATACAAATGGTGGGGCAACGCCGGAGAACCACCTGAGCACTTAAAGACCAAGCGCCAATTGTCAGAGATGGGATTGAAGCCTGTTTCGCCAGTCGGTGTTATTCACACCAATAAATACGACTGCCTCCTCTATGACAGCACTAGCGATAAAAGTGTCCGAAAGAAGCGTAAGGCTACGCCCGCGCAACTAGCAGCGCTTGAGAAAGGTAGAAAGAAACAGGCGTTTTGGGCTGACTGGAAGCAGTGGGATAGATACGAAGGATTCATCCTTGCTGACAGAGCTGCGGCGATCCAAGAAGCCCGACGAATACTTGACAATCAGGATCAATACGTCGTTTTGGATACCGAGACTACAGGACTTGGTCATCGCGATCAGGTGATCGAGATAGCGATTATTGACCTTAACGGTAAAACCCTAATCAACACTTTGGTAAAGCCGTTTGAGCCATTCGAGATTACACCGGGGGCTTCAGCGGTACATAAAATAGCGCCTTCCATGCTCAAATCTGCACCAACTTTATCTGAGCTGAGAAGTCAGATAGAAGCGATGGTTGATGACAAAACTATCCTTGCTTACAACACCGCTTTCGATGGTGACATGATCCGGCAATCGTTGCAGCTAGAGTATCCTGAGCAGGTATTTGAACGTGCCTCCTGGCTTTGCCTAATGGAGTTGTGTGCAGAGTTTTGCGGCGAATGGAGTGATTACCACAAGTCGTATCGCTGGCAGCCGCTCTATGGTGGAAACCATCGGGCGCTTGGTGATGCGAAAGCAGCTCTAGATCGATTGAAAGATGTGGCGAAAGCACCCATCGTTTATTATCCCGACTGGCTGATAGAACAGGCTAAGTCGGTTGGTGTGAAGCTCAGTAAGCTCTAACGGTTTGGCAAATTCAAAGCTTTATTCGAGGAGTCATCTCGTTATTACGCTTGAGCGAAGAATGAAGCAGCGCCGTAGAATGTCTTGTAGTTCTAGCTATATGTATATATGAAACAGCTAGAACTATTAGATACTTGCTGACAGCACATTCCTCTTCAATTTGATTCGGGCGCTGGCACTTCTTCGATGGTGGTTTCCTGTTGCTGCAAGTCTGCAAGTTCAGCTTCTAAACGAGCTAGAAGGTCATCAAAAGGTTCAGAGGCAATTGCATTTGCTTGCTCTATTGCTTCGAGTGCAGTGCTGAGTTGAGTATGAATCTGATTCAGCCGATTTCGCCGCTCTATTCCTAACCGACTTTCTATGTTGCGCGGATCGTCATCATGACTGGTGTGGATGACTCGAACGGAGTCGTAACGAACCTCCTCATCTGGCACAGCAGGCGCGAAGATCTTGTTATTTGCCGTCAGCTTGTTATACCAGTACACGCGGCGGTATCGATACCACTTCCCATCTTCGCCTCTGTATCGACGACCAGGACGTTTGACATTGTATCTATGTGCTTCGATGCCATCAGGCGCTATGTACCCTTCGTGCTGAGCAAAACTGGACAGACTCTCTTGAAGTCTGGTCAAAGCTTCTGTGATCGCTGACTGTGCTTCCTCTAGCCCAAAGTCAGAAACTTCCCTATGCTGCCCCCTTTCTTGCAGCATGGCGATCGCGGCTCGATGACGAGTGATCATCCATTCGCAAGTTACTCTCTCCCCTTCGATTTCTATGACTCGTTGCAGTGCGATTTCTTCGTCAGGGGTATATTCTTGAACGCGCCCGCATGTTTCCCAGTTCGGGCAATCTTTTGGCTCTAGGGTAGGTTGCATCATCATTGATGCACAGCTAAAACCGAAGCCGCATTTTTTCTGAGGCATTTGCTTATCCTGGGAAGGTCTTATAGTTCTAGCTAAATAATATTTAAGTACAGCTAGAACTACAAGATTATTTTCCTTGCTGGAGCACCTCGTTGGTAGGAGTGAATTCAGTTCCTTACTCAGTTAGAAATGGTTCGGAATTTTCGTTTCGGAAGACTCACCGCTCATCAGAATATTGACCAAACTGCCACGTCTTTTGTGTCACGCTGGTACAGAGAAAGGTCAGGTTTACTCTTATTCGAAGCTCTTTTTACTCAGTAAGCTTGAGCATAACTTCTGAGAGTTGCTTGAGTCTCATCTTTTGCTTATCGTCTAAGGCTTCACTGCCTAGAGCCTGAATAGCATCGCGTATATGGTCTATCGTCCCATCAATGTTGACGGTACGTTTTGTTTTCGACTTAGGTTTGTTTTTCTTCTCATGTGAGCTGATAGCTTTGCGCAGTGTAGAAAAGGGAACTTCGTGGACTTCTACGACTTCTTCTTCAAGAGCAAGCTTGCCAGCTAATAATCCTGACATGGCTACTGGTCTAGGTAATCGGTAGACCTGTTCCAGCTTACTAACGCCTAGCTCAAGAACGCCAGCGATGCTCTCCGCATATGAATTAAGGAAGGCATCGACAATATCTTGATTGACCTTCGTTCCGAGCGAAGATAGCTGAGCTTCTAGATCGGGCGATAGTGGTTTTCCATCTCGAATTTCCTCGGCCAAACTGAGGAATTCGTTGAGTCCTCTAGTCACTCGTCGGTAAGCCCATACTTGTCGAGTAGTAATGGATTGCCCATTGGGACGTTTGACCTCACCACCTTTAATGAACGCAGTGAGATTTACATATCCCTTCTCTTGAAAAAGAGATTTTTCCTCAATCGCATCAAGTCGGGTGCCGATGGCGTATGCGTAGATTGTGCTTTGAGCTTGAGCCGTTTGCAGAGCTTGGTCGATCTGCCCTTGGTACGTCTCAATCTCATGGAGCAATGTGTCCAAGGGCTGCTCTGTTTTCGCTTTGCAGAAATCTAGTGCTCTGAGCCAGTTTTCCCGGTCAGATAGATCTATCCTTTCAAGATTGATAACAGCGTTTTGAGGTAGCGGGACGACCTCAGCTACTTTCTGGGGGACAATAGCTTGCTTGGGAACAGCCGCTACTCTGGAGAACTTCTTAGCCAACTGTTTCTACCTCACGTTGAGTGCTCTTTGAACCTAGCGATTCTAAATGCTCTGCGATCGCAATGAAAGGCGCACGATGCGCTTTCTTCACACCTGAGTAGGTATACAGCGACTCTCCCTGTGCTGATAGCTCAGAATAAATAGTTAAATCCCGGATGGGCGGTGCCACCCAAGCCTGATGCTTTTGATGTGGTAACTGTTCGCGAACGTCCCATGCTAGTAGCTGCTCGTGAATACTCTTATGTAGGCTCGTCTGTTTCATCCGACTAGGTACCATCGCCACTACAGATACATCAGGATTAGCGCGGTCTGCTATTTGTCCAATCAACCCAAGCAGCTCTGGTATGTTTTTTAGTGCAAAATATTCGGTCTGCACTGGGACGATAACGTTGTCGCAAGCAACCAGTGCGTTCTTCGTAAATAGCCCTTCACCTTTCGGCGTATCGAGTAGAACGTAGTCGTAATTTTCGTAGAGGCTGTTAAATCCATCCAGGGCATCTGCCAAACGGCTTTCACTTGCAAGCCCGTTCTCAATCTCTGTTTGATATGAGCCTAAGTTCGAGCCCGGTGTAATAAGGTGGCAGCAATCCGGAATGTCTATAATTCCTCTGGCAAGCATTTCTGCTTGTTCTCTCTTCGGCGCATATAGTATCTGACCCAGGCTAGGTTCTGAGGCGTCTTTTTCTGCTCCCATTGCTGCTGAGAGATCGCCTTGATGGTCGAGGTCGAGGCACAATACTTTCTTGCCCATTTTGGTGAGCGTTGCTGCTAAGCAAAAAGTAAGCGTCGTTTTGCCAACGCCTCCTTTAATAGCTGCAATTGCAATAATCATAATAATCGTCACCTCACTGCGCGATTTCACAGCAGCATCATAACTCAAGAGTGACGGTTCGGAACACTAAACTGTGAAAATGTGCAACTCAAGTGCAGACGTCTGCACTCAGGAAAGAGTTTTGAGAAACAAGAGCAGCCTTCGATAAGTATTCATTCCCTTGTGCCCCCGGTTTGAGCTGACTGATGGCTGCGTCAATCCTACAGCTTATTGCTCGGAGATACGATCACCCACAACGGGTTGATGTGATCGCACCTTCCCAAGTCCAAATAATTGCTCTTATCAGAAGTCAAAAGCAGTCATTCTATGGTCTGTCATCAATTAAGCCAAATGACAACAGCAGCGGGATGAGTGGCACTCAAGAAGTTACGAGCCGTCTTGTCATAGCGCGTCGCAATCGCCCGGTATCGCCTCAGCTTAGCGAAAAAGTTCTCAATCAAATGTCGCGTCGTCTAATGTTCTTTTCTCTCAGAGCCAAGTGTTTCTACATGCATGCCTTGCTTATCCAAACGGTATCCATCCAACAAGTTTTCAGGCTTTCCCCCCAGCTATTTCACACTTTTAATTAACAGGGAAAAACCCATATCGCCCTACCTGCGCATTCTTTGTGAAATGAGTCGTTCCGATTTGAGCCTCAATTCCGGACGGAGGATCTTCATTTTCTACAATAATGACCTGATAGTTGCACGTGTCTGTTGCCAAGTACTCGTAGAAACGGGCTTTAAGATCTCATTCAGCTAATGCGGAATCTTCTATTCCTTCTGGCTCCCTGTAAGCCAAAAGCGGCGAGTCAAGTACGACAAAGCCAGGATGAGGGAGTTCTTTCTGTTGGCAGAACTTCATGAGACCAATTGTCATCGCGGCATGGGTAATAGCTCGAACTCCTTTTCCGCTACTAGATCGCAATTGCCCATCAATAATTAGATCATTTTCCTTGCTACCAAAATGAACTCTCTCAGCCCCAGGAAAACCCCAGTCCCGGAGTAATCGTTGAACAACCTGTGCATATTCGTCAAGAACTGACGTAGATACATCAGTAGTATTTCTTTCCGGGCCTGGCTCCGGTTCTACAGATAGAACTCTGGTAAGTTCATCCTTCTTTTGTCTGTGTGCTTCTATTGTTTCAAACCTTCCGAGCACAACTCGATAATCAGATACTTGTCTAGCAAGCTCTCCAACATTCGTCTGTAAATCACCCAGCGGCGCAGTGATCTGCTGTATCTCCTGGCTGATAGCTTGATATTCCGGAGTGAGTCTTCTGTGCTGAACCTGAAGGGCTTCTAACTCAGCTTCCAACTCTGATGTCGTCTGTTCAAGCTCAGAAGAAAGCTTCTGAATCTTTGAAATCTCCCCCCTTGCTGCAATCACAGTTGCTTCTACATTGCCATCACAATCACTATCCAAATGCTGCTCATTGGGTGGTGTGCCGCATAGGGGAGAGCGAAAAAAAGTGTGGGAAAGCCCGGAAACTCGTTGGTCACGCCCTGAGATCGCCCTCCAGCCCAGCCAGCGCAGGCTTTTGAGATAATAGTACACATGCTCTTAGCCACGGTTTGCTGAAGCAGAGTATGGTGGATACTTAGCTGATCTGATGCTAAGTAATAGAGCAGCGCTATAGTTTGTCCGCTTTATCAGCTATGGCCTGTAGCGCACTTTGAGCTACCGTTTCTGCCCTCGCTGACGTCACCTTTTGATAGCGCAGCGTCGTCATGATTGACTCATGACCCATCAGCGCCCTCAGCTCCTCAATGCCCATTAGTCCGACCCGCTCAGTGGCAAAGGTATGGCGCAAATCATGTAGCCTCGCGCCTTCTAGCTCAGGGACATCTTCAATTAACCGTCGCCAGTTCTGATGCACCGTGCGGTAGCTGATCCGCCCGACTGAGCCTGCTATCGGTTGCTGTGCAGTAAACAAAGCAGCGCAGCTGGGGTGCCGATAGTGCTTCAGGTACTGGATTAGCAACTGAGCGGCATCCTCACTGAAAAAGCACCAGCGCTGCTTGTTTCCCTTTCCAATCACCTGGAACTTGCGCTGTTCTAGATCAACGGCATCGAGGTCAAGCGTAAGCACCTCTGATATTCGAGCACCACTGCGATGCAGCAACCTGACGATGGCATGAGTGCGACAGTCTACTTCAACTGCCCGATACATTTTCTGAAGCTGATCCGGCGTCAGATAGCGAATCGCATCATCAGACGCGTGTTCACCCTTGTCTGCATCTGGCTTGCGCCGCTTGAGCTTGGCAATCGGATTAGCCTTGATATGCTGCTGTTCCACCGCGTAGTTGAACAATGCTTGGATGATCGCTGGATGCCGATGATGTGTCGTATAGGCCAGATGTGAGAGGCCATCGAGATACTCGGTGAGGAGAGTACGATCGCAAATTTCTATCGGCCAGCTGCCGTACTCGCTGAGCAGCGGCATCAGCGTTCGTTCATAGGACTCCACCGTCTTTTTCGCTAATCCAGGCCGCTCTAAAAACTGCGTAGCAACCATTGCTAAAGGTATCGACATCGGTCGTAAGAATGGTGAACGATAGGCAGAAAAGCAGTGCCCTTACTCTATCGTTTAAGCATGTGGTTACCGTGCAGGTTGTTGTCATACTTTGAAATCATCAAATCGCCCAGAGCCAGGAGAATCGCTGGCTGCCTATGTTCGGCGGCTACGGTTAGCCCTCGGGATGAGTCAGCGGGCCGTGGCTGAAAAGTCTGGCGTCCATGCTCAAAGCATCGGCAAGATTGAGAGTGGCCACACGAGTGTACTCAAAACTAAGACCCGTCAAGGTTTGGCCTATGCCTTGGATATTCCTGAAGCGCATTTAGATGCCGTCGTGAAGGGCATTGCAGTCGAGGAGACCGGGGCGCTGAAGTTTTGTCCTCAGTGTTGGACACCTGGTACGGCTCCCGATGCGATGTGGTTGCACGTCCACGCCCACTACTGCTATCGCTGTGGCAGTGGCCTGCGCCATCGCTGTGTCCAATGTGATGCGCCGATTACGTCCCTGAAACATCGCTTCTGTCCCTACTGTGGCAAGGCTTACAACGCATCAAAGAAAGACTCCGCGAAAGCATTATCTCATTGACAACTTGGTTTACGGAGTACGACCTGTGGCAAAGCGAACAACCACTAAAAAATCGAAGTCTAACAGCTGCGATACGGTACTCTCAACCGATGCAGCAGGCCCAGTTGTTTATCAGCTCAAGGTTCACCTGATTGGCATTAGCCCGATGATTTGGCGGCGCTTCTTGGTGAGCGGTGACAGTACGCTCTCAGATTTACACTATATCCTTCAGCTGGTGATGGGCTGGAGTGACTACCACCTCAACTGCTTCGTCATTCATGGCAAGCGCTACGGCGTGGATAATTCAAGCTGCCTTTTCATTTGCGAGGATACTGACCAAATACGGGTAGCTGATCTGGGTCTGAGAGAACGAGAGAAGTTCCGCTATGAATACGACTTCACGGATCGCTGGCATCATCAACTGCGCGTCGAAGCTATTCTTCGGCCTGACGAGCCACTGACTGTGCCCATCTGTGTCGCGGGTGCGCGCATGGCACCACCCGAAGACTGTGGCGGCGTGATGGCCTATCTCGAAAAACGACAGCACTATTCCTATGGCTACGGCATTGAAGTGCTCGCTGATATTCACGAGCGTGGTAGAGAAGCTGTTTCAGAACGGGCTGAGGAGATTCGACGGCTCATGCGATGGTTGAGCCTGGATAAGTTTGACTGTGATGGGGTGAATCATCGCCTGAAGCAGTATGCCGAGGGTGATCGAGAATGGTTGTTTGCTGAGGTCATTAGATAATGCCGATTAGAGTGCAAATCGTCTTTGAAGAGGATGCCGGAGGGCCGACGGTTGTCCAGGAAGTGGCTCAAATAGAGCGCGAGCAGCTCTCACCAGCCACACTGGGGCTGTCGCTAGAAGATGCGAAAACGGTTCTGCATGGCCTTCAACGTCAGCTGGTGACGAAGCAGGTTGAGGACTATCAACAGCAACAGCAGGCTTGCCCCGATTGCCAACGGCCACGCCGACTCAAGGACCGTCGTAAATTGATCTACCGTAGCTTGTTCGGTAAGCTCCAGCTGAAATGCGATCGCCTTTTTCATTGCGACTGTCAGTCGCATGAAAAGAAAAGCGTCAGCCCACTATCAGACTTACTGCCTGAACGGACGGCTCCTGAGCTGTTGTATCTAGAGACTAAGTTTGCTGCGCTGATGTCTTTTGAGCAAAGTGCTCAGCTCTTGGCGGAAGTATTGCCCGTTGGTGAGCAGTTGAATGCGGCGACTGTTCGCAACCATACTCAGCAGATGGCACAGCGACTAGAAGCTGAGTTAGGCGATGAGCAGTTCATGTTTATTGATGGGTGTGAACGCGACTGGGATGCGCTGCCACGACCGGATATGCCGTTGAACATGGGCATTGACGGCGGCTACGTCCGGGCCGTTAAAACGCAGTCCGATCCGAAGCAGTCGAATCACTTTGAGGTGATCACGGGCAAGAGTATTGCGGATGATGGCACCTCTAAATGCTTTGGCCTTGTGCGTACCTATGATAAAAAGCCCAAACGCCGAGTGTTTGAGGTGCTCCAGTCGCAAGGGATGCAGATGAATCAGCAAATTACCTTTTTCTCGGATGGTGGCGATACAGTGCGAGACCTTCAGCTCTATCTCAATCCGCAGGCTGAGCATCTACTCGATTGGTTCCACATTACGATGCGCATTACGGTCATGAAGCAGATGGCCAAGGGCGTCACTTTTCCTGACGGCTGGCTGTATAAGGACATGGATGAAACCCTCGAAAGCCTCAAGTGGTATCTCTGGCATGGCAATGTCTATCAGGCACTGCAAGAGATTGAGGGATTGCCTGACTTACTCTTCATGGATGAGATAACGGAGAAGCAACGTAAGCTGTTACAGAAAATCGAGGAGTTCCAAACGTATATTTCCAACAATCGCAACTTCATCACCAATTACGGTGAGCGCTATCGTAATGGCGAGAGGATTTCGACTGGCTTTGTCGAATCTACGGTCAATCAGGTCATCAGCAAGCGCATGGTCAAGAAACAGCAGATGCGATGGAGTAAGAAGGGAGCACATCTCCTATTGCAAGTCAGGACGAAGGTGATTGATGGCGACTGGCGCAAAGCCTTTGAGCGGTGGTATCCAGAACTGCCTGCTCAAGCCGCTTGAGGGGCTGACCAACGAGTTTCCGGTCTTTCCCACACTTTTTTTCGGTCTCCCTAGTACCTGCTCCAGATATTCGACCCTCTGGAGTGAAAATTGGTCAGGTTACTTCGTTCCTAATGTCCTTTGTTCGTGGGTTTAGAGTTGTACTATCCACCGGATTCGATTTGGGTATAAAACCTGCCCTTGTGGGATGAGCAGGCGCTCGAAATCAGTAACTTTTGTTTCCAGTGTTGGTGAATCTCAGGCGTTACCTTCAATCCACGTCAGCCTTTTCACTGGCTAAAAATCACGATGGTTCGGACATACATTCAGGCTCTTTGAGCTTTACTCATGCACACTTTCTAGCCGGGTTTCCAGAGTAGGCTTCCAGATACCGACATTTAGCCCCGCTTCATCCCATCGGCGCTAAACCGCTTGGCATGGGGGCTATGCTGTCACGCCTTATACCGGGCGGGTAGGACTAGCTCTCTGGGCTGGGTCAGAGGCGTCACCTACAAGGACATCAAGTTATCATCTGAGAGAGATTAAAAGTGCGAACTCCACCTAGAATAGGTTATCTCTCAGAAGCCCTGTCTTATGAGCTTTTCAGCCTTTCGTACAGGAACGAATCGCACCCCAAGATTTTTGGTGCTCTCTCGATACCGTGATGCCAGTGAGCACCTTGAGGTCTTCTGTGCTGCGCTTATATGAGTTGTTCGCACTCACCATCTATGCCTTCTAAGCTGACAAGTTGTTCTGGATGCGTCGATGCGGTTTCTTCGTACAGCACCTTGGCAAGCGCTTGAGTATGAGGGTCTATTTTATGCTGAGAGTCTTACCCTAAATCGGCCTTTTTTGAACCAGGCCACTCTCCCAGATAAGGGAATAGTTTGACAATAAGACTCGTTTGATTAAATGGCTTGACTAGAGTCTCTGTGATACCGCTACGACAAACTTTCTTGCTTCCAATTTGATCTGACTCATCAAGCATCAAAAAAACAGGCACTGCCTTAAAGGACGGGTGTTGCCGCAAGAGTTCACATAGCTGGTAGCCATTGATCTTTTCTAACCTAGCATCTGCAATAATTATATCGGGGTTTAAGCGAACAATCTCTGTTAGCGCTTTAACAGAGTCTTGGATGGAAATGACTGAAAAAACTTCGTCACTTAGGTAAGTTTTGAGATCGTTGAGTGTCGTTGAGCTGTTAGAGATGCAGGCAACTGTGCAACGGCTGTTTTCCAAGGTATTGGGCACTGCTGGCACAACGGCTTTGTAACCTTCATCAGAAAAAGCGGTTGAAAGCATATTGGAAGCGGCAGCTTCTGCTGACGAAAGCGCGAGCACGGTGGCGTCGCTGCGCGTATGCGTCTGCTCAGGTGGTTGAACCTGACCAGTAACAGATTGAAGCTTACCGTCTTCTAGATGAACAATGCGATCGGCAATATCAAGTATACGATTGTCGTGAGTGACCAAAAGGATAGTGCGATTCTGTTCTTTTGCGAGTCGATACATTAGCTCTACGACATCGCGCCCTGTTTTACTATCGAGAGAAGCGGTAGGTTCGTCGGCCAGGATGAGTGCTGGTTGATTGACGAGTGCGCGGGCGATCGCAACGCGCTGCTTTTGGCCGCCGGACAGGTTGCCGGGATGTTGATCGGCGCGATCGCCAAGTCCTACTGCTTCTAAAACCTCATCTACCCGGCTAAGCGCCTGCGCCGAATCTGAATGCTTACGCAATGACAGCGACATTTTCACATTTTGGTAGGCACTCATAAACGGCAGCAGGTTGTGCCCTTGAAAGATGTAGCCGATATTGCGACGTACCTGAACCCGCTGCTTATTGGTCGCGTTGTTCAACTCATGGCCCAGTACCTGAATGCTGCCTGCATTGACTGCCCGCAGCGCGCCCACTAGCGTCAGCAGAGTTGTTTTCCCCGATCCCGAGGGCCCCGTCATGATGACAATTTCACCTGGATAGATGTCTAAATAGAGATCAAAGAGAATTTGTTTGGCAAGTTCTCCTTTGCCGTAAAAGTAGTTGAGGTTTTGAATGCTGATAATGGGGGCAAGCGGGGAACTTACTCTTGGACTACCATCGCCATGCACACTCGGAAAATCTAGTTCGGACGGGTTGAGGTCGGGGGTATGCAGCATAGTATTGCAGTTGGCGGTAGGGATAGAGTCAGGAGAAGGAGGGCTATAAGAAGGAGTATGAGAAGAAGGACTATCGGAAGATTTTTTAAGAGGATCCTTGAGAGGCCTCTGCTCAACATAGTAGAGCGGAGGATAGAGCGCCGCAAATATGCCGAGCGCCCCATGGACGATGCCAATACAGACAAACAGAAGGGCAATACCGCGACCGGGCCCAACGCCCAGTAGCTGACCAACCGATCCTGAGAGCAGGCCGTCTGGCTGCATCAAAGGTTCGAAGATATACTCGCCTAGTGGGCCAGCGATCGCATAGCCTAGTGGAATTGAACCGCCCGCTACAGCATCATTAAATGCAAAAACGCGCCCTTGTAGCGCCTGAGGCACCTGTTTTTGAAAAATTACCTGGCCAGCGCTGTAGATAAATGGTGTCCCTAAAAAGAACAAAAACGATCCCAGCATAAAAGCCCAGATGGTGCGGCTAAACCCAAGTGCCACCAGCGTCACACCACCTAGCAAACAAAACACAATTAAGCTGCGGATACGAGAGCGCTTCATTGGAAAAATGCTCAGCACCAGGCTGCCAAGC
This sequence comes from Cyanobacteria bacterium J06614_10, assembly GCA_038527325.1. GTDB lineage: Bacteria > Cyanobacteriota > Cyanobacteriia > Phormidesmidales > Phormidesmidaceae > Phormidesmis. The sequence goes on from JBCBFY010000002.1 coordinate 106,582, forward strand.
AGCATTCCAATCCCGCCGATAGAGAAGATGCTGCCCAGCACCACCTCCGAGGAAAAGGACAAAATGTAGGGTGTCGTCGCCACATAAGCGATAGACATCACGAAGTTTTTGATGACAAACACCATCAGCAATACCGACAAACCTGGATGCTTTTGTAGAAATTTGAAGCCTTGCCAAAAGTTTTTTAGCAGCGAGCCTTCTGTAGGAGCATAGTCTTTAGGAATAGGCGGAATGCGGATGAACGCCTGAGTGATAACCGCAATGAAAAAAGTAATAATATCTAGGATTAAAATGCCGGTAAGACCTACTTCGTAAAGCAACAGTCCGCCTAGTACCGGAGCTGCAAGCTGCCCTATCGAACTGCCAAGCTGAGTCATGCCGCTGGCACGGTCAAGATCTTTTTCAGCAACGAGCTGAGTCGTTGCAGCCATGTAGGCAGGGGCCATAAAGCTTCCGCAGACTGCATTTAGGGTAATTAGAATTGCAATTAGCGAGATGGGCAGGGTATTGGTATAGAGCACAATCGCCAGTGCGACGGTTGTTAACCCAGCGCCAAAATCACTAGCCAGCATGACCCAGCGCCGATTCCATCGGTCGGTAACCGCGCCCACTACCGGCGAGAGCAGTATTGACGGCAGCACATAGAGTCCCATCAGCATGGCGTAAAGCGTTGCTGATTGCGTTTGCTGATAGACCCAAATTCCAAGCGCAAAGCCTGTGATCTCCGAGCCAATATCAGAGAGCAACTGCCCTATCCAAAGAATGAAAAACTGCCGCATGTGCTAACCCTGAGAGTCCTCTCGAATATTCTTACGCTCTGTTTTGATACCTTTGTTTCAACATTTGGGTTGTGCCAGCGCCAGCACTTCATTAAAAGATCTCTGCCGGGTCGGACTGTTGCACTTTTACAAGTGAAATTAAACCTGCAATAAAACACATCAGTACAGTCATCACCAGCAGGTTTAAGCTGCGATCTAGTCTCATTTCAAAAACCAAGCCGGTGGCGCGCTGAGAGATGGCATACAGGCCATAGGTCAACAACGTTGCTGGAATAAAGCCCATCACCGCTAGCAGCAGCGACTCTTGAAAGATAACGCCATATAGAAAGATATTTCGATAGCCGATGGCTTTGAGCGTGGCGTATTCGCTGAGATGATCGGCAATATCTGCGTAGATAATCTGGTAGCAGAGAATAATGCCAATGACAAAGCCCATGATGGTTAGCAACCCAAAGACAAAGCCGATATTTGTGCTGTATTGCCAGTAGCTACGCTCCCAGGCTTTTACCTGCTCTCGCAGTAAAACCGTGACCGAAGGAGGGAGCGCCTGTCGCAGCGTAGCGGCGATCGCCCCAGGGCTATAGGCTGGATCGACAAACACAACGCCGACATCAACCTGATCGACGGTGCGAGCGCCAGCTGCCGGGTCGCCACCGCCAAAGTAGCGGAAAAAGTTTTCAGTGCTCATGATGACATTGCCGTTCTCGGAGGCAAAATCGTTGCCCAGCGTGAAGTTGCCTACCACTCGAATTTGCTGGTCTTCTAGTTCTGTGAGGGTGCCGGGCGAAATGAGACCAACTTCAGGCCGACTGCGGCGATCGACTAGCCCCGTATAGGGAAGCTGGAGCGCAGCGGTATTTTGCAGCTCGGGAAAGTCAAACAGCGGCTCGTTGAGATTAAACGCGATCGCGCGAACAGATCGAATCTTTTCATCTTCAAGATTTTTCCAATAGGCATTGTTTACGTATAGGGCCGAGGCAGTGCGAACGCCGGGATAAGCCTGCGCTTGATACAGCACCCGCTGAGGGATGGCTTTAGGAATCGTGAGGCTAGGTCGCCGCTCATGCACCAGAAAAATATCGCCGCGCAAGTGATCCAATAGCTGAAGCTGACTGTCGTAAAGGGCGAACTTAAACCCGCTAAACATAAACATCAGCACGATGGCAAACACGATGCCACTAAGCAGCAACAGCAGCCGGACGGGCTTATGCGTCAAATTCAACCAGGCGACCGAAGGGGTAAGACGATTCATTACAAAGCCCCGGCTGGATCGGCCAACATGATTTTGCGAATGGAGAGTAGACCTGATAGTACGCAGGTCACCACCGTTAATCCGCAGACGAGGAAAACGCGACCTATTGGCATGAGCATAGGAATAGCGCCACCCGTCCAGGACATGATGAGCTGATAGCTCAGCAAGGAAAGCAACAGACCGGGAACAAAGCCAATCAGCGCCAGCAACACCGCTTCTTGCAGTACAACATTTAGCAAAAAGCGATTGCGAAAACCAATCGCTTTTAGCGTGGCGTATTCTTTGAAGTTTTTACTGATATCGGCATAAAGAATTTGGTAAACCGTCGCCGCGCCAACAATCAGCGCCACGCTGACGCCTAGATTGAAGATAAATCCAACAGCAGTCGTCTCAAACCAGTATTGGCGATCGCGCTCAATCATCTCTGCGCGAGTATAGACAGAGACATCAGCAGGCAAAGTTTGGCGCAGCGTCTCGACCACCCGCTGCGGATCTGTCCCAGAGGCAAGCCGTAGCAGCCCCAGATCGATCTTATCCAAATTTTCTAAGCCATAAAAGCGCTGAAAGTTTTGATCGCTCATTAAGATGGTGCCTTCGGTAGACATGCCGCCGCCGAGGGTAAAGAGTCCGCTGATTTCAGCATTTTGACGATTAAACTCTGTTGATAGTCCTACCTGGGGTGGCCCATACTTAGGCAGCGAACTGCGATCAAAAAGAACGCTGCTGGGCTGCTGAAGGGCTGCAATGGCACTATCTGACTGCACCTCCGGTAGCGTAAAGGGCCGATCTAGCGGATTAAATCCGTATCCGAGGATAAAGAACTCCTGGTCAGTATCAACGTTACGCCAGCGGGCAAAGCCTTGATAGAGCGGTATTGCCTGCCTCACATTAGGATTCGCCGCTGCCTGATAGAGCCGCTCTTGGGCAAAGGGTTCGGTCGCGTTGCTATATACCGACAGCGGTGAAATTAGATAGACCTCTGCATCGAGGCTCTCGAAAAGCAGCGCGGCGGTTTCAGAGAGTGCGCCTGAAAAGCCTAAGTTAATGAACGCTAGCAAAACGGCAAAGGCAACACCCACGATGCCTACAAGCAGGCGCACGCGGTCATAGGCCAAGTTAGATCGGGCAACAACGTTAAACATTAGGGCAGTTCCTCAGAAACCTCTGATGCGGGCGGCACAAGCGAAATTTCAGCCTGCACTTGTAAATTCGTTAGCTGCTGTACTAGCTCCCCTTGATACAGCTCGATATCAACTTCAATCACTCGAGTATCGCTGCGGGCACTTGGGTCTTCACTGAGCAAATCATTTCTATATATTTGATTGCCTACCGCGACGACTGCGCCTGCTAGCGGCTCGTCAAAAGCGCCATTAGGACTGGTAATAGTCGCCGACTGACCTACTTCAATCAGTTGAATATCTGCTGCATTAACCTCCGCGACCACCTTCATCCTGCGCGTATTGGCCATTTCCAATATGCTTCCTTTGCTGCGGCCCTCATCGCCAATGCCCTCGCCAGGCTGGGTCGTGACTCGCAGAATTCGCCCTGACTGCGGCGCGCGAATAATCGTATCTTCTACGCGAACTTCAGCGAGTTCTACCGCTTCCTGCGCCGCTTCTACATCGCTATTTGCCTGCACTCGATTGAGGTTTATCTGGGTCAGCGCAATTTGTGCTTCGGCGTTAGCTAGGGTACGATCGCGCTCGTTAATAAGCTGCTCCAGGCGCTCCTCCTCCTGGCGTATCCGCTGCGTGATTTGATCGACCTCAGCGGCTCTTTGATCTAACGCGCTTTCTGAAATAGCGCCTTGTACCAGTAGCTGTCGGTAGCGTTCGAACTCTCTGCGAGCAAGTGACTGCTCAGCGACCAAACTCTCAATCAATGCCTGTTGAGAGGCAATGCCGCGATTGTCTACAGAGGTAATCATGCCAGAATCAATCAGGCGCTCTTCGACCTGAGCCTGTCCGTAGAGTAGTTCGGCCTGCAGCTGCTCTTGCGCTATCTGTAACTGTTTTTGGGCTTGTTCTAGTTCAGCGACCCGTTCGCGATAGCTTCTAAGATAGCCAAGCACTTGATTTTCATCCACCCAGGTGCCTTCGCTGACTAACAGCCGCTCAAGAATTTCGTTAATTGGGCCGCCGACTTGAATGACGCCAGACATCGGACGAATGCGACCTAGCGCAACAACCTTGACAGGCCGCGCCGCTGTGTCGATAGGTGCTTGTGTCGCAGCAGGCGATCGCACTAAGCCTCTGAGACCTACAAAGGGAATAGCAACAGCAGTAATAGAGAGAACCGCGACAGCAAGGATTGTTGGCGTAGATTTGTTGCGCAGAGAAGTAAAGGAGACCATATATTGAGGAGAGAGGAAAGCAAGAGCGAACTAAAGGGCTGTAAAGACAGGCAAGACAGATTTTGGTAAGGCTTCGATTCAGTGAGGTTTGGTTAGTAAGATTTGGTTAGTGAAGGCTAGCTAGTGAGATCCGGTTAGTGAGGCCCGGTTGGATTAGGCTCGCTCAGATCGACAGTTCGCGCGAGAAACAAATTGATCTGCTGTGCGAGTGCGGCAACTTGAGGCTCGTTCACAATTGAATAATGGTCGCCGGGCAACTCGCGCGCTTGTAGTCCAGCGCCTACGATTTGCTGCCAGGAAGGAGAAACTTGCTCAGAAGATAGGCTCTCTTTGCCTGCAGGTTTGTTTTTAGCTTCGATTAGTAGCGTTGGCAAGTTGCCCGGGTAGGCTGTGATATTGTACTGGCTTAGCGCTAGGCTATGGGCCGATATCACGCGATGGAGTCTCTGTAGTGATCGCAAGCTAAAACCGTTTGGCAATAGCCCCTGCCGCTGGCCATCTTGCAGGAGCTGACGGAGAAGATCTTCTAGCCGATTGGGATACTGCTGTAGCTGATCGGCCATTGGGCTAACGTAAGCTTGAGCAAAGCCCAAGCCGCGCGCGAAAACAACAAAATCCATGACCGGATCGTTCTGCTCAGGAATCGCCGTTGGACTATCTACCAAAATCAATCCCTGAACCGAGCTGTCATTTTGCGTGGCTAGCTGATGGGCCATTTCGTAGGCCACCAGACCGCCCATAGACCAGCCGCCTAGTAACAAATCCCCTTCGGGATAGTCCTGTCGAATTGCTTTGATATACCGTTGAGCCATTTGAGCAATGTCTTCTAGCGGTGGCGTGGCCCCTTCTAAACCCAAGGCTCTGATCCCGTACAGGCTATGCTTCGAGCTAAGATAGCCTAACAGCGGCGTATAGCAACTAATGCCGCCCCCAATCGGATGAATAAAAAATAGCGGCGGGCGATTTTCGCCCTCTGCATTGTTACTGCTTTGCTTTATGCAGGCTACCAGCGGCTCTTCGGTTTTAGGCAGATGTGGCTCGATGAGTCGCGAAGGGCCGAACGGCTGCTTTTGCGCAGGATTAGATGCAGTATCAGGTGCAGTATCGGTGGCGGTATCAGGGGCGATCACATCTGACTGAATCGGTACTAGCCACTCTGATACGGTATCGGTCGCATGTACCTGAAGGTAATCGGCCAGGCCCGCGACGGTGGGCGTTTCGACTAAAGCGGCAAGCGGCACTTCAATAGACAGCCGCCGCTTAATTTGGGCCAGCAGTCCTAACACCATGAGCGAGTCGCCGCCAAGATCGTAAAAGCTATCGTGGATACCAATAGAAGAGATTTTAAGAAAACGGCTCCATTCTTCTACTAGCAGCGCCTCAAGCTGGCTACGAGGTGGCACCATGTGAACCTGTTGGGGGCGGCGCTGCTGAGAAGGTGACGAGAGCAATGGAGTCTCTAAGCGATTGAAAGAGTCAGCGGTCTGCTGGGCCAATTGAAGACTATCAGTAGGCGCGACCCGATAGCTGGTTGGGAAGTCAGATGGCTGATTGAGAATGCGAGCAAAGATATCTTCGCGGTAGGCAGCATCTACGTTCGCCTGCGTCCAGTCAATAGCCACTGCAAACGTCTCTTGGTTTTGCTTTGCTGCGCAGAGTGCTTCTAGATAAGCTTGTATGGCAAACGCTTCTCCTGATTGATCTTGAGTAGGACTTATGAGGTTGTAAATCCAAAAGCTGAGGACGCGATCGCCAAGCGCCTGTTCCAAAGCAGAAAGAGTCTTAATCGACTGCTGAACGCTGTCTAAACAGCTATGGTCTGTGCGTTCGGGCGCTGTTTCTAGCGTGCATATAACGCCGTTAATCGGCCCAAACTTTGCCTGCGCGTCTGCAATTTGCTTGGAGACATCGGCGTAGCTGCGACTAATTGGCGCTGTTTTAATGGTGGTTCCTGCTGCGGCTAGCGCCAGCATCGGCTCAAGTTTACGAGCAACCGGATCATTGGCTGAAGCAGATTGACAAAATTCTTCCCAGCGATCGCGCTCAGGCAGCGGACGATGGTGCAGAACGACCAGGCAGGACTGTGCCGCTTTTGTTAAGACGCGAGTGATCGCAAAATCAACTTCACTCAGATCGCCTACTAGCAAGTAAACGCCCCCCTGTCGATACCGTGCAGGAACCGCAGGAAGTGTCAGCAATTCAGCCGCAGGCTGCCAGCGCGATCGCCCCCGATAGGCTAGCTCTGTAGGCGCAGAGAGATCTATCACATCACGCAAAAGGGCTTCGACCCAGCCGAGCTGTGTAAAGCGCTGCGCGGTTGACTCGCCGATGTCAATGGTGCGGTAGCGAAGTTGAGAGGAGGACTGCGCCGTAAGCTGCTGAGCATTGCGGATTGAACCTGCTAGCAAGCTATTGAGCGGATAAAGACTTTCGCTACCGATGACGCTATAGAGTCCGCTAGCGAGTACCGTAAGCTGCGCTTGAGCTTGAGTCTGAGCAATCTGAGCAAACCGGCCAAGTGCTTCAGTCAGCGCAATCAGGGATTTAGGGCCTCTCTTAATCTGTTCGTCAACAGCGTTTGATTCAGGCGAGAGCTGCTCTATATGCTGACTCAGGCTCCAAAGATGTAGTATCTGCTGTGGAAGCTGGCCCTTCTCATCGAGCGTTTGCAGCAGATTGAAGATGTCCTCGGACGATCCAATCGTCAGCGCATAGTCAGCCTTTGGCGCGCGCCAGTGATTGGTGCAGCTAGCTGTGATGACCTTGTGCCCGGCTGCTTTAAGACACTGTGCGATCGCCTCGCCCAAGCCCTGCTCGTCAATCAAAATTAGCCAGCGCTGCGGCTCAACTTCCGTCACAGATTTAATCGTAGAAGGTATCCACTGCTGCCAGCTACGCGCATACACATCCCCCTGGGTCTGGCTTGGGTCTAAAGGCTGAGCTAGTGCAGGCGCGGCTGCTAATGGATGACGTTCTGGTGGTTCTATCCAGTAGCGCTGTCGCTCAAAGGGATAGGTCGGCAGCGGAATGCGGCGGCCCTGTCCGTAAATTTCAAACCAGTCGATGGGGGCACCTGCTAGCCAAAGATTTCCTAAGGCGGTGAGCCATGGTGATTCGGGTGGGGCCTCTTTGGGTGCCTGAAGGCTGTTGATTAGAGCCTGCTGTTGGTAGTCGGGATGTCTTCGCAGCAGCGCCGTGAGCGCTCGACCTGGCCCCACTTCCAGAAAAATCCAGTCTGGATCTCTCAGGAGCTGATCGCAGGCTTCGCCGAAGCGAACGGTTTGCCGAAGGTGATGAATCCAGTAGTCTGGGTCGGTTGCTTCGGCGGCGGTTATCCAGGTGCCACTGACGTTGGACAAGTAGGCCCGCTGCGGCGGCTGCCAGTCAATGGTTTGAAGCAGCGCTCGGAACGCAGGGATCATCGGCTCAACAAGCGGACTGTGAAAGGCGTGAGCTGTTTGAAGGCGCTTTGGCAATCGCCCTGCTTCTGTAAGCTGAGTTTCGAGTCGCGCGATCGCCTCGATTGTGCCAGAAAGTGTACAAACCCTGCCATTGCTAGCTGCTAGCGTAATGTCAGCGGCTAAAAAGGGTCGTATATCGGCTTCTGTACCCGGCACGGCGAGCATGGCACCGGGTGGCAGCGTTTGCATAAGCTGGGCGCGATGAGCTATCAGGCGCAGCGCTTCGGGAAGAGACAACACGCCAGCGATGCAGGCCGCGACGTACTCGCCCAGGCTATGGCCTAGCATTGCCTCAGGCTCTATGCCCCAGCTCATCCAGAGCCGCGCTAAGGCATACTCAACGGCAAACAGCATCGGCTGTGCCCAGCGCGTTTGATGAATTAGTGCCTCGTTCTCGTCAGCTTCTGAATTATTACCTGCTAGGTCGTCAGCGGTCAGATGATGAGTGCTATTACCAGTGTTGGTTTTGATCGCGATACCGAGCAAAGTGCGAATGTCTTTTTTTAGATGGGGTAGCAGCAGCTCGGCGCACTGATCGAGAACTTCCTGAAAGACGGGCGCTTGCGCGTAGAGGTCTCGGCCCATGTTCAGCGTTTGCGACCCCTGGCCGGGAAGTAAGAACGCGATGGGAGTGCGATCGCTGCTAATGGTTTGCGATCGCAGCGGCCCGGATTCCAGCTGCTCAACCGCTTCGCTTACAGAACGGGCTAGACACACTCGCCGATAGTCAAATCCTTTTCTACCGTCAGCCAGTGTCCAGGCGACATCGGTCAAAGAAAGCTCTGGATAGGCGCGTAGATGCGCGGCCAAATTTTGCTGCTGCCGATCTAGAGCCGTTTGCGAGCGAGCTGAGAGAACTAGCAGATGAGGCCCTGCGATTGCCTGCGCCTGCACCTCAACTTCTGGCGCTTCTTCTAGCACGATGTGGGCATTTGTACCGCCAATGCCAAAGCCGCTGACCCCGGCCCGACGAGGCGTACCCTCTGTCTCCCAGGGTCTAAGCTGATCGTTAACGAAAAAAGGACTCTGCGCGAAGTCAATCGTAGGATTAGGCGCTTTAAAGTGCAGGCTAGGCGGCAGCGTTTGATGCTTAAGCGATAGCGCTACTTTAATTAAGCTGGCCACGCCCGCTGCGGTGTCCAAATGGCCGATATTGGTTTTAACTGAGCCAAGGGCGCAAAACTGGTTGCGTTCAGTGGTGTGACGAAAGGCCTGGTTCAGCGCTGAAATTTCAATCGGATCGCCCAAAACAGTGCCCGTGCCGTGGGCCTCTACATAGCTCACCGTATCAGCCGGAACCTGGGCGATCGCCTGCGCTTCTGCAATGACCGCCGCCTGCCCTTCTACGCTGGGCGCGGTAAAGCCGACCTTATCCGAGCCGTCATTGTTGATGGCAGATCCTTTAATGACAGCGTGAATTGTGTCGCGATCGGCGATCGCATCTTCTAGCCGCTTAAGCACAACAACACCAACGCCGTTCCCACCGACCGTCCCTTGGGCCTGCGCGTCGAAAGCGCGGCAGTGACCGTCAGGAGACATGATCATCCCCTCTGTATAGAGATATCCGGTGGGATTGGCATACACGGTTACCCCACCCGCTAGCGCCATATCCGACTCGCCATTGAGCAAGCTTTGACAGGCCAAATGCGTTGCGACCAAAGACGTTGAGCAGGCCGTTTGTACCGACAGGCTTGGCCCGCGCAAATCGAGCTTATAGGAGACTAGCGTGGGTAAAAAGTCTTTATCGTTGCGCAGTTGCACCTGATAGGTGTCCAGGTCGCTATCGTTCAGCAGATGCGGATAGATGCATTTGAGCAGGTAGGTATTGAGGCCAACGCCCGCAAAAAGTGCGATCGCACCATCGTAGGCATGTGGGTTATAGCCAGCATGTTCTAGCGCTGTCCAAGCCTGCTCCAAAAACAAGCGATGCTGCGGATCCATAATTTCAGCTTCGCGAGGGCTAAAGCCAAAAAACGCTGCATCAAAGCAATCGGGATTTGAAATGACACCGGCGGCTTTGACGTAGTTAGGCTGGCTCATCAGCTCGGGAGACACCCCAGCTTCGGTTAGCTCTTCATCTGAAAAAACGTGAATGCAGTCGCGACCTGAGCTTAAGTTCTCCCAGTAAGCCTCAGTCGAATCGGCCTCTGGAAAGCGCCCAGCCATACCCACAATGGCAATATCGTTCAAAGAAACATTGGTCGTCAGATCGGTGGCAAAATCGGTCGCAAGATTGAACGTCTCGGCTGGCATGTTGAGCGCAGCATTCATGGTTACATCACTAGCGGCTACCCCATCGGTAGAACGCGAGTCAGCGGCAATATAAGGGCCAGGTTGAGTGATGTTATCCATGGGTCTTAGTAGATGTATCAGGTTGCGCAAGCGGGTGAGAAAAGGTAAAAAGCTGAGCGCTATCGCGGCTTCTTAGCGGATCGGCGGAATTGCTGACGTAATGCTCTACGTTGCGCGGCGGTGGTTTGCTGCCTGCTGGCCTGCTGAGAGGTGCGCAGCTGAGTCCGCTGCTGGGTCTGCGCTACTGTCGAAGTTTGAGACTGCTGCTGTAGATGCTTTGAGAGCGCGGCAACGGTTGGAAAGCGAAACAAATCGACAATCTCTAAGCCAACTGGCTCGCCTGTAGCAGATTTGAGCTCGGTTTTAAGATCGTTGAAGACTTTTACCATCAGCAGAGAATGACCGCCCAGGTCGAAGAAGTTGTCGTACAGACCGATCGGATCGGCCTGTAAGTGTCTGGCCCAGATGCTGGCAATTTGCCTTTCTAGCTGGGTTTGGGGAAGGACGGTTGCGGCGTGATCGCGATTCGTCTCTGGCTGAGGCAGCGCCCTGCGATCCAGCTTGCCGTTAGGCGTGAGCGGCAGCGTCTCTAGCGCGATGATGTGGGCAGGCACCATGTAGTCTGGCAGCGTTTGCCTCAGCGCCTGCTTCAGCTCGTCTGCATTGAGCTGAAGCTCATCTACATTGACAGCAGTCCCGGATTCAGGCACAGCATAGGCGCACAGTAGCTTGCTTCCAGGCTGATCTTCACGTATCAGGCACACGGCTTTGTGAACGCTCGCCTGCTGCATTAACGCCGATTCGATTTCGCTTAGCTCAATTCGGAAGCCGCGCAGCTTCACCTGATGGTCAGTGCGCCCCAGGAAGTCTATGGTGCCATCGGGCCGATAGCGACCCAAATCACCACTGAAGTACAGGCGTGCGCCCGGCTGAAACGGACTGTCAATAAACTTTTCTGCGGTTAGCTCTGGTCGGTTGAGGTAGCCGCGAGCCAGCCCAATCCCGCCGATCAAAATTTCGCCAGGAACACCGGGAGGAACTGGCTCTAGATGGTCGTCAACCAGATAGATTTGGGCGTTTTGTAGCGGTCGGCCAATGGGTGGCTTGCTGTCTGTGTAGGCGCAGGGGGCGATCGCCGCGCAGACGGTCGTTTCTGTTGGACCGTAGGCGTTGTAAAAGCCGGGGCGATGAGACCATTTTGCTGCTGTTTCTGCCGGGCAGGCGTCGCCTGCAACGACTAGATGCTGAACAGGGGCTAAGTCTTCTGGAGCGAGCACGCTTAGCGCTGGCGGAGAAACGGTGAGGTGTGTAATGTTTTGCTGCGTCAGGCGATCGCCGCCGCCTGGCAGCTGATCGAACTGGCCTAGGTGAAGCTGCGCTCCCGCTAAGAATGCCATTAGCACTTCAGAGACAGACGCATCAAAGCTGAATGAAGCGATTTGTAAAATGCGGCTAGCTTCTGTGACCTGGAACGTCTCAATCTGCGAAAGCGCTAAATTAGCAAGGCCCTTGTGTTCGACCATGACGCCCTTGGGCAGGCCAGTGGACCCAGAGGTATAGATGACATAGGCCAAGTTTGTCGATTGGGCGGCGCTGTGTGGATTGCTTTGCGGGCGATCGCTCAGGTCTATGCTATCTAGGTTAATGCGCTCAATGGCCTGGTCTGCGCTCGGTAGGCGATCGCTCAGCTGAGAAACCGAAATCAGCAAAGACAGCTGAGAGTCTGTGATCATATGAGTCAGGCGTTTGGCCGGATAGCTCGGATCTAGCGGTACGTATGCGCCGCCTGCTTTCCACACGGCGAGCATCGCAACGACCATATTCACAGAACTTTCTAGGCAGATGCCAACCAGCTGATCGGGCGCTAGTCCGTAAGACTGGAGGGCGTGGGCTAGCTGGTTTGCTTGCTGGTTGAGCTGTCGGTAGGTGAGCTGAACGGAGTCTGAAAGAGAAACTAGCGCGATCGCATTAGGCGTCTTCTCTACCTGCGCCTCAAACCAGTGATGGATACAGCGAAGCGATCGTTCAACGCTAGTCGAGTTCCAGTCATAGACAATTTGTTCGCGGGCCTCAGTCGATAGCAGAGAATACTGCACAATCGGCGTATCTGGCGCTTGTACTAGCTGAGTTAGCAAGCTGTGCCAATAGTCGGCAAAGCGCTCAATCGTGGCGCGATCGAATAAATCGCAGTTGTATTCCCAGCCAGTCTCTAAGCGATCGCCAAATTCATTGACCATCAGCGTCAGGTCGAACTTAGCCGTTTCGCTCAGCGGCGGCATTGGCTCTAGCAACAGTCCCGGCAGCGATAGCTCGCCAGTAGCCGTATTTTGCACGCCAAAAGCAACCTGGAACAGAGGCGAGTGGCTCAGCGTTCGAGCCGGCTGAACCGCATCAACCACCTGCTCAAAGGGCACTTCTTGGTGGCGGTATGCCTCTAGCGCCATGTGCTTAGTGCGCTCTATTAGCGTGCGTCCCGTCAGGCTCTTATCTTGCTCGTCACCATCGTCATTCTCATCACTGCTGAGGTCATTGCGCAATACCAGCGTATTCACAAAAAAGCCAATCAGCGGCTCTAGCTCGTAGCTGCTGCGATTGGCTACCACCGTCCCAATTGCGATATCCTGCTGGCTGCTAAGACGGCTTAGCAACAGCGCGAAGGCGGCCTCTAGTACCATAAAAAGGGTGCTGCCAGTACTGTTGGCAAGTCCTTTTAGCGCAGTGGAGAGCTGAGCATCTAGATCTTTGACGACGACCTGACCGCTGTAGGTCTGAATCGGGGGGCGGGGGCGGTCAGTGGGTAGTTCGAGCAGCGGGGGCAGTCCTGCGAGCTGATCTTTCCAGTAGGCTATTTGCTGTGTGGCTTTGGCACCTGTGAGCCACTGTCTTTGCCAGGCGGCATAGTCGGCGTACTGAATGGGCAGTGTGGGTAAAGGTTCAGTTGGGTCAGTCGGAGATTGAATGAGCTGCTGGTACAAGGCAGTTAGCTCCTGTACCAGCACGCCCATTGACCAGCCGTCGGTGATGATGTGATGAAAGTTGGCGATCAGGTAGTGGCGGTTGGGCGCAGACTGAATCAGGGTGAGCTGAAACAGTGGCCCTGATTGCATATCAAAGCAGCGCTGATATTCTGACGCGAGAAATGTATCTAGCTGAGATGCGATCGCCGCTTCCTCCACGCTCTGCCAGTCCAGCCTTTGCCACGGCAGCTCAGGCTGCTCGTCAATCAATTGAACCGGCTCGCCCTGCTTCAGCACGAATCGGGTGCGTAACACCTCGTGCCGCGCCAGAATAGCCTCGAAGCTTTTGACCAGCGCCGCTTCGTCCAAATCGCCCGTTAACTGTAGGCAAAGTGGAATGTTATAAGCCGCCTGGGTGCCCTCAAACTGGCTAATAAACCATAGCCGCTGCTGGGAAAAGGATAGCGGCAGATCTTGCGTTCTATCCATCAGCGGAATCGACAATTTTGCCGCCTGCTGAGTGCTTAGAACCTGCAACCTTTCGATTAGCAGCGCGTGTTTTGTAGGCGAGAGAGCAGCAATTCGTTCAGTCAGAGTGGCCATGTCAGTGGTAGAAAAAGGTGAGCAGTCAGGCAGCGTGAGTTGGTTAGAACCGTTACGGGATTTCGCTCGCTAGCAGTGCCTGAGCGTTCTCTTCAGAAAGACCTTCAATCTCTTCCAAAAGTTGCACCAGTGCGTCCTCATCAAGTCGGCTGATCTGCTCTGCCAAAATCATTTCGGACAGCTGCTCAATCGTTGGTTTTTCAAACAGCGGCTGCAAATCTACATTGACGCCAAACTGCTTTTGAATGCGAGAGAGTACCTGCAAGGCCAGCAGAGAATGACCGCCGAGGTCAAAGAAGCTATCGGTCATACCGACCTGCTCAACGCCGAGCAGCTCTGACCACATCTGGGCTAGACCCACTTCGATCAGGTTGCGCGGGGCCACGTAGTCACTAGCCTGACGAATCTGTGGCTGTGGTGTTGGCAGGGCGCGGCGATCGATTTTGCCGTTGGGCGTCAGCGGCATTTTTTCTAGCAGGACAAAGGCCGTTGGCACCATGTACTTAGGCAGATGCTCTGCGGCAAAGTCTTGCAGCGTTTTGGTGAATGCCTGAGCGAATGACGGGTCTGATGCGTTAGGCGATCGCGTAACGACATAGGCCGTGAGCAGTTCGCTACCGCTTTCCGTTGGCTGTAGCAGCACTGTGGCTTCTTCAACGTCAGGATGGGTGCGCAGCAGGCTGGTAATTTCCGCTAGCTCTAGCCGCTGACCGCGCAGCTTCACCTGATGATCGATACGGCCCAAATAATCAAGCTGTCCGTCGGATCGAAAGCGAACCAAATCGCCGGTGCGGTAAAGCTTTGCAGTTCGGCTATTGGCGGCTGGGGCCTTATCGGCTAAAGACCGAAACGGGTTATCAATAAACGCCTTTGCCGTTTTCTCTGGCTGGTTTAGATAGCCGCGAGCCAGACCAATACCGCCAATGAGTAGCTCGCCCGGTACGCCTTTGGGTACTAGTTGCAAGTGCTGGTCAACCACATAGATCTGCACGTTCTGAATGGGTCTGCCAATGGGCGGCTTTTCCTGCATGTTGGTGCAGTTGGCGAGCGTGGCGCAAACCGTTGTCTCCGTTGGGCCATAGGCGTCGTAAAAGCCATCGCGGTTAGACCATTTTGCTACCAGATCAGCGGGACACGCTTCGCCCGCTACGATGATATGCCCGACCGAGGCCAGATCTTCTTCAGCCAAAACGCTCAGCGCCGAGGGTGGAATAGTGAGGTGGCTAACGCCCTGCTGTCGCAGCACCGCGCCCTGACCCATCAACCGCTCGTAATTGCCGATACGTAGCTCAGCGCCAGCACATAGCGCCATCATCACCTCAGAAATAGAGGCGTCAAAGCTAAAGGACGCCATCTGAAGGACGCAGCTTTCTGGCGTAATCTGAAACGCGCTGATCTGGGCAAAGGCGAGATTGCCGATGCCAGTATGCTCTACCAGGACGCCTTTGGGCTGGCCCGTGGAACCGGAGGTATAGATGACATAGCCCAGATTCGCAGGAGATACGTCACTTTGAGGATTAGCTACCGGCTGCTGAACCAGCTCAGTCTCGACTTGCTCAAGGCAAACCCGTTGGACGGAGCTGCTGAGATCGGCAAAGCGCTCTGCTGTTGCCGTTGACTCAATAAGCACCGCAATCTGAGCGTCATTGGCCATGTAGGCCAGTCGTTCGACGGGATAGGTCGGATCGAAGGGCACAAACGCACCACCAGATTTCCAGACCGCAAGCATGGCGATTACTACATCAATGCAGCGGTTTAAGCAAATGCCCACTAGCTGCTCTGGCACAACGCCCTTGGCCTGTAAGTAGTGCGCGATCTGGTTGGCCCGCTGGTTGAGCTGGGCATAGGTTAGCGAAACCTCCTGACCGTGCAGGTTGGTGCCGGATAAAGCCGTCGCCGCTGGCGTCCGCTCAGCCTGGTCTTCAAACCAGTGGTGAATACAGCGCACGGGCAGGTCTACCTGAGTCTGATTGATAGCTGCGAAGAACTGCTGCTCAGCGGCGGTGAGTATCGGCAGTTGAGCGATGGGCGCTTTGGCCTGCGTTACGGCTGCGGCTAGCAATCGCTCAAACTGAGCTGCCAGGCGCTCTATGGTTTCTCTATCAAACAGATCGCTGTTGTACTCCCATTCGCCCGTTAGCGTATCGCCGACTTCCTGCATTGATAGCGTCAGGTCAAACCGGGCGGTTTTGCTATGGCTATCGAGCATTTCCCAGTCAAGATCGGCAATTTCAAGATCTTCTAGCGGCGCATTTTGCAGGACAAACATCACCTGACACAGCGGCAGATAGCTAAGATCGCGATCGAGCGATAGCTGCTCAACCAGCTTCTCGAACGGAATGTCTTGATTGGAAAAGGCGGACAGTGACTGAGCTTCGACCTGACTGAGCAGGTCGCTGAATGTCACGGCCTCATCAATATGGAAGCGCAGCGGCAGCGTGTTGATAAAGCAGCCGATGAGCGTCTCCAAATTAGCGTGGCTGCGGCCTGCAATCGGCGTGCCAATCGCCATGTCTGACTGGCGGCTGTAGCGATGCATCAGCGTCACGAACGCGCCCATCAAAGTCATAAACAGCGTCTTTTGCTGCTGCTGGCCAAATCGTTTTAGCGATCGCGCTAATTCATCCGGCAGCGTCATCTCAACCATGCCACCCCGGAAGGTCTGCATCGCTGGTCTGGGTCGATCGGTCGGTAGATCCAGCAGTGGCGGTGCGTCGGCTAGCTGCTGCGCCCAGGCATCTAAACGAGCTTCAAAGTCTGCGGTGGCGGCCTGCTGCTGCTGCCATACCGAGTAGTCAGCATATTGAACGGGCAGCGGCTCCATGCTTGGCGCAATCCCTTTGCAGTACGCCGGATACGCGGCCATGACCTCCTGCACTAATACACCCATCGACCAGGCGTCAGAAACGATATGGTGCATCGTCATCAGCAGAATGTGCTGCCGATCGCCTAAACGCAGCAGCGTCACCTGCAACAGCGGCTCGCTCGATAGATCGAACGGGTACTGAGCTGCCTGTCTGCTGTGCTGCTCTACGGCTTCGACCTGAGCTTCCTGGCTCATGGCAGAAAGATCGATCTGGCTGAGCGGAACGGTTTCTGCTGGCTGAATGACCTGGACAGCACCGGTTTCGCTTTGGATGTAGCGAGTGCGTAAAATCTCGTGGCGCTCTACGACATGGGCAAAGCACTGCGCTAGCGCATTAACGTTGAGCTGACCGTTTAGCCGCAAGGCGATTGGCAGGTTGTAGGTCGCGCTGGGACCTTCGAGCTGAGCCAAGAACCAGAAGCGCTCTTGTGTCAGAGAAAGCGGAATGGGTTGAGTGCGATCGCATTTCGGAATTTCAGTTTCGTCGTCGTCGTCAGCTTCCTGGGCTTGTTCTAGCGCTTCGGCCAGGGCCGCGATGGTGGGTTGAGAAAAGAGCGATCGCAGCCCCACTTCCTTCCCAAACATAGAGCGAATTCTTGCCAGCACCTGCATTGCCGCCAGCGAATTACCGCCCAGCGCAAAGAAATCATCCGTCACGCCGACCCGCTCTAGCCCTAGCACTTCCGCCACGATAAACGTCAGCGCCGCCTCAGTTGCCGAACGAGGAGCCACATACTCACTGGTCGCCACCCAGTCGCTCGGCTGCGGCTGCGGTAGTGCCTTACGATTCAGCTTGCCAGCAGGCGTCAGCGGAATTGCCTCAACCGGCATAAACAACGCTGGAACCAAATAGTTTGGAACATCCTCTAGCAGTTTCTGGCGCAGCGCTTGAGAAGTCAGTTCAGCACCCTCTGTTACGACGTAGGCAATTAGCTGAATCGAACCCTGATTATCAGTCTGGGTCGTCACCGCGCACTCGCGAACAGCATCAAGCTGCTGCACCAACGCCTCAACTTCGCCTAGCTCTACACGGAAGCCGCGAATCTTCACCTGGTCATCAGCGCGGCCCAAATAGTGCAGATTGCCATCAGCACTCATCTTTGCCAAATCGCCCGTACGATACAGGCGATCGCCTGGCTTGAACGGATGCGCAACAAAGCGCTCTGCCGTC
>JBCBFY010000003.1:0-67780 GCA_038527325.1 Cyanobacteria bacterium J06614_10
TGGGGTGACCAGGTGGGAGTCTTGGCTATAGGCTTATAGTTTCCGAGTACACCGCCCGGTAGGACAGGTCCCAAGGGACACGCTCGGTTTACTGCCGCCTTAGCGACTAGACACCCTAGAAATGAAAAACATAGATCAGAAAACGTTGTTGGCAGTCACCAACGCCGTAGCAGAACTGAGGCCATCATAGCGAACCTTTCCTGGGATACGACAAGGGGAAACCCATACAGATGGGTGAGGGTTTTTCGTCTTATCAATTAAATATTCAAAAGTGACGCACCCGAAAAATTAAGAGCCATACCAACAAACTTCAATCTGTTCAATCAGCTGAGCAATGGCAGCGTCGTCGTTTGCACTGTCTGTAAGAACAGTCATATGTCCCATTTTTCTACCCACGCGGGCTTGCGCTTTGCCATACCAGTACAGATGTGCGTTTGGAATCGCTACCAGCGCTGATCGCCTGTCGGCACAGCCTTGGGTCATCTGGTCATCAGCGCCATCTGCCTGACAGTCAGCCGCCTCAAATCCGAGCAGGTTCACCATTACCGCTCCAGGAGAAGTTAATGACACTGGCCCCAATGGCAAATCACAAACCGCCCTCAGCTGCTGCTCAAACTGAGAGGTCTCGCAGGCATCTAGCGTGTAGTGCCCAGAGTTGTGAGTTCGCGGGGCAATTTCATTGATCAAGACGCGGCCCGATTGGGTCAAAAATAGCTCTATTCCTAAAACACCGACGACGCCTAGCTGATTGACGAGCTGAGTTGCGATCGCACTCACCTCAGCCTGCACAGATGCCGCCACCCTAGCAGGCGCAATCACCCGCCGACACACCTGGTCTACCTGCTCGGTCTCTACCACCGGATACACAGCCACTTCCCCAGAGCGGCTCCGGGCCACCATCACCGCCAGCTCCTTTTCGAAGGGCACAAACGCTTCTAGCAATACGGGTTGATATTTCAGCTGCTGCCAGGTGGACTGCACCGCTTCTAGCGAATCGAGAATGAAAGTTCCCTGGCCGTCGTAGCCGTGGCGGCGGGTTTTGAGCGCTAAGGGCAAGCCGACCGACGCGACTTTTTCTACCAGCTGGGGCGCATCGGATTGCTGGGATAGGGTGGCAAAGCGCGGAACAGGAAGGTTGATGCGATCGCAATACTGTCGCTGGTCATATTTATCGAGTAGCGGACGCAGACACGCTAGCTGCGGATAAAACAGCGTGCCTTTCTCCGCTGCAAGCTGCTCAAGCCCAGGGAGATCGATGAACTCATTTTCAAAGGTAATGACGTCGCAGCTGTCGGCTAGCTCAGCAGTAACAGCCGCGTCTGCTACGGGGCCTAAAACGAGTTTGTGAGCGATCGCACCTGCTGGGTCTGCCTGACTTGGCGTTTGCACAATCAGCTCCAAATCTAGCTTTTTGGCACCATCCGCCATCATCCAGGCCAGCTGGCCACCGCCAACGACCCCTACTCGCTTCACCCGCGCCTTACCGACGACCATGCGCTCTCCCGCGTCCCTCGCTTACAAACCGGAATACCCCAGTCTAGAGTAAGCGCTTGTTATCTTTTAGAGGAAGCGCAAAGTTTCTAAGCTGTACCCAATCTCTCGTCACTGACTTACACATGACCACTCAAATTCCCACCCACTTCAACCCAGAGACAGTCGGTAAAATCTGGCGCGTACCCTACCAGGATCGGGCTAGCGACGCTATCGCCTACCGAGAGACTCACAGCGTTCCACCAGCCCAGGCCGATACCGTTCGAGTCGGCCTCTTAGCCATTGATGTGCAAAATACGTTTTGCCTGCCAGACTTTGAGCTATTTGTCGGTGGCCGCTCCGGGGTGGGCGCAGTGGATGACACGCGCAGACTGTGCGAATTTGTCTATCGCAATTTGGACATCATCACCGAAATTGTGCCGACGATGGATACCCACAGTGCCACGCAGATTTTTCATGCGGCCTTTTGGGTAAACGCAGCAGGCGAACACCCCGCGCCAATGACGATGATTAACGACGAGGATGTTTTACAAGGCGTGTGGAAGGTCAATCCACTAATAGCAGGTGGATTAGCCGCGCAGGCAGGCACAGAGACCTCTGCAGAGATGACACCAGAAGAGACCTTAGAAAAACTAGAAAAATTTGCCCTGCACTACGCAAAGCAGCTGAGCGATCGCAAAAAGTATCCGCTCACTATCTGGCCCTATCACTCCATGCTCGGTGGCATCGGACACGCCCTCGTCCCAGCGTTCGAAGAAGCGTGCTTCTTCCACAGCATGGTCCGTAGCAGCCCCACTCGCTTCGAAGCCAAAGGCGACAATCCCCTCACCGAAAATTACTCCGTCCTCCGTCCAGAAGTCCTGACAAACGATCAGGCACAGCCCATCGCCCAAAAGAATAACCGGCTCATTCAACACCTGTTGGAATTTGACGCGCTTATCATCGCAGGACAGGCCAAGAGCCACTGCGTCGCCTGGACCGTAAACGACCTACTAGACGAAATTCAGGCCCGCGATCCCTCACTGGCTCGCAAAGTCTATTTACTCCATGACTGCACATCACCAGTCGTTGTCCCCGGTGTTGTTGACTTCACAGAAGCTGCCGAAGAAACTTATCAAAAATTTGGTTCGTCTGGAATGAACATCGTCACCTCTGTAGATTCCCCGAGGGAATGGCCGAATTTCCCTCTTTAGGCTGAGTTTTCTTCATGTTTCGCTCAAATTATGAAATCATTTCTGAGATTCTGATGAAGGAATTCAGTTTTTGAAGATAATTGGGCATGTTCTTACCTGAAGACGTCTGTACATCGGTCTTTGAACAATACGTGTGGTGCCGTTATGAAATGTCCCATCTGCCATATTGACTCGCTCAAACCAGTCAGCTTAGATACCGGATTGCAAGCACATCAGTGCACAGAGTGTCTGGGTCACTGGGTTTCATCAGAACAGTATTGGGAGTGGCTAGAAGCCCACCCAGAAGCCAGCAACAGCAGACCACCCATCACACTCAGCACAGGAGATGCACTGCTCCCCGTCATCGATAACCACACTGCAAACTTCTGCGCCGATTGCTCACGCCTCATGACCAAATCTAAGGTTGGGCGCGGACTAAACTTTTACCTTGATCGCTGCAGCCACTGTCACGGCGTCTGGTTCGACCAAAACGAGTGGGAGAACATTCAGCAAATGAACCTGCACCATCAGATTCATTACATGTTCTCCAGTGCATGGCAATTTAGCGTTCGTCAGGAACGCTACACCCCACAGAAGGCACCGGCCTAGCTCGGTCTACCTAATAAATCATGCTGTGAGAGTCTGTGTAAGAGACTGTTGGACAATGCCGAGGTCTACCATACAGACTCCAAGCAACAGACTCTAAGCAGCTGACAGTATCAACATCTTCTCCATTGCCCAAGTGCTAGAGCGACTGCAGTGCCTGCTCCACTTGGGGCTGATGCTGCGGGCAATAGTGCATTGAGCCGACATTCATCACAGCGCCACCATAGAGCCCCACTGCGTAGGCCATTTCTTCAGTCATGTCGACGCCTTGAGAGGTAGCCTGGCTAATGGCAGAGGCGGTGTACACCGTGAAGGCATCTGCGGGCGCGACCCCGGCATCGAAGGTGCGGCAAAACATTTGAGCAGCCCAGATGCTATCTTCTGGGCTCATTGATTCAGTTGCCATGGCGTGGGTGACTGCATCCTGGCTCTGCAAAAACCCATATAGCTGTGACAGATAAGCATCGTCTTCATCGGTCTGAGCTATCGCAGCAGAGGGAAGTAAGAGCGCAACGGCAGTGATAAACGCAGAAAACTTTAGGCCTTTCATGAACGACATCCTGATATCTATGGGAGGAGGCAGGTCACGTAGGTGAGCAAACTCACCCGAGCAGAACGTGACCGCTGTGAACGCTAGCTCAGCATTCCCGGCCCATGAAAACAAACATCACTGATGTAACAGAGCAAGCAACGGCGCATCGTCTCGCAGCGTGACGGCCTTGACCACCTGCTGCCAAACGTCGGTCGTGTGCCGAAAGATATCCAAAGCCATCAGCGCATCTGTGGCATCTTGAGAATTTCCTCGTTCAATGAGGCCCAGCAAAAACTCAATGGCTTCTTCGGTGCGCAGAGTGGCGATCGCAAGCAAAAAGCTCGACCGCAACTCGGCAGTCCGGGTACGCTGCCAGCGACGTTTGATCGCCTCGAAAGCCTCTGGCACTCGGGCTTCACCCAGGGCGATCGCCGCCAGTTCTTGCTCAGCCTCCGACCCCGCTTCCAAAAAGTGAATGACCAACGGGGCCTGCTCCGCCGATAGCGTGAGCAGCGCAACAAAGCATTCCGAAAGCACCTGCGGCTCTGAGTCACCGATGTGCAGCTTGAGTCGTAACAGCGGAATGCCTGCCGGATTCTCGCTGTAGCCAATGGCTCGGGCAGCGCCAGCCCTAGCATCGTGCTCAGCATCTGCCAACAGATCTGCTAGCTCGTTTAGCACCTGCGGGTAGTTGGCCTGCACGAGGCCCAGCGCGCACAAACTGCGCAGCGGCGCCCCCGTATCGATGGACTTACCCCATACGGGCTCCATCTGAATATGACGAATGCCTGACAAAAACAGGTCAGCATTGGGTCGCTCAAGCTGATATATCGCATTGGCGATCGCCCACTTTGCCTTGCAGCCAGGGTCGGTTTTGGCACCGTTCTCCAGCAGTCGCTCAAAGGTCGCACACAGGTTTGGGAGCAGGACGGTTAACCCATGGCGAATGATTAGCTTAGCAGTAGGTGCGATCGCCACCGGCTGCTTGCCTGCTAGCACGCGCTTCAAGACCGCCACATCGTCAGCGCTCAGCTCATCCAAGCGCTGAATGGCCTTTATCTGATCGAGCACGGCTTCCAACCGTCTAGACTTTGCCATTGCCTAACTTGCCACTGTCGTCGCAGGCGCAAACTGATACTTCACAGCACTTACAGTCTATCAACGGCGGCTCAAATAGTACATAAAGACTACTCAAAAGTTAGCGCGGTCATAGGTCAGAAATCATCAAGCGTGGCCCACAAACCGGTGAGCATTATGAAGGCCACACAATCGAGGCCGTGATTTAAATCAACTATGAAGTGTGATTAGCAGTAAGTGACGTCAGTAAATTCACAGATCATGATTGAGTCATTCAGAGTGTTTCATCACATCTTGCAACCCGAAACAATGCAACCTGAAACAAGACGCTGACCACACCATGGCCTACCCACCTACTGACTACGCACAGCTCATTCGTAGCGGGGTAGAGCGCTGGAACCATTGGCGCCATCTCAACCCTGAATACCGGCCTAACTTGAGCGGCATAGACCTCAGTCACTGCTACCTATTCGAGGCCAACTTCAAAAATACTGACCTCAGTGAAGCCAATCTCAGCCGAGCCTGCCTGATTGGCGCAGACCTCAGCCGCGCCGACTTGAGCTATGCAAACCTCAGCGGCGCCTACATGGAGCAAGCAAACCTTGCCCATGCCAGCCTGCTACGCACTGACCTCACCGCCACAGATTTGGACAATACCATTCTCCTTGGCACCTGCCTAGAGCAAGCCAGCAAGACCGTTCACAACGTATCGCCCAGCAACACATCAACAATCAACCTATCGCCTAGCAACGCACCGGAAAACAATCTAACAAAGAACAATCTAATAAAGAACAATCCCTCGAACAACACTATCAATATCGACCCTGCGATCGCCTACCTCTGCAACAAAGGCATCAGCAATCAACAACCCTCACCCATTCAGCTCACCCATCAGCCACAGTTCACCACCCATCCGGCTGAACAGTATCCACAACCCACTAACAGTGTTTACCTCGCTGACTGGAACCAAGCCTTACTGCAGCGGCTAGAAAATCAGCCAAACGTCATCCCTAACACCATCCCCGCAGCCTTTCGCAACAGCACAAAAGGCACTACTACAGACAAAACAACTACAGACAAAACAACCCATCAACTATCTAACTGATAGCATCCTAAGTTCAGGCAGTCTGTGAAAGCCGCAGAACTAAACCTACAGCAGAGTTTTGACTAACGCTGGCGTCATCTCTCGCACATTGGATAAAACAGTTTCTGCCCCAGCAGCTTTAAGCATTTGAATATAGTCCTTTTTATACGCTTCTTCTCGCTGCGCGTGGGGCGGCAATATACCGACGGCTAACCATGTCCGCTGCGAAAACTGTTCTTTTGCTGCAACAATTGTCTTCATATCAGCAGCCGTATCTCCCGCATACACAACCGGCAGATTGTCCGACCCGGCTAAGTCAGCTTCTACTAGCTGAACAGATTTCGCAAGGCCGCTGGGATCGGGCTTACCCGGCCCATCTTCCATCGCAATGAGGATAGGGTCACTGAGCCCAATACGCCGCTCTAGCACAAAGCTGGCTGAGCCTCGGGTGGCACCGCTAAAAAAGGCATGGGGCATGCCAGCGTCGGCCAGCGATTGGAAGTAAGCTTTATCTACCAGGAGCGGCTCGTTGGCAATGTAGCCTGTCCACTGGTCTGGGTCTTCAGTGTCGGGGCCGCGGTACTGCTTTTGAAAAAAATCAACAATCTCTTCGTAGCTAACAGTCGGTTCGGGCTGCGACTGACGCTCAAAATAGCGATGAATCATCACTTCTGAGGCTTTCCAATCGTTATTCCAAATGCCTTCGCTCTTGAGCCGATCAATATCCTCCAAGGTTGGCCGGAACTGACCGCCTGTGTAGTGCGCTACGGTGTCTGCGATCGCTCTCCGATAGGAGCCGCCCACATCCCGCAAAACCCCATCAATATCAAATACCGCGATCGCAAAAGGGCTCATAGCACAGCCGCCTCGTAGGATAGAAAGTTCAAGCATACCAATGTGACGATAGAAGGTGACGATGGCATGAAAAACGGACTATTGGGTCAGGGTCTGCTAGCTGTTTTGACCAGTTTTCTATTCGCAGGGAGCTTTGTCGCGGGCAAATACACAACCGATGAAATGGGACCGCTGCTCATTACGCTGCTGCGTTACATCATTGCCAGTCTTTTTTTGCAGCTGCTGGTTTGGCAGCAAGCACGGCAACAACAAACCGCAAATCAGCTCATTCGCCACGCCTCGACCACAGACAAAGTTTGTCTCTTTTTATTGGGCACCTTCGGCGTCATGGGCTACCACTTCTTTTTCTTTTCTAGCCTGCGCTACACAGCAGTCGCCAATTCCGCAATTATCAACGCGTTCAATCCAGTGGTAACCGGTTTGCTGGCAGCTATTCTGCTAAAAGAAAAGCTGGCGATGCGAAACTACGTGGGTGGTGCGATCGCCATTACTGGCGTACTCATTCTGCTCACCGACGGCAATCTTGGCAGGCTGCTAGCGCTACAGTTCAACGATGGCGATCTGCTAATGCTATGCGCTGTGCTGTGTTGGGCTGGCTACTCTATTTTGTTACGGCATCTGGGCAAGCGCTACAGCGGACTGGCCATAAGCTACTACGGTGCGATCGCAGGTGTCGTTCAGCTGTCTATTTTTGTCATTCCAGAACTCGCCAAAACAGGCTGGCCTACCCTGTCTTTGCCCGCAGTGCTAGGCGTACTCTACATGGGCATCGGCGCTTCGGGCATTGGCTATTTGCTCTTTACCCTCAGTACTCAGCGCATTGGCCCCACTAAGTCTACGAGCATTGTGTACAGCGGCGTGCCGGTGTGGGTGGCACTGCTGGCTTGGCTGTTCTTTAAGGAGCCCATTACACCCTGGATGGTGGTGAGCATGGCGTTTATTTTGCTGGGGCTGCGAACTGTGTTGCAGCCCCAGCGCTAGGCCAGCCAGCAGGCGAGCGGAAAGATCAGGTACTCAACAAAAAAGAGCTTCCAAATAAACTGATAAAAGGCCGGATAGGAAATGTCTTTTTTCACGGGCGCGGGGTCTAAATCTACCCGGCGGCTCAGCCACCAAAAAGAGAGAATGCCTAGCCCCTGCGCCGCAGCCAAAAAGAGACCATTTACCCCTGGCAAAAAGGGCGCTGCCACAATCAGCCCGCCATAGCAAACGGTCAACACCCAGCGGGCTAAGTTGAACACTGTTTTTTGACCCAGCTGTAGCGTGTAGGTAGAGATGTTGAACTGGCGATCGCCTTCCAAGTCTGGAATGTCTTTGAAAATTGCGATCGCAAAGCTAAACACCAACACAAACAGCGTCAGCGCCCACACCCGAGCCGGCACCGCACTACCCAGCTCAAACTGCGTGGCAAAGTACAGATACAGCCCCAAGTTCACAATGGCACCGCGCACGGTCAAAATGCATGCCGAAGCCCAAAAAGGATAGCGCTTGAGCCTCACTGGCGGCAGTGAATAGGCCGTGCCAATCAGCAAGCTCAGGCCCACCGTGAGAATCAAGAAGATATTTTGGGAGATTAGCGAGAGCGCGATCGCACCAGCCCCCGTCAGCCCTACCAACCGCCGTCCCTGCCGCTTCGAAAAGGCACCCGAGGCCAGCGGCAAATGCGGCTTATTGATTCGATCAATGGCAATATCTTCTAGTTGGTTTAGCCCAACGATGTACACATTGCCGCAGAGGCAGGCAATCCAGGCCACTAGCCAGCTCAGAAGTGCTGCAGCAAACATCCCCTCGCCCATGCCAACCGTCTGACGGGCAGAGAGTGCGATCGCCAGCAAAGCCACCGTGCTAAACGTCGTGCCGATAATCGTATGGGGCCTTGAAAACCGCCAAAAAGCCTTCAGCCATGCCCTCGGATTTTTGAGCGGATGCAGCGGCCCGGTTTTACCGAGAGAACGGACAGATACGGAAGATTTAGCCATATTTAGCGTTCATTAAGTTAGCAATTCAGCAGATAGCGTTGCTAGAGTCGACCCGCGTGGAGGCACCCCTCACCAAGGTCGAACCCACACTATAAAGTCAGGATCTCTAAACATACTGAAAATCCACCGAAAGTTTTTTACTGCCCGACCTGACGACTCTGCCGCACCTGCCAGCTCAGTACAATCACCGGCAGCATCCCTACTAGCAAAATCATCAGCGCTGGCGCAGCCGCTTCGACCAGTCGCTCATCAGAGGCATATTGATACACCCGCACCGCCAACGTATCGAAGTTAAAAGGCCGCATCACCAGCGTAGCGGGCAGCTCCTTCATCACATCGACAAATACCAGCATGACGGCCGTCAGCAGGCTGCCCGTCATCAGTGGCGTGTGGACTTTCACAAGGGTGTTGGTCGGGGTGTAGCCCAGGCTACGGGCGGCATCGTCTAAGTTGGGGCGAATTTTGTCGAGGCCCGATTCTACAGAGCCGAGCGCCACCGCCAAAAATCTCACCAGGTAGGCAAACACCAGCGCTGTGATCGTTCCACTCAGCAGCAGCCCCGGCGAACGGTCAAACATCGCTTGGGCCCAGTTGGCAATGGCATTGTCTAGCCGGGTCACCGGAATCAAGATGCCCACCGCAATCACCGCACCTGGAATGCCGTACCCCATTGCCGACAGTCGCACGCCGAGGCGAATCGCCCGGCTACCGCTGAGCCGCTGACCATAGGCCAATATCAGCGAGAGAAGTAGCGCGATCGCAGCCGTCACCCCACCTAGCAGCAAGCTATTGGTCGCCAAAGTCGCAAATCGATTGCCCAGCGCGCTATCTAGATTTCGCCACACCATTTGTAGCAGCAGCCCACCGGGCACCAGTAACCCTAGGGTAATCGGCGTCGCACAGGCCAAGCAGGCCAGCCAGCCCCGCACTCCGCTAAGGCGATAAGCCGTCGGCGTTTGCAAGCTGTTGTTGGCCTGATAGTACTGGGCTCGATTTCTCGACCAGCGCTCTAGCAAAATCAGCACCAATACAAACAGCATCAGCATGGCAGACAGCTGCGCCGCCGCCACCCGCTCACCCATACCAAACCAAGTGCGATAAATGCCCGTCGTAAAGGTCACAACGCTGAAGTATTGCACCGTGCCAAAGTCGTTGAGCGTCTCCATCAGAGCCAGAGAAAGCCCCGCGACAATCGCCGGTCTCGCCAGCGGTACCGCCACCTGCGAAAAGCTACGCCAAGGGCTGCAGCCCAGAGAGCGACTAGCTTCTAACGTACAGACAGACTGCTCTAAAAACGCGACCCGTGCCAGCATGTACACGTACGGATACAGGGTGAGGGAAAACATAGCGATCGCCCCACCCACAGAGCGAACGCTGGGAAACCAGTAGTCTGTCGCTTGCTCCCAGCCAAAGAGCGATCGCAGCCCCGCCTGCACCGGACCGTAGTATTCCAACCAGTCTGTATAGGTGTAGGCCAGCAGGTAAGCGGGCGCGGCCAGCGGTAGCAGCAAGGCCCATTCAAACAGTCGCACGCCTGGAAACTGACACATCGCCACCAGCCAGGCAGTCCCCACACCAAGCGTTAGCACCCCCACCGACACCCCCAGCATGAGCAGCAGTGAGTTGGTCACGTATTCGGCCAGCACCGTCTCGGCCAGATGGGCCCAAATCTCCCCAGCATCTGCAAACACACTGCCCAACACGACCAGTACGGGTAAAACCACCAGCGCCGCCGTCAGCCAAACTGCGATCGCCCAACCGCTTGGCCACTCTACAGGCCACCACTGAAGCCACGGCCACCGCCCCTTCGCCTGGTAGATATCAGGGGTAGGCGCAGATCCGTGGGAAGGACGAAAAAAAGGCATCTTAAAGCAGCATGATGAAACCGGTTGAGAAACGAAATTTTGGAATAGCCATCTGCAGCAAAGTAGCCCACAAGATAGATGGCGTCATTCATTTCTTTAGCTAGTCTAGAACAATCGCCGAAACGCGCTTGGCCACCTTCCCCTCAATCTGCCTTCCCCTCAATCTGTCAGTGGGCGCGCTAATCCGACACATTTCTCAATAAGCTTTCACTGTTGCAAATACCCAAATCGTCCGCTATGATTCTCATTAGCAGGATGTTAATGATATACACCAAGGAGAGGTCATGGTCGCCTACACACCCGCTGCCCTAAAAGCAGAACTCCACGAGCGCGGTTGGCGAATGACCCCTCAGCGGGAGACCATTCTCAACACGTTCCAAAACATTCCAGAGGGGCGGCACCTCAGCGCCGAAGACCTCTGCGAGCTACTCAAAGAAGAAGGCGAACCCATCGGCCTATCCACCATTTACCGGAACCTCAAGCTGATGGCACGCATGGGCATTTTGCGAGAGCTAGAGCTAGCCGAAGACCAAAAGCGCTACGAAATCAACCGCCCTGCCCCGCACCACCACCACCACCTCATCTGCGTCCGCTGCAACAAAACCGTCGAATTCAAAAACGACTCCATCCTAAAAGCCGGGGCCAAAACCGCCGATAAGTACGGCTATCAGCTCCTCGACTGCCAGCTCTCCATCCACGCAGTCTGCCCGGCCTGCCAGCGCTCCATCTTACCGATGCAGTAATCCTTGCAGTAGGCTCTGCGCCCAATAGAGACCGCAGCTGCTTGAATACTCGAAAACTCAATCGCCTGCTACCCGCTTCGTAGTAGGCGATTGTTTTTTCATAAGGTCTAATTTCATAGGATCTAAATTGTCAGTGAGGAGCCAATTTGGCAGATCTTTTTATTGAGAAGGTTTCCTATTAACGGTATGTGCGGTACACTGTGCTCATTCGGTTATTGAGAGTAATGGTCAATAGCGTTTGCAAGCGGGAATGTTTTAGGCACCCCGATTTGTACTGTCGGTATTTGAAATGCCGGTGATTACTGTCCTACCTGACTAAGCCCATGAATCTAGGATCTGATGTGCTTTGGCTGTCTGTAAGCCCTCATCTCAAGTGTTTTGACCAGCGATTACTTGCCCACTTGGCAAAAGACACAGCGATTCGCCGCTGGGAATACTGTCAGACCATTGATGAGCCTTGCTGTGTTGATGCTGTGGTCGATTTGCTAAACGAGTATGTGTGCGATCGCACTGCCCTCGCTCAGCGTCTCGGCAACCCCAACTACAAAGTCCATCTCATCGGCCATGGCGTCAGCGGTACAGTTGGCCTTTTTTACGCTCGCCGCTACCCTCAGCACGTGGCATCGCTGACGCTGCTCTCCGTCGGCGTCCTACCCGCCATAAACTGGCAGGCCCACTACTACGCCATGCGCCAGCGCCTCCCTTGCAGCCGTGAAATGCTCCTCGGACAGCTCGCCAAAATTCTCTTTGGCCAGCAGCCCTACCGATTTGCAAAGGCGCTCGCACAGCTTTTGGCCAACGATCTCGATGGCAGTCTCAGTCTGCACTCCCTCGCCCGCCAAACCAAAATCTTGCCCGGTGGCGTCGAGGTGCCTCTACTCGTGTGCAATGGCGCGCAAGACCCGATTACAACGGCGCAGCAGCAAAGCCAGTGGCAGCGATGGATGAAGTCGGGCGATCGCCTGTGGGAATGCCCTGAGGGTAACCACTTCTTTCACTTTCACAATGCGCTCATCACAGCCGCTGCCATTACCGACTTTTGGTCTGAGCTACACCGTTCTGATACGGCCCGCGCTCACAAGCGCAATACAGCAAAAGCCATTGTCATCCCGCCTAGCAGACTTGAAAGAACACACCAGAACACACTAAAGCTGCGCAGCTACCCGATAGATGGCTGAGGTAATCGCCCGTAGCTCGTCTGGTTGAATAATGTATGGCGGCATCGTGTACAGCAATCGGCCAAAGGGCCTGAGCCAGACACCCTCATCTACAAACATGGGCTGCACCACCGCCATATCTACAGGCTGGTGTAGCTCTACAGCTGCGATCGCACCCAACACCCGCACATCTTTCACTGCCGCCAACCCGAGGCAGGGGGCCAGCTCCGCGCGAAGCTGCGTCTCAATCTTGGCTACCCTTTCTCGCCAGTCGTAGCTCTCCAGCAAGTCCAGGTTGGCAAGCGCAACGGCGCAGGCCAGCGGATTGCCCATAAATGTCGGCCCGTGCATAAAGACACCGGCTTCTCCAGCAGAAAAGGTCTCACTGATGTGGGTCGTAGTCAGCGTTGCCGCCAACGACATAAATCCACCCGTCAGCGCCTTACCCACGCACATAATATCTGGGCAAATCTCCGCATACTCACAGGCAAACAGCTTGCCAGCCCGGCCAAACCCAGTGGCAATCTCATCGAGAATCAGCAGCACATCGTGCTGTTTGCACAGGTCGCTAGCCGCGCGCACATACTCCGGATGATAAAACCGAACGCCACCAGCATTTTGAACAACCGGCTCAAAAATAGCGGCAGCAATGCGATCGCTGTGCTGTTCTAGCAGTGCGGCAAAGCTCTCAATATCTTGGGCTTGCCAGGCTTCGCCAAAGCGCACCTGGGGCGCATCAGCAAAGTACTGCTGGGCCAGCAGTCCGCTAAAAAGATGATGCATGCCATTCACCGGATCGCAGGCCGACATCGCAGCAAAAGTATCGCCGTGATAGCCATTGCGAATCGTCAAAAACTTGTGCTTGCTCGGTTGGCCCCGATTGTGCCAATACTGGACGGCGAGCTTCATGGCCACCTCAACTGCCACGGAGCCAGAGTCACTAAAAAAAACGTGCTGCAAATCGACAGGCGTCAGGTCAATGAGCTTTTTGGCGAGCGAAACAGCCGGACGATGGGTGAGCCCACCAAACATCACGTGGGCCATTTTTTCCATCTGCGATCGCGCTGCCGCATTCAGCTTGGGATGGTTGTAGCCATGGATGCAGGTCCACCAAGAAGAGATGCCGTCAATCAGCGATCGCCCATCTTCTAGCTCTAGCCTGACGCCCTTCGCCGAGCGCACAGGAAATACCGGTAGCGGATTGGGCATCGCCGCATAGGGATGCCACACATGCTGCCGGTCCAGCTCAATCAGCTGCTGCCACGAATCCATGGGACCACCGCCATCGTCAAAACTGGCCAAGAGAAAGATCCAGCACTACAACAACTTGCCACGCCGACTGTGTAGCTTTTGCGGCAGAATGCCGTATTTGGGAGCAAACAGCATCGCCATTGCAAAAAAAGCCGTCATCAACACCACAATGCACCCCCCGGTCGAAGCATCTAAGTGATAACTCAAGTAGGTGCCTAGCAGGCAGGAAAGCACGCTCACCGTCACAGAAATTATCAGCATGTGGTCAAAGCGATCGCTCAGCAGATAGGCCGTTGACCCCGGCGTCACCAGCATCGCCACCACCAGCACGATGCCTGCTGTCTGCAGCGCTGTCACCGTGGTCAGCGCTAGCACGCTCAGCAGCGTGTAATACATCAGCTGCGTATTCAGCCCAATCGCCTTCGCATGGTTGGGATCAAAGCAAAAAAGCAGCAGGTCCTTGCGGCGCATCAAAATGATTGCCAGCGTTAATCCCCCAGCGATCAGCGTCTGGATAATGTCCTGCTGAGAGATGCCCAGCACATTGCCAAACAAAATATGAAACAGGTCCACATTGCTTGGAATCTTAGTGGCTAACACGAGGCCAAACGCAAAGAACCCTGTAAAAATCACGCCAATCACAGCGTCTTCTTTCAGCCTAGTTTGAGACTTCACATAGCCAATTACGACCGTCGCCCCAAACCCAAACATAAACGCTCCCAGCGCAAAGGGAATGCCTAGCGCGTAGGCCACCACCACCCCCGGCACCACCGCGTGGGAGACCGCATCCCCCATCAGCGACCAGCCCTTGAGCGTGATGTAGCAAGAGAGCACTGCGCACACAGTGCCCACAAAGGCACTCACCCACAGCGCCCGCACCATAAAGGCCAGTTGAAAAGGCTCAATCAGCCAAAGCCAAACGGTCTCTGGAGAGATAGCCAATAGGTCATTCATAGGTCGAGATGGCGAGCATTCGATTTCTCAGGTTGAATTCGCTCCGGTTGAATTCGCCCTGGTTGAATACGATCAGACTGAATGAACGCGTGTCCTGGCTGATGACCTCTCTGAGCTGTAGGTGCCTGGTTCGCCCGATGCTTACCGGCGTGTTGCAGGCTGCTCAGCGGTAAGCCACCGAAGGCCATCGCCAAGTTGTCCTCTGTGAAGGTCTCTGCGGTAGTCCCTGCTGCCAAAACGGTTTGGTTTAGCAGAATGACGCGATCGCAAAACGTAGAAATAGACGCCAAATCATGGGTCGATACCAACACTGTATGGCCCTCTCGCCGCAGCTGCATCAGCAGAGTGATGATACGCTTCTCGGTCTTCACATCAACCCCGGTAAAAGGTTCATCGAGCAAAATCACCTTGCCCTCCTGCGCCAGCGCCCGCGCCAAAAAGGCCCGCTTTTTTTGTCCGCCCGAGAGTTCGCCAATCTGCCGATGCTGAAAGTCGCTCATGCCGACACGCGCTAGGCTCTCAGCCACGATTTGGCGATCTCTGCGACTCGGAATGCGAAACAGATTCATATGACCATAGCGGCCCATCATCACCACATCAAACACGCTGATAGGAAAGTTCCAATCCACCTCGTCTGCCTGCGGCACGTAGGCCATGAGCTGACGCTTTTGGGCAGCGTCTACCGGCATCCCGTCAATATGGACCCGCCCTTGGCTCGGGGTCAAAAAACCCATAATCGACTTGAACAACGTGGACTTTCCACCGCCGTTCGGTCCCACTAGGCCTGTAATGGTGCCCGGCTCCACGTAGCAGCTCGTGTTGTAAAGCGCCAGACGTGCATTGCTGTAAGCGACGCTGATATTGTCGACAGCAATGCCGTAGGTGTCAGCAGAAGCGGGGTCTGCAGTGTCGGTCGATTTATACATCACAGGTTCGGAAGCCATGGGTGCAAACCAATAAAAAATTCAAACGAGCAAACAAGCGTAGACAGTGAAATTCAGAGCGTTCGATCATTGAAACATTCGATCATTGAAACAAGAGAGAAAACAGACTGTCATCACGCTAAGGCGTTCTCTCAAGTAAGCCATCTGAAATAAGCTGCGCATCGTAGGCCAGCAAATCTAAGTAGGTGGGCACAGGGC
Organism: Cyanobacteria bacterium J06614_10; assembly: GCA_038527325.1. Lineage (GTDB taxonomy): Bacteria > Cyanobacteriota > Cyanobacteriia > Phormidesmidales > Phormidesmidaceae > Phormidesmis. Next base: position 15,909 of record JBCBFY010000003.1, read on the forward strand.
CGCCTTCACTGGAGAGCGAGTCCACATACAAACTGCCGCCAAAGTTGGCGCCTGTCGCCTGAGCCACTTCCTTCTGCGCTTCTGCGCTCACCGTACTCTCACAAAAAATGGTCGGCACATTGTTTTGCTGCACCTTGTCTATCACCGCTTTTAGCTGCTTTGGCGTAGACTGCTGCTCCGCATTGATAGGCCACACATAAATCTCTGTGAGGCCGTAGTCTCGGGCTAAATAAGAAAAAGCCCCCTCACAGCTCACGAGGTAGCGCTGAGATTCGGGCACATCGTCCAAATCCTCTCGTAGGGCACTGTCAATCGCTTTCAGCTGCTCACTGTAGGCAGCCGCATTCTCGTTGTACAGCTCAGCATTTTCCGGGTCGAGTTCTACAAACGCCTGGCGGATATTCTCTACATAAATCAGCGCATTTTGTGGCGACATCCAGGCGTGGGGATTGGGCTTATCTTCGTAGGGGCCTTCAGCAATGGGGATGGGCGTGATGCCCTCTGTCACCACCACTGCTGGCACGTCCCTCACGCCGCCCAAGAATTGCTCAAACCAGCGCTCCAAGCCCATCCCATTAGAGAGCAGCAAGTCTGCCCTCTGGGCCTTTGCGATATCGCTGGGCACGGGCTCGTAACCATGAATTTCAGCCCCAGGGCGAACGATAGATTCTACCGTCAGGGCATCACCCGCCACGTTTTGAGCCATGTCCGCCAGAATGGTGAAGGTGGTCAGCACCTTCTTTTCTTCTGCATCTACATTGTCTGAAGCTGTGGTTGAGGGGATTTCTGCCGAGCTGCAGCCTGCGATCGCCAAAGCAGCCACAGCGCCCAATAGCCTCTTGCTTAAATTCCGATTACCTAATCCAGTTTTGCGAGGCGATGTTGACATCTTTTTGCCTCCCGGCATTAAAAAGCTTTTTCATAATCGTTTCACTTTTCATAATTGTTTCATAATCCGCAAAAAACGACAACAAAAGCCACCGACAGTTAACTGCCCTAAAGCGACCCAATCAGCCGATAGGTGGCGATAGGCACCCAGAACACAGCAATCTTGAATACACCATCTCCCTGCACGGTTCGCAAAACCTGCCGATAGAATGACCCGTACCGCGCGAGGTAATGTAATAAGCTATCCATAGCCGATCGTCGCTAACTGCCTTCTAGTCCCTTACTTTTGCAGGTCGCTGCATTGGTGACCCCACATTTGTGCCCCCTATTAACCGCCCCGAACGTAAAAAATCAGCCGCTAAAACAGCAGCAATTCTAGACGGGGCCATGCAAGAATTTCTGTCGAATGGCTACGCAGCAACCAGCATGGATCGTGTTGCTGCCGCTGCAGGCGTCTCAAAAGCGACGGTCTATAGCCATTTCCAAGACAAGGCAAGTCTCTTTGCCGCGCTGATGCAGCAGCTAGCAGCTGAAAAGTTTCGCGCCACATCGTTCGACTTCTACGCAGAAAATACCGCTACCGGCGATCCTGCAGACGTGCTCAGCCAGCTAGCTCAGGAGCTGATCACAGATGCCTATTGCAACCCGCAAGCCTGCGAATTTATGCGGCTGATGGTGGGTGAGTCAGGGCGGTTCCCAGAGCTGGCCGAACCGTACATCACCAATGTTGCCAAACCAATTATCGACGGCCTATCTCGATATTTAGCCACCCATCCCGAGCTGGCGCTCAGCGATCCAGAAGCGACTGCCCGGCTGTTTTTGGGAACGCTAGTTTACTTCATCATGCTTCAGCGGGTGCTGCACGGCGCAGACATGATGCCAATGGAGAGCGATCGCCTGATCAAAACCCTCGTCAATTTGGTCACCTCGTCTGCCAACGCATAAGCGCTTGCCCTAGATCGCTGCGTAGAATATAACCGCAGCATCTAAGCGTAATCACTAGCCACACACATCAGACCGGCGAAAGTGATCTGACAAGGCACACATACGAGAAAAATCTGATATAAACCCGGAAGTATCGCTGAAAAGCACTGTCAGATTCTCTACTACTAGCCTCCGGTAGGTCTCTGACTCGCGCTTACTTGATTCAACCGCTTGGGCCAACCGCACGGACGATTGCCTAAGTCATCAGGCCCAAAAGGGACATGAAAGATGGGTTTACTGTGGTCAACATTACCGGCACTATCCACTGATTTGTTCAGAGCGCTTGTTTGTTGGAGCGCTGCTGCTGTAGCTTATCGACTGCTTGCAGCTTCAGCCAAGGCAAAAATCCGCTCGGCTAGTGCATCACCAACACAGACTCTTGGCAGACAGCTACCGACCAGACAGCTACCGACCAGACAGCTGCCAACCCCTGCTCGGCAGCAGCTTCCAGATCACGTCTTCCAGCAGGCGATAGAGCATGCGGCTGGCGGGCTTGTCATCTGCGATGCCCAGCAGCCAGATATGCCGATCATCTATGCCAGTCCTAGCTTTGAGACGCTCACGGGCTACACAGTCGACGAGGTACTCGGGAAAAACTGTCGCTTTCTTCAGGGCCATGAAACTCACCAGATAGGCACTGAAGATATTCGAGCAGCGATCGCAGCTGGCACCGGATGCAAAGTCCTCCTTCACAACTACCGCAAAAACGGCCAGCCTTTCTGGAATGAACTCACACTTGCCCCTCTAATTGACCCGCAGGGAACTGTTACCCACTACGTCGGCACCCAAATTGACATTTCACACTACCTAGAAACCTTCAAAGCCCTGCAGCAAAGCGAGGCCCGCTACCGACACCTGTACCGAGATACGCCAGCCATGCTGCATTCTGTTAACAGGGAAGGGCAGATCGTCAGCATGAGCCACTGTTGGCTCGAAACGCTGGGATACCAAGAAAAAGAAGTCATCGGTCAGCCACTGACAGCTTTTCTGGTCGACCGCTTCAGGCCAGAAGTGCACAACAGGCTACTCACCCTGGAGGGCAACACAGTCGACCGCAACAGACTCTGCCAATTCATTAAAAAAGACGGCACGACCATTGATGTGCTGCTCTCCACCATGGCAGAACGCCAAGGCGGTCACCCCGCCGGAAGAACCCTAGGCGTGCTGGTAGATGTCACCGAACAGAACCAGGCAAAAGAGAATCTTCGCCGAAGTGAGGCACTGTTGCGCGCTATCAACAACCTGCCGCCCACTGGCATTTTCGTGATGGACTGCGACACCAATGAGGCGCTCTTCATCAATTCCGAGTTTTATCGCATCTGGCAGTTAGAACATTTGCAAGCGGCTGTGGTTAAAGGCGATATCACCGGAGAACAGCTGCTGACAGAATGCTTAAGCAATATTGACCTAGGAGAATTTGTCGCAGCCTCTACGGGGCAAGACTTTACCCAGGGCAACAAGATTGTTGAAGATGAAATCCCCTTGCTGGACGGTCGAACCCTCAGACGAATATATGGCCCTATCCAGGAAAACAATTCGACCTTTGCCTATCTGTATGTGTTTGAAGATATTACTGAGCGAAAGCAGGCCGTGCGAGCTCTAGCTAAAGCCACCGCAGCAGCCGAGACAGCCAATCGTGCCAAGAGCGAATTTTTGGCCAACATGAGTCACGAGCTACGCTCTCCGCTCAACGCAATTTTGGGCTTTACCCACCTCCTAAAAGACACAGACCTCACCTCAAAGCAAAAAGAGAATCTAGACATCATTTACAGCAGCGGTGAACATCTCCTAGCGCTCATTAACGATATTTTAGATATCTCCAAAATCGAAGCGGGCCGAGTGGTTGTCAACCACAGCAGTTTTGATCTGTATCGCCTGATAGATGAGCTACAGCAAATGTTTAGCAACGCGGTAGCGCAAAAAGATCTGCGGCTCGTTGTCGTGCGATCGCCCGACTTACCACGAATTATTGAGAGCGATCGCCTCAAGCTCCGTCAGATCCTCATCAATCTCCTCAGCAATGCCGTCAAGTTTACACAGGCAGGCACCATTACCCTTCAAGCCAGCGCTCAAGCCAGCCATAGCCCAGTCTCTCCTGATACCGACAGCACTACAGAAAACACATTCCCTCTAGCCGCTGGCTGTCCCCGCTCCAATCAGTTGTCTGCCCGCACAGTCCTACTCTTCTCAGTCACTGACACTGGCCCTGGCATCGCGCCCGCCGACCAGCAGCGTCTCTTCGAAGCCTTTGTTCAAACCAAGTCTGGGCTAACAGCCCATGAAGGCACAGGGCTCGGCCTCACCATCTCACAAGAATACATCCAGCTTTTGGGCGGCAAAATTAGCGTAGAGTCCGCCTTATGCCAAGGCTCAACCTTCTCATTTAGTATCGACGTTGGCTTAGTCGAAAATGCTGTAGACAAAGCCCTAGAACCTGAACTCCCCGCTTCTAGCGGACGCATCATCGGGCTAGCACCTGGCCAACCTGACTACCGCATCTTAGTGGTTGATGATGTTGCCCTCAACCGCAAACTACTCACCAATATGCTCAGCGCAGTTGGCTTCACGGTACAAGAAGCAGCAAACGGAGAAGAAGCGATCGCCCTTTGGAAGGCCTGGCAACCTCAGCTCATTTGGATGGACGTGCGGATGCCTGTTATGAACGGCGAAGAGGCTGCACTCAGCATCAGAGCCCAAGACCCCGATCACAACACCTGCCTGATCGCCCTGACAGCAAACGCCTTCGATGAAGACCGTGCGACCGCCCTCGCCAATGGCTGCGACGACTTCATCAGCAAGCCCATTCAAGCCAACGAAATCTTTCAAAAGATGACCCAGCATATCGGCGTACAGTACCGGTATGCCCAGCCCAGCGAACCCAGCAAGATCCCATCAAACACACCGCTCACAGCTGACCTGCTCAAAGGCACGCCCAGAGACTGGCAGCATGCACTCGCTCAGGCCGTCCTCGACCTAGATGATGCTCAAATCTTAACCCTGCTCAGTCAGCTACCTCCAGCTAAGCAAGGCTTGGCCCAAAGCATCAAAAAGCACGTCAACAATATGAGCTACAAAAAGCTCCTACAGCTACTTCAAGAGGCAGAGGCCGTCAGCCCCTGAAAGCCCCCACCAGACGAAATTTGCATCAGCAAATTCACAAAATCTTCTGCATCTGTAATCGGCTTAGTACACAGCGCATCTGCCAGCGCATCACTCAGCAAATGACCACCGTCGATATCTTTTGCATTCGCACTCAGCAGCACAATAGGGATGTGCGCTGTGACCACCTGAGACTTTAACAGCCGAGACAAATTTATCCCTGTGACCTCTTTTCCCTGCCAGACCGTCCCAGGCAAGTTCACATCCATCACCACAACATCAATCACACCAGACTGACAGTGCTTAAACACATCAGCTGCTTTGTGAGTCAAGCGCACACGGTGAGGGCCCGCCGCTTCCAACAGGCGAGCCATGCTCCGGCCCAGCAGATAATCATCTTCAACGAGCAAAATATTCACAGGCGACGGTCCTCAGGAATAAGCAACCATATCAGATTGCTGCTATTTGTGAGCTGCTTCAGGTCAGCTCCTGTATGCCCCAGTGCATAGAGGCATACGCTATAGCAGGTTGCCCAAGCTGCATGTATCAATAATCATTGATGTCCGGGAGATGTCGGCAGCTCGTGGCATTACAGCGGCGTTAAGATCATTTCAACAGCATTCAGCATGACAGTTCAACAGATCATAAAACGCTAAACCTGCCGGGAATGTATCAAAAAAATTCAAAATCGGGCACCCTAGCCCATCCACGTCTTCGACCAACGCCTACACATCGGAAGTGTTCCTATGGTTATCACATCACCACGCCCTGATAGCACCGTCCCCGCCCAAAAGCGCTTCAAAATCCTCGTTGTAGATGACCTGCTCGAAAATTTGCGCTTGCTTGCCAACTTGCTGATGGAAGAGGGCTACGACGTCAGGCGCGCACCCGATGGTGCCATGGCCTTGAGCAACGTGCCCCGATTCCAGCCCGATCTCATCCTGCTCGACATCATGATGCCGGAAATGGACGGCTACACCGTCTGCCAAAAAATCAAAGCCGACCCACAAAGCTGCGACACTCCAATCATTTTTCTCAGCGCCCTCGACCTCACCTTCGACAAGGTCAAAGCGTTTGAAGTAGGTGCAGCCGACTACATCAACAAGCCCTTTCACCCCGCTGAAGTACTCGCCAGAGTCAAAAATCAGCTCCGGATTCGCGAGCAGGGGCTACAGCTCAAAGCGCAACAAGACGTCATTCAAACCCTACAAAAACAGCTAGCAGCAGCAAATAACGCACTCAACGCCTAACCTAAACGCACGGCCATATCAACAACAGATAAACAGCCCGTACGGCCTGTTAAAACTTCCTTCAAAGAAAAGTGATAGGCTCAAAATAGCCCATTTTCTTTTCAAAACATCTATGCTGCTTCCTGCAGTCGATCCGCTAAATACCCTCGTCGTTGGTGCAACCCAGGGCATCGGTCTAGAATTTGTCCATCAGCTGCTGAGCGATCGCCGCACTCGCCATCTATTCGCCACCTACCGCCAAGCCGCCACCGCGACCGATCTCCTTGCCCTTGCCAAACGCCATCCCGACAAGCTGCACTGCATTCCCATGGACCTCACCCAAGAGGCTCAAATCATCAGCGGCCTAACCACCGTTTCAGACAAACTCAAGGATCCCAAAAACAACCATCAACCCACAGGAGACACCGCTTCCCATCTCCACGTCGTCGTCAACTGCGTAGGCCTTCTGCACAACGATCAGCAACAACCCGAAAAAGCCCTGCGTCAGCTAGAAGCCGAAAACCTCCTCAACTACTTTCAGGTCAACAGCATTGGTCCAGCCCTATTGGCCAAACACCTGCTGCCTCTGCTTAAGCATGCTGACCCCAGCCTCTTCGCAACCATTTCGGCCAAAATTGGCAGCATCGGAGACAATCGCATCGGCGGATGGTACGGCTACAGAGCCTCAAAAGCCGCACTCAACATGTTTCTTAGAACCGCTGCCATCGAATATCGACGACGCAGCCCCAGAACAACCATCGTCATGCTGCATCCAGGCACCACAGATACTCGCCTCTCCAAGCCTTTCCAACGCGGCGTCCCCCCAGAGAAGCTCTTCTCCACAGAACGCACCGTCTCTCAGCTCATAGACGTCTTATCCAACGTCAGCCATGAAGATAGCGGCGAATTTTTCTCCTGGGATGGCAGTCGCTTACCCTGGTAAAGCACTTGACTCACTGTGCAGAGGAAGCAAGCTAAATCTCGTCAAGGCTTTGTAGCGGCAAATTGGGCTCGATCGCAAGCTTACCGTCAAAACTCTGATCCAAACTGTCTTCAGCCGAAACGTTCTCAGTGACTAATGACGAGTCACCTGTCAGCTCTGGCGTTAGGTCAGGTGCCAAGGTTGGGGGAAGAGACGATCGCCCGCTGAAGGCAGCAACTAGCTGACGAGCCTTACGAACGAAGCGCTGTCGGTGAGTGAGCGCTGGCTGCTTGTAGTAGATTTCAGGGCCTGTAAATACGGGCTGTGTCTCTTCTCTGAGGTATCGATAGTACAGATACAAATTGCGATAGGGGAAAGTAATGTTTTCACCGGCTGCAATCTTCTGAAAGAATCTTGCCCCGACGCCAATGTAATGAAGGTAAATAAGCCGCTGACCCTTGTCGAACAAAACGTGGTCTTTTTCGGTGAAGTGAGGCGAGGTTACGCAGCAGCCTGTGCGCTCTTCGGCGGGCAATGTTCTTGCTAGGTTTGTAGCCTTCAAACCAGTCTTCATCACCATATAGTTCAATATGGCCTGATCGGGTCCATTAAAGTACAAGACTTTTGCATCGCCAGCCTGTAGGTACTGCAATAGCTTGGCTAGGCTGTCGTCTGTAAAGATGCCTCTTCGAGAAGCGTATAGGCCCGCGCAAAAGATTTCTGTATCGAGACGCTCTTGAGAAAATACGTCGGTCAAGCTCTCTGCAGAAATGTCGTATACGTGGCTGAGGTCTTTGTATTGAAAGTCGTAGGTGACGAAGTCGTGGTCATTGAGACTATCGAATAACAAGTCGAGAGAGTCCATCACCAGAATATCGGCATCTAGATAAATGAACTTCTCAAACGGGCCATCGAAACAACAGAATCGGCGGTGCATGCCCATGCGATTGACACCCTTCACCCCCCGCGTCGCCCATACGTCAAAGGCCGTAGGGTGAGCCTGCCAAATTTGAGTGGCAAAGGTCTCCCACTTTTCAATAATGTCTGTATCGTCGAACCACTGAACCTGAGGATAGCGTTCGGTTGCACTGCGGGAACTTAGCGTGTTGTCATCGTAGGGAACAACACAGATGGGCAAGTCGCTACCCACATTTTCTTCGATACTGTTGATCAGCGCAATTAGCTGATCGATAACAACATCATTTGCCAGGATGTAGACGCCTTTTTCTTGGATATTTTGTGAGCTAGGCTTGAAACTATCTAGCATGGTCGTTGCCATAGTATTAGTCACTCAGATAAAGAAAATCCAGTGCTAGGCCATCCGGAGCCTCGGAAACGGTCAGTACCAACAAGTCCAAAAGAAGTAGCACTCCACCAATATTCACCAGTCATCTATAGAAGTAACGACCCTACGCTTTCAATTTCACGTCGTCAGATCACATATTTAAAGATTTGGCTGAACCCATCAAATATTGCAAAACAATTGATTCACGCTGTTGTGCTCACAGCCATGCCAAACACTAGCTCATTCGACTTAAAAACGCTATTCATTAACAAGAATCGATGACTTAGCTAACTGTTGGCACCTCAATGCAAAGAGGGTTTTCTCGGAATACCTGCTCGTACTCACGAGCACAACTCACCATCAAAGCGTAGCAACACGAACAGAAAACGAGTCGACTCCGGGAACGCTAAACAGATAGCAATACAAGGAAGAGTCCCATGCTTCAACAGTTCTCCTATCTGTTTTCCCAGAATCGGATTTCACAGAATCGGCCACGATGCATCGTAGCGCTGGCCATCTTTATGGGAGCGTTGACCGGCTTGCTAGCAGGCCCGTTGTCTGGCGCGGCCCAAGCGGACGCCCCTTGCACCTATCAATGCGACTCCAATCAAATTCGCTTCATGCCCGGTCAGCCTATCAAAATTGAGTTTGTCAATCGGACCAACGGCATGATCAACCTTGAGCGCGTGCTGGATATCGATATGCACTGGCTAAGGCCCCAGTCCGATTTTGCCATTGAGACGTTGGTTGGCGTCGATGACGATATGTCCCTGGTCTTTTGGGACGAAAATAACCGCGCGGTCAATGCGGTTCTGCACAGGCCTAATTCAGAGACCCTGCAGATAGAGCTATTGCCAAGCGGTCACGATAGCGATCGCGCTGTACATGTCGCCAACGATGGCAGAGTACTGGTCTATTAATGTCTGCATGACCTTATCATTCCTTGTGGTCAACCCTAACCATAGCTAGCACCTCATGACTTATAGGCAATAGCCTCGCCTCACTGACAAATATCATCAGCTATCATTAGATCAAATGATCTATTAGCGCTCCCCCTGCTCCGTAGCTGACCTGCGTCATCGCGACCCTGCCTGCCTACGATTTTCCTGAGTAACTTTTTAGTGACTTTCCTAAAAGGGTGAGGTCAGCGCTATAGTGCTTTGAGCAAGTCTTGATCTCAACTGAACGAGGTCTTTTGGATCTAACGTGCCTGATAAGCCAACTGTGATAGCCGAAGGTGCGATCGCACCTTTGGAGCCAGCCACTGAGCAAACAACTGAACAGACCGCAAAGCCCACCACCGAACGACGCGTCCTAGAACAACGGTGGCAAGTCTTTCCTGCCCAGACGGCTCAAGCCAATCACATCGCAGAGGCCACCGCACTCTCCCCCCTGCTCTCTCAAGTTCTCATCAACCGTGGCATTTACACCCCCGAGCAAGCCTGGGAATTTCTAGATCCAGAGACCCTCCTGCTGCCCTCTCCGATTGATGAATTTCCCGACTTAGCCAAAAGTCTCGAAATCCTCGTAGCCGCTATCAATACCAAAGAAAAAATCCTTATCTGCGGCGACTACGACGCAGACGGCATGACCAGTACTGCGCTCTTGATGCGATCGCTCAGATACCTTGGTGGCCAAGTGAGCTACGCCATCCCCAGTCGGATGGACGAAGGATACGGCATCAATCTACGCATCGTTGAAGAATTTCACGCGGCCGGTGGGCGCATCATCCTTACCGTCGACAATGGCATCGCAGCCTACGAGCCGATTGCGCGAGCCATCGACCTAGGCCTCATCGTCATCCTGACCGACCACCACGACCTCCCCGAAACGCTTCCCCCTGCCAACGCCATTCTCAATCCCAAACTCATCCGAGAGACGTCTCCCTACAGAGGCGTTGCCGGTGTCGGCGTAGCCTACATTTTGGCCGTCTGCCTCGCCCAGCGGATGGGCAAAATGCAGGATTTGACAGCGACCTTGCTAGCACTCTTTACCCTAGGCACCATCGCAGATCTCGCCCCACTGACTGGTGTCAACCGCCGCTGGGTAAAGCGCGGACTCAAACTCCTCCCAAAATCTACAATCCCGGGCATTCAAGCGCTAATTGAGGTGGCTGGGCTCAGCGAAGAAAGTGAGCTAAAACCCGAGGCAATCGGCTTCCGGCTAGGACCCAGAATTAACGCGGTGGGGCGAATTGCTGACCCGCAGATTGTGATCGACCTGCTGACGACGGACGATGTGGGCGTTGCGCTGCAGCGGGCCATGCAGTGCGAAGAAACCAACCAGCTACGCCGACAGATGTGCGAAATCATCGAAACTCAGGCCGTAGAGTGGTGCGAAGCGCAAATCGAAAGCGGCCTACTCGATCTAAACAAGGAGCGCGTGCTCGTGGTCATTCAGCCCGAGTGGCACCACGGCGTCATCGGAATTGTCGCCTCCAGGCTGGTAGAACGCTACGGCGTACCCGTCTTCATTGGCACCTTCGAAGACAAAGCCAAAAAAGAAATTCGTGGCTCAGCTCGCAGCATTCCCGAGTTCAACGTTTTTGAAGCGCTACAGTTCTGCGACGATCTGCTCGATAAGTATGGTGGCCACAGAGCTGCTGGCGGATTTTCCTTTCAGGCCAACAAGCTCAGACAGGTGAAGTCACGCCTGAGCAACTACGCCTGCAAACATCTCCAGCCAGAACACCTCAAGCCGCTCGTCACGGTAGATGCGCAGGCTGACCTCGCAGATATCGACCTGGAACTGTACGCTCAAATCGACCAAATCCATCCCTGCGGCATCGAGAACCCTGAACCTATCTTCTGGACAGAAAACGTCACCGTTATCGACCAGAAAACCATCGGGCAAAATAACGCCCACCTAAAGCTCACTCTTGCCCACACGTCGCCAAGCCGCCAAGGCAAAACAGTGCTTAAGGCGATCGCCTGGCGCTGGGGCAGCTTCCACCCCTTACCGAGGACCCTAGATATTGCCTTCAAGCCAAGGCTAAACGAGTGGCGCGGTCGACGCACCGTCGAAATAGAGCTGGTCGGCGCTCGCCCGGCACAGTCTACTTCCCAAGCGGCTACCTCCCAAGCAGAGAATGGGATTCGACCTTGGTCCAGCCAAGCTCAAACCATCCCTTCAGCAGAGTCAGTCACACCCGCGGCACCCTCATCACCAGCGATCGCAGCCTCCGCCCGGGAAGTCGCCCTACGCCTCCAAGCGCAAATTCAAGGCAACTTACCCGTCGCACCTACGACAGCAGCAACCTCAACGGAGACTTCCCCGCTAACAACCTCATCCATCGACTCTACCGCCCAGCTTCCTCCTAACCTCCCGACCACCCCGCCAATCCCACAAGACAAGCTCCAAGATCAGCCATCAGAACAACCAAAACCAGATCAATCAAAAATAGATAACCGCAGCGCAGACTTTTCGATCCGGCCATCGGTACCAGAAGGAGTCCGTGGCGCATCGCTGCACGTGGAGTTTTATCACAGCAAAAGACGGTATAGAGGCACGCTAGAGCGTATCGGCAGCGACCGTCAGCTCACCATTGAGAATGCTGAAGGTCATTTGCTCGTAGTGCAGCTGAGTCAGCGGCAGGGGTTTCTTTACCTGCCTAGCGCTCAGCCTCAGACGGTAGATATTGCCGAGCTGCGCTATTTCAACTTGATTCGAGCAGGGCTGAATGCGCTAGAAGTCAAGCAAAAAACGCAGGTCCTGATCAAACAGCAGGAGCTGTTGTCAGAAAAGGACGCTCAGATCAGCACCATGAAGGCCCAGATAGAACTGCTAGAAGACAAGATTACGCAGCTTTCTAACGAGCAGCAGCAGCAGCTGGCCAATCTAAAAACGGAAATGGAGGCGCAAGAATCTACTATTCAAGGGCAAGAGGCCCATATTGAGCAGCTTCAGGTGCAAGTCAGCAGTATGCCGCTACCAAACGCAGCCGACCTCAAGCAGCAGGTACGCAGCGCAGTGGGCGATAGTGTCTGGTTCTGCCTGCAGCCCGCTAGCCAAAAGGACCTGATTGCCGCCTACAAAAACGACTACCTCATCCATTCGAACGGGCCAGATAGCAATATCGCAGACTACTCTGAAGCAGGCATCCGGCTGAGCTTTGCGGTGGAGAGAGAAGTGCTAACGCCTTTCTTCGCAGACCTCTACAGCTACCTGCTGAGTCGGGGCGCGACTGAAATTGGCGGGGTGACGCTTGGCCCCACTCGAAAATACACGTTGGGCATGTTGCCACCCCTACTCGCCGACCAATGGCGCACCTTTCAGTCGGGCCAGCTCTCTGAGAGAGCAAACCCCACTGAGGGCGTACGCATGGTCAAGTTTCACGCTAGAGGGCAGGTTTCGGGGCGCGATCGCACCCTGCTTCAAGAATTTTTTGAACAGTGGGAGCATCCCATGGCCACCTGCCTCAGCCAAAAAGGCCGTCAAGCCGCCTCCAGCCTGGATCAAATCAGCAAGCTACGTAACATAGCTGCCCATGGAGAGAGCTTTTTATACCGCTGGCAGTATGAGCTTTTACATCAGCTTATTGCAGGAAAACAGGGCAAGGGAGGACTCTTACGAGAACTCTTCGCCGTGGGGTAGCAGGCTGCAACTTTACTCGTGAAGATACATAGATAGCCCTTTTGGGTACCGCCTGCATCACCGATATGCCGCGATAATGTAGACCCTGTGGAAAACGATAGGCGATGTGTCAAAACTCACAGACAGCCTGCCTATCTCGCAAAGTTTTTTGAATACTTTCCTGATCTGTGGAAAACTTCAGCCGGTAAAGCCTTGGGTAAATTTACGGGCTTTCTTTAAAAAGAGAAAATCGGTGAAATATACCTTCCGTAAGGGATTTCCGCTGCCGATAAAAACCTTGAATTAACCTTAAGTGTTCATACGGAAATTCAAGTTTTCCACTTCCCTAGAAAAGTTTTCCACAGAGTTTTCCACAGGCTTTTTCCACAGAAAATGGTTCACGCAGACCCCATCCGGAGCCCCCTCAGAAATCTCAACCGGTTATTTACGGAATGCGAGGGTTCAAGTTTGGGAATGGGCAAACTGAAACTGTAGCTTCTATCACTGATCGCACCCTTCGCACCCTTCGATAGCAGTTGACTTGCTGCCTCTATATGCAGGACATAGACACCACAGCGCAGACTATTTCGATCAGCGAAGCAATCTTTGTAAGTGCATCAACCGCTGAGAGCGACGCCGAAATTAACTTCGAGCACAAAATTTTTAGATACCGCGAAATTGTCCAACAAGCACCTAGTAGTCTCTTCGCTTGGAACCACCTGGGCTACTACCTAGCCCGTGCCAAACGGTACCCTGAAGCGATTGAAGCCTATGCGCGATCGCTGCACTTAAATAGCTATGCACCTCGCATTTGGTATAACCACGGCACACTTTTAGAAAAGTTGGGATGCTATTGTGAAGCAATATCAAGCTATCAACAAGCCTTGGTAGTTTCCCCCAGCTATTTCAAAGCAATGTACGGCGAAAGCAAAAATCTATTTCGGCTAGCCCGCTATCCTGAGGCCTTGGCAAGCTACGACCGCGCCCTAGCGAGTCCACTGGCTGCCGGTCCAAACGCTTACGAACTGTGGTACGGCCGCGGTAAGACCCTGCTCAAGCTCAACCGGTTGAATGAGGCCGTCTCCAGCTTCGAAAAAGCCCTGTCGCTCTACTCGCAGGCGTCTAAGGTGTGGGCATGTCTGGGCCAGGCACTCATGCACCTAAATAAAGACGAAGCAGCCATCAAAAAGTTTGATAAAGCCCTGAAGCTTTCGCCTCAGATTCCGCTCTACTGGATTTATAAAGGCTTCCTGCTCAAGCGGCTAGGTCGCTACGAAGAAGCACTGGACTGCTTTGATGAAGCTCTCTCGCTCGACCCTGCGGCGCCCAAAACGTGGCATCATCGCGGGCTGGCACTGATGAAGCTGCGCCGCTACAAAGATGCCCATGACAGCTTCGAGTACGCGCTAAAAAATCAGGCCTATGACCACAAAAGCTGGCTCAGCCTAGGCTGGACCCTCGAAAAGCTCGGCGACTTCAGCCAGGCGATTGAGGCTTACAACAAGTCGCTGTCTATCGAGCCCGACCAGTCATTTGCCTTTTATCGTCAGGCGCGGTGCTACGCGGTCTTGCGGCAAGAAAACTCAGCCGTAGAGCATCTGAGACGGGCGATCGCACTTCACCCCGAAACCTATATCCCTCGCTCCCAAGCAGACCCCGCCCTGCAGCAAGTACAGACCAAAGCCTTACTGGCCGGCGCAGCTAGCTCGTAGAAATAACCTGTAAAGTCGAAGGTCCGTTCGCTTGCCTACGGATGCGTAATCGCTAGGCAAGCGAACAACCTCACTTAGCGAGTAGCGCGGCGTGCTTTGCTGATCAGCACCCCGCCGCAGATCACGATGGCCAGATAGGGGCTGTATGCCAGCAGCCAGAGTCCTAGCTGCAGGAGGTCCGTTGTAAAGTCACCCACCGAATTGGTAGCGGCATTCCAGGAGCTAGCTAGCTGACGAGAGAAGGCTGGCTTGCTCGGTGCCTGTGTGATCGCGCTCTCTAGGCTCAGCGTAATCGTGGAGTAGCTCACCTGGGTCTGTAGGCTTTGCTGCTGAGCGCTCATTTGCTCAATGCTCTGTCGCACGTTGCTCAGCTCACGAGAGACTTCTAGCACATCCGAAATATCGCCCGAGCGCTCCATAAGCGCCTGGAGAGCAGCTTCTGACTTACGAGCATTACTCAGCCGAGCGGCCAGATCCACCAGTTCCCTCGACTTATCTTCTGTCGTGATTGACCGGCTGCGCACAGTGCCCAGCTCAGTCAGCGCATCAAGCGTCGTCTCCAGTCGGTCTTGAGGAACCCGCATTTGAAAATTGAGGCGCCGCTGGCGGTTGCCTTCATCTTCCAGCGATAGCAGATAGCCCTCCTGCTGCTGCATGATTTCTCTCACCTGGTCTAGCCCCTCGTCAATAGAGTCCACGGCCAGCGTGAGCCAAGCCTTCTTGATTAGCTGCGGACGGCTGACCGGTGCCGTCGCCGTACCGTCCGTATTTGCAGCAGAGGTTTGCTCCGCCTGCGGGCTCAAGGCTGCATCAGACTCAACGGCGACTGGCGCTTCTGCCATTTCGCCAGCAGGCATTGAGGCGCAGCTAGCCAGGCCAGACACTGCCAGCGCCGAGCCCACAAATAGCGGTAGCCAAAAACGTTTCATAGGTGGTTTCTCCAAAATAGCGGGAGGGATAAAGTTCCGGTGGTGAAGTGGCAGCTATTCAATTCAGCCCATCGACAAAGTTTGCCCTTCTCGCTGGGTTTAGCAATACCTCGTGAAGTCTCTCCAGTGTGAGCAATTTCGACGTTAGCTATACTCAGGTTTCAAAATTTGAAACTCTGCCATGCTCCACGGCCACTATTCCGACAAACGAGCATTACAACGCTCTAAAAAAACCATTACAAGACATCGCAATATTGAGGCAAAGATAAAATCATGCCCAGCATTCTGGGCAGAAATGCTGGGCTGATAAATGCAAGTGCAATAGGAAAGAAGAGCGTAGCAAGTAACCTAGGCTAGCTTCTTTTTGATGAACGCTAGGATTTTGTTGTTTTGCGCTTTAAGCATCGCGACTTCTTTGTTTAGCGTTGCGACTTGCTTTTTGAGGGTGGCGATTTCTCCGGCTAGCTCGCTGCTGCCCGCGCTGCCCGACTCCGCAGATGCAGCCTGCGGGCGAACCTTACGAGCTTTGGCCATGGCTCCCTTGATGGCACCAATCAGCTCTTTTTGTTCAAAAGGTTTTTCAATAAATTCAAAAAATTCGAAGGGCTCCTGGATCTTTTCAGTCAGTTCTTCACGGCGCCCTGACATCATCACCAGGGGAATGCTTTGAAATTCGGGCTTAGACTGAATTTCTTGATAGACTTCGTAGCCGCTCATACGAGGCAGCAAAAAGTCCAACATGATCAGGTTTGGCTTTTGGGCGCGGATGGCGTCAATGCCTTCAATACCATCTTTGGCTTCGATGACTTCAAAGTTGCCGTTTGGCAGCATGTCTCTGACGCGAGCACGGATAACTCTGCTATCGTCGATTACTAATATTTTATGGCTGGCCACGACGAACTCCTTTGACTGGAAAGATGGAAAGACCGGTGCCCCACTGAACACGCACGCTTAGTTTAAAGTTGCCCAGATTCTAGGGCTTATGGAACAGAATAGCAGCCCTTATTGAGCCCCCCTTGTAAGATATAGACACCCTCCTTCTTGCCTCCATGTCCAGACCTCTCAATTCGCCCACCGCCTCTGGAAGTCGACCAGAAATCATTGCTATGCCAAGCTGGCTGCGCAGGCCTATCGGCAAAGCCAGCGAGCTATCAGCCGTGCAGAAAGTTATTAAGCAGCGGCAGATTCACACCATTTGCGAAGAAGGCCGCTGCCCAAACAGAGGAGAGTGCTACGCCAACAAGACGGCCACTTTTTTATTGATGGGTCCTACCTGCACACGCAGCTGTGGCTTTTGCCAAGTGGATAAAGGCCATGCGCCCATGCCCCTAGACCCAGCAGAACCGGAGAAAGTGGCAGAGTCGGTGCAGCTACTCGGCCTAGCCTATGTGGTGCTGACGGCTGTAGCGAGAGACGACCTGGCCGACGGGGGCGCAGGGTGGTTTGTCAAAACCATGCAGGCCATCCGCGACAAAAATCCCCAGACACAAATAGAAGTGCTCACGCCGGACTTTTGGGGTGGCGCCGATGCTGCTGTGCAGCAAAAGCAACGGGTAGAAGCGGTGGTCGCCGCGCAACCTGCCTGCTTTAACCACAACGTGGAGACGGTCAGGCGCTTGCAGGGACCGGTCAGGCGCGGGGCAAAGTATGAGCGATCGCTCGACGTCCTACGCTATGTAAAGGCAGCCGACCCCACCATTCCCACCAAATCAGGCCTGATGGTCGGCCATGGTGAAACCAAAGATGAACTGGTAGAAGCAATGAAAGACCTGCGCAGCGTAGCGTGCGATCGCATCACCATCGGCCAATACATGCGTCCATCTCTGGCCCATCTTCCTGTACAAAAATACTGGACACCCGAAGAATTTGAAGCGCTCGGCCAAATCGCTCGTGACCTAGGCTTTGCACACGTGCGCTCCGGTCCACTCGTGCGTAGCTCGTACCATGCTGGCGAATCTCCCTAAAGCCTGCAGTATTCCTTGGATTAATTTCATGTGGTTGAGGAAGCAGCGGGAGACTTAGCGAAGAGTTCTCGCCATTCGTGCACGGCAAAAGGCGGAACGACCAGCTCTGCGGTGCCCCCATCTGCCAGCGAAATGTCTATTTGCAAGGGAATGTCACTCTGAAGCGCCGAGAGCACATCGGCTACGTCGTACTGGGCGGCATAGTCTGGCAAGGCAGGCGTTTGAGGATCTAGGGTGGGTGCGGCTTGCCACTGCAAGCTAGCGCCCGTGGCAATCGTCAGCGGACTGACAGCATCTACAGCCACTAAGCCCGGAAAGCCCACCAGGCGCAAATACAGTCCTTGGAGAGTATCTGCCTGATATCGCTTGAAAGCGATCACTTGCCAAGAACGATCCGCGCGATCGCGCAGACTCTGCTTTGAGCGAAAGGTTAGCTGACCCGGACGTTCCTGATAGGTGTGCAGCGAGGCGACCGTCCCAAACCTGGCTGATGCAGGGCTGGCCCACGCAGGCGCACTAAACATGACCGGTGCACCGCTAATACAAACAAGCAACCCAAAGATTAAGAACAGTGATTTCAGCCGTCGCCATCGGTTATCTACAGCGTCTAGTAGTGAACGAACGAGCTGCTGCCAATGCATCATTACAGAACAAAAAGGGACTGCCCATAGTGTACAGTCCCTCACAGTGTTTCTCGGACTAGGTAAACGACAAAAACAGCCCTTACAAGCGACTAATTCGGTCTAATACGGCACGATATCCATCTGCCTGACCGTTGGCCAGGTAAAGGTTAGCCGCGGTTTGCAAATCATTTTGAGCCGCAAAAGTATCACCCAGTGCGACCAGCGTTAGCCCCCTGTAGTAATACACATCGGCATTGACAGTTTCATCTTGACGGATCACGTGGGTGAAATCTTGATAGGCACCATGCGCATCGCCCGATTCGTATCGCGATCGCCCCCGCGCTGCGTAGGCTTCAGAGTAGCCACCATCTAGCTCAATGGCATAGGTGTAGTCGGCGATCGCAGCAGGCAAATCACCATAAATCGCGTAGGCATCTGCTCGCCCCTTATACACGCCTTCATTGATCGGGTTGAGGCTGATGGCGCTGCTGTAGTCATCTATCGCATCGGAAACGTTGTCGCGAGAGAGGCGCGCTAGTGCTCTCTGCTGGTAGGCTACATCCGAATAGGCATCTAGTTCTATCACACGGTTAAAGTCTGCGATGGCAGCGGCGGTGTCGCCCTGAGCGCTATACAGCGTGCCTCTCGCCATATACGCCTCCACTGAGTTCGGCTGCATCGAGAGCACTTGGTTAATATCCGAGAGCGCATCGTTTGGTCGGCCCATTGCAGCCAGCACATAGCTGCGGTTGTAATAGGCTTCGCTGCTATCGCCATCGAGCTTGAGCACTCGGTTCAGGTTATCTAGCGCGGCTGACAGCGTGCCCATGCGGTAGTAGGCAACCCCTCGATTGAGAAAGGCCTCGGAGTAAGTACGGTCGAGATCGATGGCCGTAGAAAGCGCTGCGATCGCCGCCTCAAACTCGCCTAACTCAATGAGAGAAGCACCTCGGTGCATATGGGCAGGGGCGTAGGCAGGATCCAGGCTGAGGGCACTTTCAAAACTCACCAATGCAGCTTCATGGTCGCCCATAGCTGCCTTTGTAAAGCCCAGATAGTTGTGAGCTTCTACATAGGTCGGTGATAGTGCGATCGCCTGCTCAAAGTCTTCCATCGCACTTGCGAGTTCTCCCATTTCGGAGAGGAGTGCGCCTCTGGAGAAGTAGGCGATCGCGTAGTCAGGCCGCAGATAAATCGCAGTCGCATAGTCAGCCAGCGCAGCCGCAGGATCATCAAGCGCAGACTTAGCAGCCGCTCTAAACACGTAGGCCTCAGCGTATTCACTGTTTGCCGCGATGGCCGCGTTGAAGCTGGTTACCGCTAACGCGTTTTCACCTTTGTTGTAGTGCCTCACGCCCTGGCTATAGTATTCAACAGCGCTAACATGGGCAGGAGAAGGTTCAGCCTCTGCGCCCATCTCCATATCCTCATTCCAGTCCACCTCCAGAGTTGGCTGAAGTGTTTCTTCAGCGGTAGGCGCTGACATGGCTTCGGTCTCTAGCACATCTTCTACAGCGTCTGCCTCTGGCTCAGCCTCTAAAACCGGCAGAGCCCGCTGTCTGTGTAGCTGCAGCGCCGTATCATCTGCGCGGCTAAGTGAGCTGCTATCTGTTTCAATGTCATCTGCATCCACATTGAAAACCGGCAGATCGATAGCGTTCGCGAGGTCTTCTGCGCTCAAAGGTTGGGCTTTTGCAGGCAGCGCGCTAAGCAAGCTACCCAGCAGCGCTGTAAGGCTTAAGAATGTAAGGCCACTGCGATTCATGACGTTCCCAGGAAAAAAGGTGATGGTTTACAAGGTGTGTGAGCGAGTGTTTGGATAACTGCCTACTATGGGGCACTGCGGACAAGCGTAGATTGCCCAATTTGCTCTTGAAACCCTTGAAGGTAAAAAATTGCGCCCCGATCTCACCCCCCCCGCACCTGCGCCAAAACCGTTCCCTTGGCTGGGTAGCTTTGTAAGGCTCGCAATCGCCAACACCACCTCAAATCTGATGGTGCCACTGGCAGGCCTCATCGACACAGCCTTCTTAGGCCATCTAGACGACATCAGCAATCTCAATGGCGTCGCTCTGGCAACCGTTATTTTCAACGTTGTCTACTGGAGCTTTAATTTCTTTCGCATGGGGACTACTGGCCCCACCGCGCAAGCAGCCGGTCAGGGTGAAACGACAACTGTCTGGCTGATTGGCGTTCGCAACGCGCTACTGGCTTTGGGAGCAGGTGTGGTTGTTTGGTTGTTGCGAGGGCCGATTGCAGCTGTTGGGTTTTCACTGCTAGAAGCCGGGCCAGGCGTGAAGGAAGCTGCGATCGCATTTTTCAATGGACGCATCGTGGGCGCACCGGCTGTGCTGGTAAATTTTGTTTTGCTGGGCTGGCTGCTGGGCCGTAGAAAGGGGCGTGCGGTGGTGCTACTGGCTGTGATTGGCAATGGTAGTAACATCGTGCTCGACTACTGGTTCATTTACCAGCTGGGCTGGGGCAGCTACGGGGCGGGGCTAGCCACAGCCCTGAGTCAGTACATTCTTTTAGCCGTTGGGCTGGTCACTATTTTTAGCGACGGGGTGCCCCATCGGCTCTGGGCTCAGATTAGGCATCAGCTCTGGCAGGCCAAGGCGCTGCGCAGCCTGTTTAGCTTGAACCGTGACATTCTCATCCGCACCTTTGCCCTAGTGATGTCGATGTCACTATTTACAAACTTCAGCGCAGGGCTTGGCGACACTATTTTGGGCATCAATGCGCTACTGATTCAGATAGTGTTGATGGCGGCTTACTTTATCGATGGGATTGCGCTGGCAGTAGAGAGCTATGCAGGCAAGTTTTATGGGCAGCAAGACCGAGATGATCTTCGGCGCCTGCTCATGGTGGGCAGTGGGAGCAGCCTAGCGCTGGGCCTGGCGATCGCACTGACGTTGCTCATTTGGCCAGTGCCCTTTTTTAGCCTATTAACTAGCCATACCCAACTGCTCAGCCAGCTGCCTACCTACGTGGCCTGGCTAATTCCAGTGCTAGGGTTGGGCGCGATCGCGTTTACCCTAGATGGCTATTTTTTAGGCCTCACTGCAGGACGCACGCTGCGCAACAGCACCCTGCTCTCTTCCCTCGTCGGCTTTTTACCCCTAGCGCTGGTTGCAAGCCAGTGGCAACTGCCCCACCTTCTGTGGCTTGCGCTCAGTGGATTGATGGCAATGCGGGTTTTCACACTTTTTAGAGAAGTTCCTAAGACATTGACTATCGACGGGGAATAAACAAAAAAGTCGAACGCTCTCTACTCAGAGCGTTCGACCCGTCAAATATTGAATTTTGAAGTGTCTAGCGACGAATGTCCTTTGCCATGTTGCGGAAAAGGTCCATGTCGTTGGAGCTAGAAGGCTTACGCTTTTCGGTGGGCTTGGGAGCACTCTCGGCAGGCGCAGCGGGTGTGCTGGCCGCAGGCGCAGCAGGCTGAGCAGGTGTTGCAGCGCTGCTACCTAAGAAATCTGTGTTGCCAAACGTCGTAGGCTGAGCGACGGATGCATTACTTGCATTACCGTCTAAATCAGTCATTTTAGTTGCAGAAATAGAGCGCACGCTTTCCATGTGCTCTGTTTCGCCTTTCTTCTTAGCAAATGTTCTTTTAACGACCTTAGAAGAACGCATGTATTCGATGTTGCCAAAGGTTTTGGCATCGTCGTTATCTAGGTAGTAAGCCTGCTTAGGGGCGGTATCATCCTTGGGCGCGCCCTTTCCAAACACGAATTCAAAAAGACCCATTGTTCTCCTATAGTGTTTCCTGAAAATCTATGTGTACTTATACTAACTTTTATTTACTTCATTAGAAAGACACCGATGCAAAAAGTCATCTGAAATTAACAGGAAACCATCAAAAGTAGGACTAGAGATTGCGCTGATACTCTTCTAATAGGTCTACAAGATTGACTAGGCACTGCATTGGCAACAAGTCGGCCAGCGGGACCGTTCTGCGCCCACCACCTAGCTTGATGGGAATATCCTGAAGCACTTTGGTAACTTCATCCTCAGAAATGTTGCCTTCCGTTACCATCGGCATTAGCTTTTCGGCTAAGGGCGTGTGGAGCTTGGCTACCCCCAAGTAGAGATGCCATTTTGCAATATCCATGTAGATGTTTTCACCAATCTCAGCCGCTAGCGCTTCGATGTTCTCAGAAGAAGTTGCGATGGCCATGACTTAGCTCTGTAGAGGGTTTACGAGGTAAGGAATTTAAGCAGCAGACTTATTCACTACCGCTCGCTGGCTTAGCGGAGTAATCTGCAATAGCAAAAATATATAGGGCATGAAGAACCAGCCCGCTCACCCATACGAGAGAGATCGTTTTCGCCAGCGGTAGGGAGCCTGGATTTAGCGTATTGAAAAACCACATTCCAGAATTGACTGCGGCAAATAGCGCCACGTGCACAGCAAAGTTGATGCGATCTTCTAGCTTGCGATAGGCAGGATCATTTGCGCGGTCGGGTTTGCGAGGCCAGCGGGGAGGCATAGGTAAGTTCGATTTACGATGCCTCTATTGTAATGGAGTGAGGAGGATGGCAAATCCCTGGCGCAGTGTCGAGGCGTATCACTCAGGCAGGCTTACCTATCATCCCGCTGCCAGTGGCCAGACTTGCCGCCTATTTTTTCTATCAGCTGAATATCGCCGATCCGCATGGATTTTTCTAACGCCTTTGCCATGTCGTACAGGGTTAGCGCAGCGACCGACACAGCTGTTAGCGCCTCCATCTCGACGCCTGTCTCAGATTTGGTTTTGACGGTGGCCCAGATGCGATAGCCGGGGAGATCTGCATCTGCCTCGATGACTACGTCTATTTTTTTCAAGGGCAGCGGATGGCAGAGCGGAATTAGGTTGGCTGTTTGCTTGGCGGCCATGATGCCTGCTAGGCGAGCGGTGCCAATGACGTCGCCTTTGGGTGCATTGCCTGAGCGGATGGCCGTGAGGGTAGCAGGCTGCATGTAGAGGGCACCAGTTGCGATCGCCTGACGAACCGTCGGCGCTTTGGCTGACACATCCACCATCTGAGCATGGCCTTGGGCATCGAGATGGGTCAGCGAAGGCCGATCGTCTGTTTTTTTCATGGGCAAGCGTTATTGGTGTGTTAATATTAAAACCCGTTGTGGGCCTGTAGCTCAGTGGACTAGAGCACGTGGCTACGGACTACGGTGTCGGGAGTTCGAATCTCTCCAGGCTCGCTTAAGAGAAGGGGCTCAGACAAAATTTGTCTGAGCCCCTTTTTGTTTTGTTTGCAGATTTTTTGCGGCCACGGATGTGATTCTCGTCTGAGCCCACAGCCTTACTTAATGGCGTAGACATCTCGCCCGCCGCCCAATGCAAAGCGCACAGAATGGGAGACATCCTTACTCGAAGTCGTCACAAACAGGAATAGTCCGAGCAGCGTCATCACCCCGGCTAACCCAAACACAACCGCATAGCTGCCGGTGTAGTCAGCAACTTGCCCCATCAACGGCCCGGCTAGCGCAATCCCTAGGTCAAACCCTGTTAGGCACAGCCCAAACATCAGCCCCCGTTCATGGGGTTTAGAGCGGTCGGCCATCAGCGCGGCGATGATAGGAATCGTGGTGCCTGCGCCCGCCCCCTGCAAAACGCCTGCTAACAAAAGCATGTTGGGACCTGTCGACAGAAACAGCATCCACATCGACAGGGAATAAAAGAGCATGCCTAAGCTAATAAATCGCCCCCGACCCAGCTGGTCGCTGGCCGTGCCCGCGAAGGCACGGATAGAAAAGGACGCGATCGCACTCGCCGTATACACCAAACCCACATTGATGTCCCAACTCCTAGCCTGCACATAGAGCGGCACAAAGGTCACCATTGCCCCAAATGCGATACCGACCATAAACAGCATCAGCGCAGGAATTCGCACCGTCGGGAGCCACAGCAAACTCCAAAACAAAGGCGGCTTCTCCTTCGGCTGCACAATCGCTCGCTTTCCCGGTCGGTTGACGGTTAGTTCGTCTGCCGGAGGAACTAACTTTTTATCTTCTACACTCACAGAGCGAGGCGGCTCGCGGCCAGCAAGCACGCACAGCGTCCCGACTGTACCCACCGTCGCCATCGCCAGGAAGGCCAGCGTAAAGCTATCTTCGATCAGGTAGCCGCCCAGCGCAGGGCCAAAGGCCATACCAATTGGGCTGGCTAGGCTCATGGTGCCAATCAGCTCACCCCGGTGCTGAGGCGGTGCCATATCGGCAACGGCAGCGGTGTAGGCCGTGGCAAAAGCCGCCACGCTAATCCCATGAAAGGCACGGATCAAAAACAGTAGCCCGATCACAGAGCTGACCTGCCAACGCAGCCCAGGCACGGTGAGCGTAACTTGGGGGAGCAGTCCTGCAATAAGGTATAGGAGGGGTGCGATCGCAATGACAAGCACGCCGATCAGCAAAGCAGGCTTGCGACCCCTATCATCTATCAGTCGCGACATTCTAGGGCGAAAGAAAAGTAATCCCGCCGCAAAGGCCGCCATCACCCAGCCAATTTGCTGATTGCTATCGCTGTAGCTGCCAACGTAGAGCGCCAACACCGGCAGCATGCCAGACAGCCCGCCCCAAAAACACAGGGAAGCCGCGAAAAAAATCACCAAGTTCCGCCTGAGTGCCGGTTCCAATTTCCAAAAAACAGTCAACGGTTTATCCCCGGTAAAGTGAATATGAGCCACAGACGCCGTAGAAAGGATGCGTCTTAACCAAATGAAGAGAACGGCAATCTTTGACCCCAGTGGGCAGTATCGCTATCACCTAGGGCGACAGTGGCAATCGACAGGCAAGGAAGTGGCCTTCGTCATGCTGAATCCCAGTCGCGCAGATGCTTCGGTGGACGATCCCACACTGAGGGCCTGCATACAGTTTGCACAGAAGTGGAAGTACGGGTCGCTGTCGGTGGTGAATCTGTTTGGCTATCGCACACCCCATCCACAGGAGCTGGCAAACGCAGAGAATCCAATAGGCGCTGAGAACGATGGTCATCTGCTAGAGGCCGCGACCAAGGCAGACAAGGTTGTGTTGGCTTGGGGGAACTGGGGTAGGCTGCATGGACGCGATCGCGCCATCCTTTCTCTGCTAAACCCGCACCGACACAAACTGACTTGTCTCCAGCGCAATCGCTCTGGCCAGCCCCGCCATCCGCTCTATATCAAGCGGGATGTTATCCCACAGCGCTTTCCTGCGGTTTCCTTACCCTAACGGCACCCACTGAGCACCCGCCACCGGCTGGCCAGACACCGTGCTGAGCACCCAGTCGCGCAGCAGAGCATTGACCTCAGCAGGCGCATCATCGTGCGGGCAATGCCCTGCATTAATATGGTGCTCTTCTATCTCCGCGTAGTGCGCCTGAAACAGCGCGCCCCGGCTGTAGGTATCCATCCAAGGGTCCGCATCCCCCCAAATCAACAGCAGCGGGCAGGTCATTTTGTCCAAAAGCACATCGACGTACTCACCCCGCTCCGCCTTGAACAGCGCCGCAAACGCCGCTGGTGCTTCCGGATCGGTCGCAGGCCGGTACACATCTTCAACCAGTTGCTCAGTCACTTCCGTCTTGTTGACGTACACTTGCTCCAAGGTTTTGCGGATGTAGGACTTTTTTCGAACGAACTGGAAAACAATCCAGCTGGGCAAAGGCGATAGAACGATGGTTTTAATCAGCTCGCCGATGGCTTTTTTGAAAGGGTTTGGGTCTGTGTCGGTCTGCTGCGCCTGAAACGAGCCCACGCCATTCAGCATGCAGACACCCACCACCTGGTCTGGGCGAGTGGCTCCGGTGAACAAGCTGCTGTAGCCACCGATGGAGTTACCCACCACCACCGCAGGCCGCCCGACCACCTCTGCGATAAAATCGGCAATTTGGTCTCTCCACAGCTCAGGGCTGTAGCCACCAGACGGCTTGGAAGAGCGGCCAAATCCGATCAGGTCGAGCGCATACACTTCAAAATCGGCCTGTAGGCCTGCGACGTTTTTTCGCCAGTGGTCTGTCGAGGCCCCAAATCCGTGGATCAAAACCAAGGGGGGTCTGTCTGGGAAGCGATCGCCTGCCGCTTTTCCAGCGTAGGTGTAGTGAACCCGGTAGCCTCGCCAAGGGCGATAAGCCCCATTGTGTGCAGGCGGCACCACCGGCGCAGGAAATAAATCAGGTGCTTGACTGGGCGCAGTAGCAACCATGGCAATTCATTAAGAAACGTAAAGAGCTTCCCTTAGTCTATCGTGGCTAGCAGGACCTCGCAGACCTTACAGCCCTTGGGGTGAGATCTGCAGAAAAGCGAGCTGAGACAATGCAGGGAGGAAAGGAGCTAGATCAGATGACGCTATCTCGAATCCAATCACGCAAACGCCGACCTACAACGACTTGGTTTGAGCGACTGATGGCAGCGATCGCCCTCGTCAATCTGGCCCTGGTCCTATTTGACCTCAGCTACATACGCTTTCGAGATACCTACCTCAGGCTGCTACCTGCCCCTACAGTTTGGTACGGCGAAAGATTCAAGGGAATCGAACCGGAAAGAACCACCACTGCCTACCTCGCTTTAGTAGACGAGCTAATCGAAGAGCAACAGCAGGGCACTGAGCTAGGGGATCTTGCCAGTCAGCGTTTGCTAGCTCAGCTCCGGGAGCAAAGCGTAGCCATCGTCGATGAGAATCCATTTGCGGTTGCTGAAAAATCTGGCACGCTGGAGCGGATTAAGAACTTGATGCGCGATCGCCTCGACCGCGAGTCCTCTAAGCAGGCCTTCCGCACGTTTTGGAGCCGGGACTATCTCGAAGCAGCTGATGCCGATGCAGAACTTGCTTTCTTCAACGAAGAAGTTCGCCCCCTGATGGAAACCAACTACTTTCGAAGCATCAACGAAAGCGGTCGTCCTACTGACTTGTTCTGGCAGATTGATGTGTGGTTTATGGCGCTTTTTGCGGCAGAGTTTATAGCCCGCACCTACGTGCTCAGTCGCCGCCACGCCGGAACGACCTGGATAGATGCCATGCTCTGGCGCATCTACGACGTGCCTATGTTTATTGGCATATGGCGCTGGCTACGGGTCATTCCGGTAACGCTACGACTGCATCAGGCCCGCTGGGTAAACCTAGAACCCATACGCAATCGGGCGAGCCGAGCGTTGGTTAGTCAGTTTGCCGTGGAGCTTACCGAAATCGTCTTACTGCGCGCCATCGACCAAGTGCAAAAGCTCATTCGCGATGGCGATGTTGTCCGTATCGTGCAGTCGGTAACCGACCGCAGGCACTACATCGATATCAATGGCGTTGATGAAGTTCAAACCATTGCCAAACGACTGGCAGATGTGGTGGTGTATCAAGTCTTGCCGCAGATCAAACCTGAGCTAGACGCACTGCTGCAGCACAGCGTCATGGGTGCGTTGCAGCAAGCACCGGCTTATCAGGGGCTGAAGTTCATGCCTGGATTTAACGATCTCTCTGCGCAGATTTCATCTCAGGTGGTTGCAGAACTTTCTAAAACGATCACTGAGACCCTACAGCTAGCTTTTGCCGACGAGCAGGGCGCGGCCCTCACTAGTCAGCTTATCGAAAGCTTTGGTGAGCACCTTAGCCTGGCAATGCGACAGACAGAAACCATCAACGAAGTGCGCGGGCTAGTAGACGATTTGTTAGAAGAAATAAAGATTAACTATGTTGAAGGCGTTGCCGCTGAAGACATTGAACAGCTACAAGCCTCGCGCTACCGAATTTATGGAGCTAGCGGTCAAGGGCGATAGGCAGCGATAAGTCAAGCACTCTGCCGATTTGAGGTCTGCTCTGCGCAGCCGCTACACGAAAGTTCAGCTGAACTTAGTGTGTGATAGTGACTGCTTTCGGATCACATGCGCTAAACTGGCTGTGCGCAATCGCGCAGGTGCTGATGCAGTTATCAGTCACTAGGCGATTTGGCGCGTGAGGTGGCTTTGAGAATGTCTTTTGGGCAGTGTCAACGCTACCGATGCCTAATTCGTCTGGTCCGGCTGGGCCGTAGCGAAAAGTGGGAGCTCTTGTAGGGCCCGCTTTTTTTATTGGCCGTTTTTCCTTGGCCTTTTTCGCTCTGTACGGTTTGGGCTGTTTGGGCCTTCTATCTACTACTTTCTGTCTATTAGCAGTTTCTATGGCGCATCCTCTTATTCCTCAAGTTATTGAGCTGGCGACCCCGATTGCCAGCGGCGTCGGCTTAGAAATTGTGAACGCGGTGTTTCAGACCAATCAGAGCCCGCCTGTGCTGCGCATAGATGTTCGCAACCCGGCCCAAGAAGATACAGGACTCGACGACTGCGAGCGACTGAGCATCGCCCTGACAGAAGCCCTCGACGAGTCCGATCTGATTCCAGATGCCTATGTGCTAGAGGTGTCGAGCCCTGGGGTGTCGGATATTTTGACCAGCGATCGCGATTTTGCAGTGTTTAAGGGCTTTCCGGTAGAGGTGCAGCTCAGCGCCCCTCACAAAGGCAAACAAACCTGGCACGGCACCCTAGTCCGCCGAGAAGACGACAAACTCTCGCTCAACTTAAAAGGTCGGCCAGTTTCCATTCCCCGAGACCTTGTTCAATCGGTTCAACTTAGTCAAGACAACGCTTAGCCACCGACGTCTTGCCCCCAATTTTTTACTTAAACGAACACCTATCAAAATGAGGTTACGCCTATGTCAATGGTGAACTTGCCCGGTTTGCAGATGATGATCGACAGCATTAGTCAGGAGCGCAACCTGCCAAAATCCGCCGTCGAGATGGCGCTGCAAGAAGCGCTGCTGAAGGGCTACGAGCGCTATCGCCGCACTCAACGCATCGACAGCAGCCAGTTTGACGAAGAGTACTTCGACAACTTCTACGTAGAGCTAGACACCGACGACGAAGGATTCCGCGTGCTCGCGAATAAAACAATCGTCGAAACCGTCGAAAATTCGGACCATCAGATCGGCCTTGTAGAAGTGCAGCAGGTGGCACCGGAAGCCCTAGCTGGCGACACCGTGGTACTCGATGTCACACCGGAGCAAGGTGACTTTGGCCGTATGGCCGCCATCCAAACCAAGCAGGTGCTGGCCCAGAAGCTACGCGACCAGCAGCGCCGCCTGATTCAAGAAGAATTCCAAGATCTAGAAGGCTCTATTTTGAATGCGCGGGTGCTGCGCTTTGAGCGTCAGTCAGTAATTATGGCGGTCAGCAGTGGGTTGGGCCAGCCAGACACCGAGGCAGAACTGCTCAAGCGAGACCAGCTGCCGAACGACAACTACCGGGCGAATGCGACTTTTCGCGTGGCGCTTAAGCGTGTGTCGGAAGGGTCGCATCGTGGGCCACAGCTCTTGGTGTCTCGGGCAGATGCCAGCCTAGTGGTGGAGCTTTTCTCCAATGAAGTGCCCGAAATTGAGGACGAAGTCGTCAGAATCGTTGCGGTAGCCCGGGAGGCAAATCCACCTTCCCGCTCGGTGGGCCCCCGCACGAAGATAGCGGTGGATACCTTAGAGAGCGATGTAGATCCCGTAGGAGCCTGCATCGGCGCGCGCGGGTCTCGAATTCAAGTGGTGGTGAATGAGCTGCGGGGCGAAAAAATTGACGTCATCCGCTGGTCGCCCGATCCCTCTACCTATATTTCCAACGCGCTCAGTCCGGCGCGAGTAGATGAAGTGCGGCTCATGGACTCAGAAGGACGCCAGGCCCATGTGCTGGTCCCCGAAGATCAGCTCAGCCTCGCCATCGGCAAGGAAGGCCAGAATGTGCGCCTAGCGGCGCGGCTCACAGGCTGGAAAATCGATATCAAAGATTCTGCCAAGTATGACCATGAGGCAGAAGATGCCAAGATGGCCGAGATTACCGAGGCCCGTAGGCTGGCAGCTGAAGAGGCAGAAAGGCTAGCGGCTGAAGAGGCAGCAGAAATCGCTGAGGCTGAGGAGTGGAGAGCGAAGGCTAGAGCGATCGCAGAAGCGAAGCGAGCAGCCGAAGCGGGCGAACCCATCCCCGAGACGGCGACAGCGCTAGACCAAGCTGAAGGCACCGAATTTGCGGAACCAGCCGCTGATCAGGAAGAGGCTGTAGCTACGAATGAAGCTGCAGTAGCAGCCCCAAAGGAAGTTTCGGAGGAAGGTTCGGAGGAAGCTTTAGAAGAACCCACCGCAGAAACCGCGTCCGTATCCGAAAATGACGCCGATGGCACTGTAGACGCCGCAGCCAGCGACGAATCTACAGCAGAAAGCCTCGAAGAAGGCGTCGCTACAGATGCTGAACAAGAGGAAGAGTAGGTAACGCTTGCTTGCCTAGCGCAGCCACCCAAAGACACCGCCTATCTGCTATGGCTCCTAAAAACCATCGCCTTTGCATCAGCTGCCGGCGAACTGCTCATCGGGACTTGCTCTGGCGAATTGTCAGGACCTTTCCTGAGCACCGCATTCAGCTCGACGATGGGATGGGACGCTCTGCTTATCTATGTAAGCAAGCTGCCTGCCTGTCGGCTGCTCGCAAAAAAAATAAGCTGGGCCGGGTGCTCAAAGCGCCCGTTCCAGCCGCAATATATGACCAGCTAGAAGAGCGATTGGCAACGGAGAACGTTCGAAACCCGCCACAGTCACCATAGAAGTCTGAGAGCACCAGATCAGCCCGAGGTAAATCCAAACCCCGCTTAAATCTAAGAATCTATGTATTTCAGGCGTCACATCGCCGCCTGAACCGCATTGCCAGCTAACAGTTCGGTTAGCCCACCCACAAATCACATATTGTTTGATTAGAATATTTATCCGCTGGGTAGCTGTCTTCAATGTAGCTGTCTTCAATACAGAGGGGGACTCATCCGGTTCACTCATCTGCCAACGCCACGACGTTAAAACCTTAAAGTTTTAGATTTCTTTTCCAAGTACACCTTGGAGCTTTCTTTAACAGCTTTATAAACTTTGTAGGCAACTTGTAGATGACAGAGAGTAGGATGAGGATCTCTAACGAGGTTCTATGCGCTATCAAGCGTATATATCTCTGTGGAAGCTGGAAATTAACCACCGCTTTACTTTATTCTTAAGAGTCAAGCGTGTTGATTCGATAAGGGCAATAGGTCTTATGTAAAACACAGTCATTAGTCAGGTTTGTAGAGGATAAGGATGAACAACGGCAAAGTAAGAATTTACGAGCTATCGAAGGAGTTGGACCTGGAAAATAAGGATATTTTGGCAATTTGTGAAAAGTTAGATATCGCCGTAAAAAGCCACAGCAGCACTATCACCGAAGAAGACGCCGCGCGGATAAAGTCCGTTGCCAAGTCCGGCGACTACAAAGCTGCTAGCAAGACATCTCGCCCTTCAAGAGCTGCCTCCCCATCCCGCTCCAGTGGTTCCTCCCGAGGCGGTTCTGCGGGCGCGAAGCCGCCTATTGCCAAGCCCGTTCGCCCTCGTCAGCAGCAGATTCTAGAGATTCGCCGCTATCCCAAGCCTGCCACACCTGCTGGCGATACTGCTCGCCCTGCCGCTGAGCAGCCAAAGCAACCTGTGTCATCGGCTAGCACCAAGCCTACCCCCAAAAGCCCCGCCCTCGCAGGCCCGCCAACTCGCCCTGGTAGACCCAATCCCAGAGCCAACGGCTCGGCTGTAAAGCCTCCGGAGCCTGCAGCCCCTGCCCGCGACGTCGTTAAGCCAGCTTCGCCGCCACCCGAGAGAATTGTGACGACCTCCGGCGCTACGCGTCCTGACCAGCTCAAGCCCAAGCTAGTGTCGCCGCCGTCGCGACCCTCGACGAAAGCGCCCGCACCGGGCCGTGGCGATGAGAGCGCGCAGAGCCGAGTCGCACGGCCTGTCTTAAAGCGCGATCGCACTGCACCCCGCTCCAATGACAATGACAGCCGCCCTCGCAGGCCTTCCCAAGAAGGCAGCGCGGCTCCCCCGGCACCCAAAAAACCCGTCGTAGAGCTACGGCGTCCCGTCTCGCGGAAAACAGCCGTCGAGAACACAGAGCCAGAAGAAATCGATAACGAGGATGATGATCAGAACTTTGTCGATCCGGCATTAGAGCTGAGACGGCCCTCGCCCCCGAGACCGCCCAAGCGCCGCGATCGCACCACCGCAGAAGAGGACGACGAGCAGGAGATCAAACCCAAGAAGGTCGCCAAGACCAAACGTCAGCGCATCATTGTCGATGACGACGATGACTTTGAAGATCTCGAGTCCTTTAGCAGCGACGTTACGCCTGAGCAGATCACCCTCTCGCTCATGCGTCCACCTAAGCCAAAGGGCCAGCGCCAGGCAAAACCTGCCCCCACAACCAAAAAGACAAAACAGCGATCGCCCTCTCGCCGCGAGCGCCGGGAACGGAGGCAGGAGGTAGAGCCCGAAAAGCCAGAAATGATCGTGCTTACCGGTGGCATTAGCGTGCACGACTTGGCCGAGCAGCTCGCGGTCCCACAGACCGAAATCATCAAGCTACTCTTCTTCAAAGGTATTGCCACCAACGTCAACCAGACGCTGGACATGCCAACTGCAGAGATGGTAGCGACTGAATTTGGCGTGGAGCCTGTGACGGCAGAAGAAGCCCCAGAAGCGCGTAAGGTCACCGAGATGATCGACGAGGAAGACCTTGACAGTCTCATCTCTCGCCCACCGGTCGTGACGATCATGGGCCACGTAGACCACGGCAAAACCAGTCTGCTCGACTATATTCGTCAGGCCAAGGTCACCGAGGGCGAAGCGGGTGGCATTACCCAGCACATTGGCGCCTACCATGTTGATTTGCAGTCCAATCCGAATAGCGATCGCAAATCCGGCCAAATCGTTTTCCTAGATACGCCGGGTCACGAGGCCTTCACGGCCATGCGAGCGCGCGGCACTCGGGTCACAGACATCGCCATCTTGGTGGTCGCAGCTGACGACGGCGTTCGCCCTCAAACCATTGAAGCCATTAGCCACGCCAAAGCGGCAGGTGTACCCATCGTGGTCGCCATCAACAAAATCGACAAAGAAGCTGCCAACCCAGACCGGGTGAAGCAGGAGCTCATGGAGCACAACCTCGTCCCCGAAGAATACGGCGGTGACACCATCATGGTGCCCGTCAGTGCCATCACTGGCGAGAACGTAGACACCATTTTAGAAATGTTGCTGCTAGTCGCTGAGGTAGAAGACCTGCAGGCGAATCCTGAGCGCTTGGCCCGAGGGACCGTGATTGAAGCGCACCTCGACAAAGCACGAGGACCCGTCGCCACCCTGCTAGTACAAAACGGAACGCTCAAGGTGGGCGATGCCTTCGCCGCAGGTCCGGTATTTGGCCGGGTAAAGGCAATGGTAGACGACCGAGGCCATCGCTCTAGCGAGGTGAAGCCCTCCTTTGCTGTGGAGGTACTCGGCCTCAACGATGTGCCACCTGCAGGCGAAGAGTTTGAAGTGTACGCAGAGGAAAAAGATGCCCGGGCAGCTGCCGATGAAAAAGCCATTGAGCAGCGTCAGTCTAGGCTGGCACAGACCATGGCATCTCGCCGCGTCACGCTCAACTCCCTGTCTGAGCAGGCCAAAGAAGGCGAGCTAAAAGAGCTCAACCTGATTCTGAAAGCCGACGTACAGGGCTCGCTAGAAGCCATTTTGGGCTCTCTGCAGCAGCTGCCTCAAAATGAGGTCCAAATTCGCGTGCTGATGGCCGCGCCGGGTGAAATCAGTGAAACGGACGTTGATCTTGCGGCGGCCAGTGGCGCAGTCATTATTGGCTTCAGCACGACCGTTTCTAACAGCGCTCGCCTAGAAGCCGACAACTTAGGGGTCGACATTCAGGACTACGACATCATCTACAAGCTGCTAGAGGATATCGAAGGTGCGATGGAAGGCTTGCTTGAGCCTGAGATGGTCGAAGAGCCTTTGGGCCAGGTCGAAGTGCGAGCCGTATTCCCCGTACGCAAAGGAACTGTGGCGGGTTGCTATGTGCTCTCTGGCAAAGTTACGCGCAACTGCAGAGTTCGCGTCCGGCGAGATGGCGAAGTCGTCTACGAAGGCAACCTCGACTCGCTGAAGCGGATGAAGGACGACGCCAAAGAAGTCAATGCTGGCTTTGAGTGCGGCATCGCAGTCGGCGGCTTCAACGACTGGAAAGAAGGCGACACTATCGAAGCCTTCAAGATGGTGTCTCAACGCCGAACCCTAGCGCGGACCTAGCGCTAGGACCCACAACCTGTTTGCGGCCATCTTAGCCGTCTTACAAGAGGGGCTGATTGATGGGTGTAAAACTGCAGCAAGACCGCTACCTCTGGGTGCATTTATTAGGGCTCGCAGCCGTGCCGCTTTTGCTAGCAATATGCTTGGCAAGCTTGGCTTCTGTGAGCCCCGCAGCAGGCTACCCAGCGATCTATGGCGGTCAGTTTTGGGCGATCGCACTCATTGGTATTGTCCCACCGCTGCTCATGCAGTGGCTCAAGCCGTTTTACCTCTTCAGCCTACCCCCACTCGCGTTGCAGCCTAGCTGCCTCAGCGACGATCAGCGGCGATACTTGCAGCTACTCACCTCATGGCAAATCAAGGCACTCTCTCTGCTCTCTGCGCTGTTTTCCTTCTGGGTTTTGGGCCGATTGTATGAAAGGTTGCCGCGTGTAGCGCCTCTGTTTGCGCCGCTTTCTGGCACGGTCGTAGCGGTCATCACCTTTCTAGTCGCCTGCTCATTTTTGCAGATTTCTATCAGCGCAGGCCGCATTATCTTAGTGGAACCGGCCGCCCTCAAGCGCGTATCCGCCTACGATGAAAGTCAAATATCGCGGAACTTTTTAATTTTGGGCTTGCCCGTTAAGCAAATTTTGCCGGACCCCTTACCCACTGAAAACGCAACCAATGACCTCCCGAAGAAGGTGTCAGAAGCACCCCTAGCCACCCCTTCGCAGAAAATTCTCACAAATGATGGCGCTACTGAGCGGCATACTGAAGCAGTAGAGGCTGAAGCAGTCAGCAAAGACGCAGATATCCAAGAGATCAGTAGAGTCGCCGCTGACACAACAGCGGCGACCCATGATGAAATTGCAGATCACGCAAAAGCAGATCCAGCAGATATTGATAGCTGATCCAAAATATGAGGCGAAACTTTGCCAGGTCGCAACGCTAAAATATCGTGCCCTGGGAACGAGGTCCGTCCGGCTTCTAGCTTAGTAATCTTTAGGTTGAGATAGCTCTTTTCTATGCAGAACAGCTGATAGCCTAGGTCTCGCAATGCCAAGACCGTTGGATGCTGGTCTAAATTTTCACAGAGGTTGACCTCTACCACCATGACATCTGGGGGCACCTGCCTGAAGAGGTTGTAAGCCCCCTGAATGACTTGGGGTTCAAACCCTTCGACATCGATTTTGACCAAGCGAATGGCCTCAAAAGCCGGTGTCGAGAAGATATCGTCAACCGTTCTCACAGGAACTTTAACCATCGTTGTCCCGGTCGCTTGGGTTGCTTCTACATCGCGACGCGTCAATGAAGCGCCGCCATTGTGGCCGATGGGCACCATGAGGTCCAGCTCGCCTGGGCTATCTCCCACAGCAACAGAATGAATCGTGACATTTTCCAAACCATTGAAGGCGACGGATTCTTTGAGTGTCTTTTGTACGGCAGGGTTTGGCTCAAAAGCATGGACATGGCCGTGAGGACCGACCAAATGGGCAGATCGCAGCACTGTGGTGCCAATATTGGCGCCAATGTCGAGCACCGTATCTCCGGGCCGCAAGAAAATCTGTAGCAGCTTTGTCAGCTTGCGGTCAGTGTCTCCGGCATAAAAAACGGCTCGCCCGCCAAACTCAGCGAGAGAGCACTTTACTGATAGTCCATTTTCGAGTTTTGCCCATACTTCTTGCTTGCTGTCACCGGCTAGCGATCGCACCCATTTTGAATTGGCGACTGTCCCACACCCGCTCAAGAAGGGATAGCGGCGTAGGATTTTTGAGAGCAATTCTTTGCGCATGATTTTATGTGATCCCTGATAGCTACTTAAAGTCATTTAGGCACCCCATTTCTGTTAAAAACATATAGCGCAGTTATGGTCAGTTCTGCTAGCTTAATCGCTACAAACTGTGGCATTCCTTACAGCTGAAACCCAAAGGCGTGAGCTATCCTTAAAATGCAGTAGCAATTGCGACGGGGCTACAACGCTCTGCGCTATGGAGGATCACCTATGGCTAATTCGTCTTCAGCGACACCAGCTCACTCTCCCAAAAGCAAGGAGCTATGGCAAAGCTTAAAGAGTGCGATCGCAACGAGCTCAGGCTTTCAAAGCTGGTGTTCAGAGCAACCCTCATCCATCACCCAAAACGCGTCCACTGAGCAGATGGTGCGGCTCTACCTAAGGGAAACGCTCGAAACATTAGCCTATTAGCCCTCAAGCATTAGCCCCACAAACTAGCGCAAAAGGCGATATTTTCATGACAGAAAAATATCGCCTTTTATCTGACTTCAATCTACAGCAGGCTAACTATCAAACTCGCGGCGACCTTCCAACGCTCTTGCCAAAGTCACCTCATCGGCATACTCAAGATCGCCGCCCATAGGCAGTCCAAAGGCAATCCGAGTCACCTTAGTAAAAGGTTTCAAAAGCTGACCAACATACAGCGTCGTAGTATCGCCTTCAATGCTGGGGCTAATCGCCAAAATCACTTCACTTGTCCCCTCTTTGCTCACACGGTGCACGAGCTGACCGATATTGAGTTGCTCGGGTCCAATACCATCCATCGGCGAAATTAAGCCACCCAGCACGTGATATCGCCCTTTATATTCACGGGTTTTCTCTAGGGCAATCACGTCGCGAGATTCGGCTACGACGCACAGCGTGCTAGGGTCTCGCGCCTGCGAACGGCAAATATTGCAAACGGGTTCAGCGGACAGATGAAAGCACTGAGAGCACTGGCCGACTTGCTGCTTTGCATCGAGCAGCGCATTTGCAAGCGCCCGCACTTCAGCATCCGGGCGCTTGATCATATGCATCGCTAAGCGCTGGGCTGATTTGGGACCAATGCCAGGCAAGCGCTGAAATTCTTCGATGAGTTTGGCGAGGGGACGAGTGTAAATAATGCAGCTCCTATCTTTTATGGATTCAGTGGAAAGTCAGTAAAAATCGTTGGGGATCAATACTAACGCTTATGGCCTAGGGCTGTGTCTACATCGCAGAGGCAACCAGCAGTCCCTATGCATCACCCCTATCAGCCTCATCCGAAGTCAGATCGTCCTCTTCTGACCCATCGCTTTCCGAATCAGGATCTTTGGGCACGGGCGGACCGACCTGCTCACTCTTACCGCGCACGGGTGGAAGCCTCTCTACCAGACCCATCTCAAAGGCAGCATCCGGCAGCTGACCCACTAAATATTTTCCCGGCTCAAATAGCCCGCTAGGCGTCATACAAACCTGACGCAGCTCAACAATTTCGGTTTCTGCAAAAATCTCACGGGATAATCGACGCTCTAAAGGCATACGACCAGCCTCCTTTTATCTATCTATCTGCCTACTCATCTATCTGCTTACTCATCTATCTGCCAGTATTCTTGGGTGTAGTTTTGGTCAAGCACTTTTTTGGGCCGCAAAATTAAGACGACGCTACCCAACAGCTGGGTCTGGGGTGCTTCCTCAAACCAGCTCACCTCTAACTGACCACCGGCATCGAAGACGTAATAGCTAAACTCATCCCACTGACGCCTGGCCCGGTCAACAATAATGAGTACCTCCTCATCGTCGTAGCCGTCGGGCGGGTTTGGCAGCTGGGCATATTTGGCCAGTAGCGCGATCGGGTCTTCTGCCTTTAGCATCACCTGCCAACCGGGCACAGGCACCCACGCTCCTTCCCCCGCAAACTTCACCATGCCAAAGGGATCTTCCGGGACAGCCGTGGGTACCTGCTTGTAGGCCTCTGTCATCAGCGGCAGCTGACCAGCTACCGGCACAATAATCGGCGAGTCGGCTTCATTTTCTAAGCGAAAAATCGGCAGCCGGGGAGCTGATTTGGCAGAGACGACCGTGAAATCGGTGAGAAGCTTTTCAATTTTGCTGCGGGCGCTGTCGGAGGTGGCAAACCTGAGGCTTTGAGCGATGAGGCGCGATCGCGACTGCAGATCGCTTTGCTGACGCGCCAACCGCCAGTAGTGATAAGCCGCACCATCGCCCATCGTTTTTTCAAACCCCGGTGGCGGCTCATCGCTATAAGAAAAATCTCTCAGGCCCTTCACAATGTCTTTGACCTGCGAGCTATCTAGACCGTTACTAAATGCAAAGTCTGCCGCTGCCGCGCGATGCTCCTGAGGCAAAATCCTAAACTCATATAGACTGTCGCTTCCACGCACCTGATAGTGGGCCTTTGCCGCATCGCTCACGCCACCGGCCACCATCGAATCAAACACCTGAGCCGCGACGATCAGCTGATTTTGCTGAATGGGCTCAAACCCGGTGGATTCGAAGATAGCTTGGGGGGACATCTTCGCCTTCTGAAGGGTATGGCAGGCTTTACCCCACTCGACCCAGTTGCCCTCTTTTTGACGCAGTTGCTTGAGCAGCGTCTCAATGGCCGCTTGCGCAGTCGTCTGTGCATCAGGGATATTGGGCTCACCAGAATTAGCGCTAGAGGGGGGGGCGGTCATAGCTTGACGCGTTTCTCATTTCTACGTAATTATAGTAGTCTACGCAAAGCCAATCTCTACAGATAGGCTCACGTAACGGGGCTATAGCGCAGCTGGTAGCGCACCTCAATGGCATTGAGGGGGTCAGGAGTTCGAATCTCCTTAGCTCCATCCTTTATTTCTGCAGCTTTTACGCATCTGTTAAACGACCAGATGCACTAGGGAAGAACACTAAAACGCCTGTTTTCACCTGTCTTGAGGCTATTTCTGGTCGGCTCTCTAGTCGGCGTTGTAATAGCCTTTGTACCAGTCCACAAACTTTTGGATGCCCACAGACAAAGGGGTAGACGGCTTGAAGCCAACGTCATTCATCAGGTCGGCAACGTCGGCATAGGTCGCAGGCACGTCCCCTGGCTGCATGGGCATCATATTTTTCTCAGCGACCTTGCCCATCGCTTGCTCAATCGTGGTGATAAAGTCCATTAGGCTGACCGGGCTGTGGTTGCCAATATTATAAATTTTGTAGGGCGCTGTGGTCTCTCGGCCTTTTGCTTCGGCTTCATCTTTTGTGAGGCGACGCTGCGGTTTTTCCATCGCGCGGAGAATGCCTTCTGCCACATCATCTATATAAGTAAAGTCGCGCTTCATCTGGCCGTGGTTGTACACATCGATGGACCGGCCTTTGGCGATCGCATCGACAAACTTAAAGTAGGCCATATCGGGCCGTCCCCAAGGGCCATACACCGTAAAAAATCGCAGCCCTGTCACCGGCAAATCGTACAGATGGCTGTAGGCATGGGCCATCAGCTCATTTGACTTTTTGGTAGCAGCGTAGAGTGACACCGGATGGTCGACCCGGTCGCTGGTGGAGAAAGGGACCTTTCGGTTCTGACCATAGACCGAACTAGAAGAGGCAAAAACCAGATGCGCCACCTGGCTGTGCCGACAGCCCTCCAAAATATTGACAAATCCCATGAGGTTGCTGTCTGCATAGGCCAAAGGATTTTGCAGGGAGTAGCGCACTCCGGCTTGGGCCGCTAGATGCACGACCCGGTCGAATGACTGGCGAGAGAACAGGGCTGCCATGGCATCGCGATCGCCAATGTCAAGCTGCTCAAACGTGAAATTATCAAAAGCCTGTAGCTGAGAGAGCCGATCCTTCTTGAGACCAACATCGTAATAGTCATTTAGCAGATCGATGCCGTACACTGGCACGCCTGCTTCTAGTAACCGGAGAGAGACGAAATAACCGATAAACCCGGCAGCGCCGGTCACAAGTATGGTCATAGCAAGGAAGGAAGAGCGTCCAAGGTTCCCAACAGGGTAAGTCATCTTTAGTATCAGCACAAAAGATACCCTCGCACGATGAACTATGACACTCGCAGCTCAGGCGTAAAACAGTCTCTTTTGTGTAGATTTCTCTAGTATTTCCGCACAAAAAACGATCTATTCAGCTGCGCTGATGTGCGAACCGTTACGACGACTGTCCACACAGGAGGGCATGGCGTGCGATCGCCGCGCAGAGCATGATCAAGATCACAATAAACGCAAATAAAGACCCGTGATTTTACGGAGAGCCAAACATTCTGAGCAAAGACGAACCGGCAAAAAAAAGGGGAAACCCCTGTAAAACCAAGTTTATTAACCATTCAAGCAAGGCTTCGTCATCAGTGATACGATTGCCAAAGCACAAAATGAGAAAACTAAAAAGAGTAAGGACGCTTCAATGCAAGAAATTGATAAGTCGATTTCCATCGACGGTCGGGATATTCAGCTGAAGGTAGGGTTGTTTGCCCCGCAGGCTGGGGGTTCGGTGCTGGTAAGTTCTGGTGATACGGCGGTGTTGGTATCGGCAACCAGATCGAGCGGTCGAGAAGGAATCGACTTCCTCCCCCTCCTAGTAGATTACGAAGAAAGACTGTACGCAGCTGGGCGCATTCCAGGCGGATTTTTGCGTAGAGAAGGGCGTCCCCCAGAGCGGGCCACCCTCACTAGCCGCCTCATCGACCGGCCTATGCGCCCCCTATTTCCCCAGTGGATTCGAGACGACATCCAGATCGTAGCGACAACGCTTTCAATGGATGAGGACGTGCCTCCAGATGTCTTGGCAGCTACCGGTGCCTCCATCGCCGTGCTGTTAGCAGAAATTCCCTTCAATGGCCCTATGGCAACCGTCAGAGTGGGTCTGATTGGCGATGACTTTATTATCAACCCCACCTACGCTGAAATTGAAGAAGGTGAGCTTGACCTAGTCGTTGCAGGCTCTCCCGATGGCGTCATCATGGTCGAAGCGGGTGCCAATCAGCTGCCAGAGCAAGACGTCATCGAAGCCATCGACTTTGGCTATGAAGTTGTCCGCGACCTGATTCAGGCTCAGCTAGACTTGGTCAAAGAGTTGGGCCTTGAGCGACCTACGGAGCCGGAGCCCGTGGTCGACCCTACGCTAGAGACCTTCTTGAGCGAGCAGGCCACTGACGCTATCAAAGAGGTGCTCAAGCAGTTTGAGCAAACAAAGGCCGAGCGCGATGACAAGCTAGATGCGATCAAAGCAAAGATGGCCGATGCGATCGCTGAAAAAGCAGAAGATGATGCCGTTCGCGCCGCTTACGAAGGCGACAGCAAGGCACTGGGCAAATCTTTTAAGAGCCTAACGAAAAAGCTCATGCGCGCCCAAATTTTGGAAGAAGGCGTACGGGTCGACGGTCGCAAGCTAGATGAAGTTCGAAAAATCACCTGCCGCACAGGCGTCTTGCCTAGCCGCGTACATGGCACAGGGCTATTTCGCAGAGGGCTTACCCAGGTGCTCTCTATTGCTACGCTGGGCACCCCCGGCGATGCGCAGATGATGGACGATCTCCATCCAAGCGACGACAAAAAATACATCCACCACTACAATTTCCCGCCCTATTCTGTGGGTGAAACGCGTCCCATGCGATCGCCCGGTCGACGCGAAATTGGCCACGGCGCCCTCGCAGAACGGGCCTTAATTCCCGTCCTGCCTTCCCAAGAAGACTTTCCCTACGTGATCCGCGTCGTCTCCGAAGTGCTCTCTTCCAATGGGTCCACCTCAATGGGCTCTGTGTGCGGCTCCACATTGTCACTTATGGACGCAGGTGTACCCATTGCTCAGCCCGTCAGCGGCGCTGCCATGGGCCTCATTCGCGAAGGTGAAGAGGTCCGCATCCTCACCGACATTCAAGGCATTGAAGACTTCCTAGGAGACATGGACTTCAAAGTCGCAGGGACCGACAGCGGCATCACGGCCCTACAGATGGACATGAAAATTACCGGCCTATCCATGGAGGTGATCAGCGAAGCCATCAACCAAGCCCGCCCAGCACGTCTGCACATTTTAGAAAAAATGCTGGAGACCATCGACAAGCCCAGAAGCGAAGTTTCGCCGTATGCCCCCAGACTGCTAACCATGCAGGTCAAGCCTGACCAGATCGGCATGGTGATCGGGCCGGGCGGTAAGCAAATCAAAGCAATTACTGAAGCCACCGGTGCCAAGGTCGATATTCAAGACGACGGTACCGTTACCATTTCTGCGGTGGATTCTGAAAAAGCCCAGCAGGCTAAGAAAATGATCGAAGGCATTACCCACGTGCCCGAGGCTGGCAACGTGTACATGGGTAAAGTGACCCGCGTCATCCCCATTGGTGCTTTCGTAGAAATCATGCCGGGCAAAGAAGGCATGATCCACATTTCACAGCTCGCCGACTACCGCGTCAACAAGGTAGAAGACGAAGTCAACGTGGACGACGAAGTGCTCGTCAAGGTGCGTGAAATCGACAACCGTGGCCGGGTAAACCTGACCCGCTTAGGCATTCACCCCGACGAAGCCGAAAAAGCAAAAGCGGCAGCTGGAGTCGCCTAAGCGTGTGATAGCACCTTCGTAAGTGCAGGGCACAAGCAAACCTAAAGGGCGCTGCTGTAGAAATCACAGCAGCGCCCTTTTTAGTTCATACAAAATTGCTTGGGGTCGGGGTTTACCTGTAGGATCCAGGATGCTGCGCCTATAAGTGAAGAGCTGTGCGAAAAGTTGTAATTGCTGGTAATTGGAAAATGCATAAGACCCAGGCAGAAGCCTCGGACTTCGTGCAACAGTTGATGCCTCATATTGAGCGCGTTCCTGACGATAGGGAGCTGGTCCTCTGTGCACCTTTTACCTCGCTGGGGTTGCTGGCAAACAAGCTGCAGGGCACTCGCATTCAAATCGGGGCTCAAAATGTTCACTGGGAAAAAGAAGGCGCCTATACCGGCGAAATTTCGGGTGCCATGCTCAAAGAAATTGGCGTTCGCTACGTGGTGGTTGGCCACAGCGAACGTAGGCAGTACTTTGGCGAAACCGATGAAACGGTTAACGCGCGCCTGCAAGCAGCCCAGCTAGATGGCCTCACACCCATTTTGTGCGTCGGCGAAACCAAACAGCAGCGCGACGCCAACGAAACCGAAAACATCATCACCAATCAAATCCAGAAGGCCCTAGTTAACGTCAATCAGTTCAATCTAGTGATTGCATACGAGCCGATTTGGGCAATTGGTACCGGCGATACCTGCGCCGCAGATGAGGCCAATCGGGTCATCGGTCATATTCGAGCGCTATTAGACAACCAGGAAGTCTCTATTCAATACGGCGGCTCGGTCAAGCCTG
The DNA here is from genome assembly GCA_038527325.1 of Cyanobacteria bacterium J06614_10. Lineage (GTDB taxonomy): Bacteria > Cyanobacteriota > Cyanobacteriia > Phormidesmidales > Phormidesmidaceae > Phormidesmis. Next base: position 59,295 of record JBCBFY010000003.1, read on the forward strand.
CCAATGTTGATGAAATTATGGCGCAGCCGGACATCGACGGGGCGCTAGTAGGCGGGGCAAGCCTCACCGCCGGCAGCTTCGCAAAGCTCGCTAACTATGGCAGCTAGCTAGCGTAAGCAGTTAATGAGTCTGCGCAGCTGCTTAGCATGCGCTCGCCTATGGGTGATCCGAGGTGGGCATCACATCTGGCTGGTCGGCGGGTGCCCGGTTGGCATCGGGCAGCGAGTCGAGCTTCACCGTGTTGTAGTGGCCATTGACATAGGTGCGATTGCGGCCATGCTGCTTGGCGTGGTACAGCGCCAAATCCGAAGCCTGAACCAGCATTTGAGCGGTCATTTCGTGCCCTGGCACCACGGTAGAAACGCCCATGGTAACCGTCACGTAGGGCTCTTCATTACCGGGAGCGTGAGCAATTTGCAGCGCCCGGATGCTTTCGTGGATTTTTTGAGCGATGCGCCAGGCACCGTGGGTGTCGGTGTTGGGCAAGATGATGGCAAATTCTTCGCCGCCGTACCGAGCGACAAGGTCAGCTGGGCGCTGAGGACCATTTAATAAGGCTCTTGCCACTCGAATGAGACAGCGATCGCCTGCCGGATGACCAAACGTATCGTTGTACCGTTTGAAATGGTCCAAATCGCATAGGATTAGCGACAGCGGCTGCTGATCTCGGGCCAGCCGCTGCCACTCGTCTGCCAGGTGCTCATCAAAGCGGCGACGATTGGCAAGAGACGTTAGACCGTCAGAAAGGGCAAGCTTCTGCAGCTCCTGATTCGCTGTTAGCAGCTCTTGGTACTGCTGACTCTGGGCAACGGCTAGAGTCAGCTCGACGGCAATACTCTGGGCCGCAGCGATCGCACCTTCCGTCCAAACCCGGTGTTCTGGCAGGGCAAGTGCCATAGCGCCCCAGCAAGTTTGCGCGCCGCTCGCTGCGCCTATCTCTCTGTGACGAATGGGCACTATCAGCCAGCTACCCGGCCATTGGGCTAGCCAGTGCCGACACTCTTCATCCAAAGCATCGACGCCCTGTTCTAAAAAGTCTTGCCCATACGCTGCTTGCTGAACGCTCGATGGCGCCGAAGCATGTAGAGAGTCCGTCAAAGACGTTGCTAGCTGCTCTGAAAAAATTCGCAGAGACTGCCCCTGCCACAGTCGCTGCGTCAGCCCGGGGAATTCAGCCAGGGAAAACGAAACAGATGGATGCCAGGCAAGCGTTTCATTCTGACAATAGCGTGTCACCTGCTGAAAAGCTTGAGCGTTTGGCTGGTAGCGCAGCAGGCTCACGTGCTTAGCACCAAACAGCTTAGCTGCCTCTACGACAACCGTGCCAAAGATGGCCGAGGCCGATAGCGTGCGACGCAGCTGACGCTCTACCCTCCGCAGTTGGGTTTGCTGAAGGACATATTGCTTCAGCTGCCTCAGCTGAAGCACCTCTGCGGTCAGCGGATCATCAGTAGATGAATGGGATAAGTGGGATGCGATCGCCTCGTCACCATCCTTAAAGTAGCCCGCTTGAAACGCAACCGGATCGCGCCATGCATGCTTTGAACGATTATCTAGAGGTTCGTCAGGCTCGTCAGCGTTATCATGACTAGACCACACAGATATACAAACCTTACTTTCTTGGTCAGTGCTCTGGGTAAGTCCTTGCGAACCTTCCGCAACAGACCTTTTCTGGTTAGTAGGCTGAGGCGTTCCTGATGTTGTCACATGGCCGCTGCCAGATGTGGCTGATGACAGCCAGCTTGCAGCAGCAGACGGAGCATTATGAGGGCGCTTGAGCATATCAGATTCACCGCAAATGCGGGGAAAAAATTGCTGAACACTGACGACATAGCAACCACACCACCTACACACCGCAGCATTCCTTAGTCCTTGTACGAAAAAGACAGGATTAGGTAGATACTCAGGAGTCTACATATATTAGCTCGGTCGGCATTTAGGCAGATCCGTGTATACCCTGATACTTATCCGAGAAAAAACGGTGTTGGGATCAAGATCTACGCGCCCGTATAATTTAACACTAGATTTACACAGGCCTTATAAAAACATTACACTTATCACAAAACGCCCTACTAGTTATGCATAACTTGCGCGTTGCGGTCCTTGGTACAAGTGCAACCCGCGAGCGCATGCTTACAGGTTCAGGAAATGATCTAGGGCAGTCACCATTTTTGGCGGCCAGCGTCTCACGTTTTTAACCCAGTTCAGGTCTTTGTAGCGAGTATCTAGGCCAACCACGGCGACCCAATTGCTTTCTGCTTCACCACCTTTTCCGGCCTCCCACAGCGCCGCGGTCAGGGCAGCGCGCATATCCGCGAAGCTCGGATACTTTCGCACGAGGCTTTTCATTAGCTGCAAGGCCTGCTGTGTTTCACCCGTTTGATACAGGGCGAGCGCGTAGTTGCCGTAGGCGAGTGAAAAGCTAGGCTGTAGCGTAATCGCTGCTTGATAGTCGGCGATCGCCAGTTCCCACTCTTGCAAGCCAGCCTCGGCGTTGCCTCGGTTGTTGTATGCTGCCGGATCGTCGGGATCAAGCTGCAGTACCTGATTGTAGTCGGCGATCGCCTTTTGCCATTGGCCCATCGCTTCCCAGACTGCGCCACGATTGAGATAGGGGTCAGGCTCGGTGGGGGCCAGCTCGATGGCTTGTGTGTAGTCTGCGATTGCCCCGTCCAAATTATTTTGCCGAACGCGCACGTTACCCCGATTGCTCCAGACAGCGGCCTCCTCAGGTAGCTGCTCAATCAGTTCGGTCCACTTTTGCTCTGCAAGCTCGAACTGACCGGCCTGAGTTGCGGCAAAGGCGGCTTTTCTGAGCGTGCCAATGGTGCCCCAGTCTTGCTCCGCCGCTGCCCGATTCCAGCCAGAGAAAGAAAGGGCTACTTCAGGCAGGATGCTGGCCTCCGCTAACCCGGGCGAAACAATCCAGCAAGACCATACAAATATGATGGCTACTGCTACCAGTTTGAGTTTCTTTATGAGTTGAAATATCGGCACTTTTACTGAGGTTTGGATGCTCCTAGCATACCTATAAGCACGGAAGCGTTTAATCAAAACTACTGATCCCTAAAAAGGTGGCAACTCGCACAGTTCTGGTAGCTAGCATAAACCGTTTACGCCGTCTCATCGACGCCAGATGACGGAGCAGATGATAAGCCATCTCCACTTTTTTGAAATGTAAGATCAGATTCAGTAGATTTGACGATGCGCTCATCAGGAAGGGCTTCAGGCGCGATCGCATCAGCAGGCGTCATCAGGTTGAACAGCGGCGCATCGTGCATGAAAAATCTGCTGTGCGGCACCTCATAGCCCAGGTGACGGCAGGCAGCTGCCGTCACCACCCGTCCTCTTGGCGTCCTTTGTAAGTAGCCAATTTGCAATAGATAAGGTTCATACACTTCCTCAATCGTCTGGGCATCTTCCCCAGTCGACGCGGCCATCGTGTCGAGGCCAACGGGTCCGCCGTTGAAGTTTTCAATCATCAAGGTCAGCAAACGGCGGTCAGTCCAGTCTAGGCCGCAAGGATCCACGTTAAATAGCTCAAGGGCTTCAGCAGCAATCGGCTGGTCAATAGGACCTAGCTGCTTTACCTGCACATAGTCGCGCACCCGCTTGAGCAAACGGTTAGCAATCCGCGGCGTTCCTCTGGCGCGCCGGGCAATTTCTTCGGCCCCCGCTGGCAGCACTTCAGTTTTTAAGACGGTCGCCGTGCGCAGCACAATCTGAGTTAGCTCGTCTATTTCATAAAAGCGCAGACGCTGGATCAGCCCAAAGCGATCGCGCAACGGCGAAGCCAGTGCACCCACCCGGGTCGTCGCCCCGACCAGGGTAAACGGCTGCAGCGGAATGCTTCGCGTCCTGGCACTCTGCCCCTTACCAATCGTGATATCTAGCCGGGCATCTTCCATCGCCGGATACAAAATCTCTTCAGTCACCCGGGAGAGCCGATGAATTTCATCAATAAACAGTACATCTCCTGCTTTCAGGTTCACCAGCAGTCCAGCAATGTCTCGAGGACGCTCTAGCGCAGGCGCAGTGGTAATCTTGCAGTCGACTTCCATCTCCTGAGCTAAAATCAGCGCCATTGTGGTTTTCCCCAGTCCTGGCGGACCATATAGCAGCAGATGGTCCAGCGGCTCCTGGCGAGACTTAGCAGCCTGAATGGCTATTCGCAGTACTTCTTTGAGCGCCTTTTGGCCAATATAGTCATCAATGGCCTCAGGCCGAATGCCCTCTTCATGACGAGCCAGCTCGGTGGGCCTTGCCTCCTGCTGTAGCAAGTCTGTCTTTTTGCCGGTCGGCGGTGCCTCTTTGCTTTCGGGGGCGCCAGTATCAGCCGATGGCCGGGTAGAAGGTGCTGCCGCAACAGACTTCTGCTTACGCTTCTCGCCGCCATTGGAGGCCGATTGCTTGGAGGAGATAATCGCCATGGTGAAGCGCGTCCCAAAGACTGCAGGAGAACTATACAAACGTACTATAACAAGTGGCTTAAAGCATTAGAACATTTGCAGTGGGTTTAGCACCTACGCCTTTGGCACTACACCAGCTGAGCGAAAAACATCTCGCACTGTCGGGTAGTTGTCCTCTAGGCCAAAGCTAGAGGGCGTGACCGGGTTTTCGTAAGTGAAATGGCGATAGTCCATACAGAAGCGGTCCCAGTCCGCCATGCGGATATTGAAAAGTTTGATCACCGCGTTGGCTAGGCCAAAGGAAAGCGGAATTCTGAAATAAACCCGTTTTCCCAGATAATCGCTAATTTCTTCGACGATTTCATCGGCGGTCTTGGCTGGATTGCCAATCACAATCTCTCGGCTATCTTCAGGGCCAGGTGGATGGTCGACGAGATAACGCACGACCTCTGCAATGTCTTTGGCATGGATGTAGTGCAAGCTGCCATCGGCGCTAAGAAACCGAATCAACCCAATGTATTTGGCAACTTCGGGGAGGCCGCCAGAGATGTGGGAGTAGGGCTTATCGGCGCTACCGCCAAACACCAGGGTGGGAAACACCGTGGTGACTTTGGGTGCGATCGCCATCGTCTGTAGCCTCTCATGGCAGATGTACTTGGTCCGCACGTAGTCAGTGCCAATCTCACCTGCGGCCTTCAGCGGCGTATTGTCCCGATCTAAAATGCTTGCGGTAGAGAAGTAAATGACGTGCTGACAGCGCTCCGGATCGAGCAGGGACATCGTCTCCAGCGTTTTTTCTACATTGATCTCATAGCTTTCCTGCGGGTCACCCCAGGAAGTGGCCACCAAGATAGCCGTATCAATGGTTTTCAGCAGGTCTGCAAACTGGGCGACCTCACGCATGTCGCCCTGCAACACATGCACACCGGGGCGCTGGTCTGTCGGCACCTGCAGCTTGGCCGGATTGCGCATCATCAAAAACAGCTCGTGGTCGGTGTTTTCGATGAGCGTTTCTACCAGGTAATGGCCAATACAGCCACTCGCACCGGTTATAAAAATACGCATGAGCCTGCCTTCTGTACTTGCTTTTAAGACTGCTTTTGAGAAAGGAGCAACAATTTTGTCATGGAGACCTTAAGTCAGAAGGGGTATCGTGTGACAGTCTCCAGATATACACTCAGCCGTCAACTGGCCTCAAGATTCTCAAGCCTAGAATTGGTACTTCTCAGCTCCAGCAGAATAGATCGCAGAATCTCTTGCTGTGCATCAAACCGGCTTTGATAGGCGGTACGGTCTGCGCGGGCCTCGTCTAGTATGTTTTGAATAATTTGTGCATACTCAGAAAATTGGATTGATTGTTCCAGTATCTGTTGTGACTGCTTCGCAGAACGCTGAGCCGTATCGGCAGCAATCTGCGAAGTATTTTCTGCCAATTGCTCTAGACTGACCGATCTGTCACTCAACGGACGGATAGTATCCACAATCAAGGCACTCAAGACTTGCTTCAAACCCGCAATGTCTTGGCTATTTTGTGCGACTAGGGTCTGTAGCTCTTCATTTGTCATAATGTCAGACGTGTTGTGTGTCTTTCACAGGTCAGCGATTCGCCTCTTTTAGTTAGCGATTTACTAAACAGTTGCCGCTAAGAACTCATTGACTCGCTTACCGGCCTCAAAGAAATATGCCCCATTCTCCTCTGGTGTGCCGGGTAGGATGCCGTGGCCAAGGTTGAGAATATGTCCTTTGCTGCCTGCCTTACGGACGGTGTCGATGATGCGATCGCGAATCACTTCTTTAGAGCCAAACAGCACGCCCGGATCGACATTGCCCTGTACCATCATCTCCGGCCCAAGTCGGCGACGAGCATCGGCCATATCGACTGACCAGTCCACACTAACGATATCTACCCCCGACTTACCCATCAGCTCTAGCACGCCCGCGCTGCCGCTCACTAGCAAAATCAGCGGCGTATCCGGGTGGGTCGCCTTGACCTGGCGCACAATCTGCTGCTGATAGGGAAGGGCAAACGTCGCATAGTCTTGGGGGCTGAGCTGACCAGCCCAAGAGTCGAACAGCTGCACAACCTGAGCGCCGCAGTCAATCTGGTGGCGCACGTAGATGGCGATGTTGTCAGCGATTTTGCTCAGCAGCTGGTGGAGCATCTCCGGCTGAGAAAACGCCATGTTTTTAATCACGGAATAGGTCTTGGAGCCCTTTCCTTCCACAATGTAGGCCGCCAGAGTCCAAGGTGCACCGACAAAACCTAGAACCGTGGACTGGTTGCCCACTTCCTCACGCAGGGCGCCCAAAATCTTACGAATAAAGGGCAACGACTCGTCCGGATTTAATGTTGTCAGCGCATCGATCTGAGCCTGGGTTCGAATTGGCGATTCAATAATTGGACCTTTCCCTTCTGCGACGTCCATCGCAACGCCCATGCCCGGCAGCGGGGTGACAATGTCTGAAAAGAGAATGACGCCGTCGGGCTGGAAAGCTTTCCAGGGCTGGAGGGAGACTTCGATGGCGACTTCTGGGATTTCAGAGCGATCGCGAAAGGAAGGATACTTTTCTCTGAGATCTCGGTAGGCCTTCATGTATCGGCCCGCCTGCCGCATCATCCAAACCGGGGGACGCTCAACCGATTGGCCTTGGGCAGCCCGCAACAGCAAAGGGGTCTGGTTCGATCCGGTCATGGGTGAAAGCTCTTAATATCTGTTTTATTTTCCATGGCTAGCTTATCATTCGCTGAGTTCTCCTTTGCACGCTGTGGCGCTTCAACCAACGGTTTTGGCACCGTGACTACCGGCGCCAAGGCCAAACTCACCGGCTATTTTGCACGGGAACGCGATCGCCACTTGAGCGTAAACTTAAAGAGAGTAAAGCACTGTAGACTACATTTCTAGCAGCCCCAGAAATCCCTCAGAGAAATCCCCCAAGAGCCCGATGGAAATTGTGAACTTTTTTGAAAAACTAGCCGGGAGATGGTTTTCGCAGCGAACCACCCATGCGCTATCGACCCAACAATCCAAAGCGGGAAAGTCCGATCTAGAGGTTGAATTTTTGGAGGCTGATGCAGCTGAGGTTCAGTCGCTGTGCCAGACAGCGCGCAGTGGTGAAGCCCAGCTGCCGGAAGCCGCTCCCCTCTGTGGCCTGCGTATTCAGCAAAACAGCACCATAGAAGGCGACACCCAGGCAAAGCAGTTCACAACCCTGCTGGTGCCCCTCGTGCCAACCACAGCTGACAACGAAAACTACAGCGGCACGCTACTCCGTACAGGAACTGCGCCAAACACCCATGCTCAGGGCACCTACACCCTAGAAGACGAAGTGCTCACCATCGTCACTGAAAGCAGCGAAGCACAATCTACTGAGCGTCTGTGGTTTATCAACGATAACTTGCGCATGCGCACAGGCATGACCGAGCTAGCCAGCGGCCTTAGAATCGCCTCGTTCTGCTCAGAAATTCGCCTCGGCGTGAAGCCGCCCAAGCAAGACTAATTTGCAGTATTAGAAAGTGCCAACGCCTTTTGTTTAGCCAATCTCAGCGTTTGCGCAGAGAAGGGTAAGGCAGGCTTAAAAGGCTGAATCGCCCTAGCAGAAGGAGAGAGAATGCCGTTTAGCTGGCGCTGCTCTTTAAGAATTTCAGCCGTTTCTGCGGCTAGGTCAGCGCGATCGCGCCCAGTGGCAGTCGCAGCAACCGCAGCACTATCATCCGCTTGCGCTGGGGCCTCGTGCTTTTCAGATAAGTTGAACGAAATAGAGGAGAGGGACTGGTGCGTACGGCGGCTGGCCCGCGTCAGGCTAGGCTCGCGCTGAGGGGCAGGCGCCGATGTAGCGGGCACCACTTTGGTCGCTAGCTTGGCACCGCCAAACTCGCGGCAGACCGCGGCTTCAAAATCGTGGGTGACATGGCGAATAGGCTGGCCACGACGCTGCCACAGCTCCAAAATCTGGCGTACTGAGATGGACTTGTAGCGGCCTTGATAGAGCGCTTCTATCACCGCATCTCGAATCCACGCAGGCCTGTAAAATTCGAGCCATAGGGAAATCCACTGGGGCGCATCGTGATGCCCAAGC